>NZ_CP054043.1:920706-1227609 GCF_013282725.1 Yersinia mollaretii ATCC 43969 | reverse complement strand
GGCGTCACCATGGTTTACACCAATGGTAGCCCGGTCAATACCGGTTTTACGGAGGTGGCCGACACCTTTGGCTGGTTCGGCATAGGTCGTCCCTTTGGTATTCCGACCCCTATCTGGTTGATGGCGATTGTCTTTATTGCGGCTTGGTACATGTTGCACCACACCCGCTTGGGCCGCTATATCTACGCCTTAGGCGGTAATGAGTCAGCCACACGGCTCTCTGGTATTAGCGTCGATAAAGTTAAAATTATTGTTTATTCGCTGTGTGGATTGTTAGCGGCACTGGCAGGGATTATCGAAGTGGCGCGCTTGTCGTCAGCACAACCGACAGCGGGTACAGGCTATGAACTGGATGCGATAGCAGCCGTGGTTCTAGGCGGTACCAGTCTGGCTGGGGGGAAAGGGCGGATTGTCGGCACTCTAATCGGCGCACTTATCCTCGGCTTCTTAAATAACGGTTTGAATTTATTGGGTGTCTCCTCTTACTACCAAATGATCGTGAAAGCAGTGGTTATCTTGCTTGCGGTATTGGTAGATAACAAAAGCAGCAAATAACCTCTCTCCCTACAGGAATTGTGACCATGAAAATGAAGAAACTGGCTACCTTGATCTCTGTTGTTGCATTGAGCGCGACTGTGAGTGCAAACGCACTGGCAAAAGATACCATCGCCTTGGTGGTTTCCACCCTGAATAACCCGTTCTTTGTTTCAATGAAAGACGGCGCACAAAAAGAAGCCGATAAACTGGGCTACAACCTAGTGGTGTTGGATTCGCAAAACAACCCGGCGAAAGAGCTGGCAAACGTGCAGGACTTAACGGTTCGTGGCACGAAATTGCTGCTGATTAACCCAACTGACTCTGATGCCGTGGGTAATGCCGTGAAAATGGCTAATCAGGCAAACATTCCGGTCATCACCCTTGACCGTCTGGCTAACGCCGGCACTGTAGTGAGTCACGTGGCATCGGATAACCGTTTCGGCGGCAAAATGGCCGGTGACTTTATTGCCAAGAAATTGGGTAGCGATGCCAAAGTCATTCAGTTGGAAGGGATCGCAGGAGCCTCTGCGGCGCGTGAACGTGGCGAAGGTTTTAAACAGTCGATGGAAAAAAATAAGTTCCAACTGCTGGCTAGCCAACCTGCTGACTTTGACCGCACCAAGGGCTTGAACGTCATGCAGAACTTGCTGACCGCCCATCCAACAGTGCAGGCCGTGTTTGCTCAGAACGACGAAATGGCACTGGGCGCACTGCGCGCTTTGCAAACTGCGGGTAAAACAGATGTGCTAGTGGTCGGTTTTGATGGCACCGACGATGGTATCAAAGCGGTTGAGAGCGGCAAATTGGGTGCAACCATTGCTCAACGCCCTGACCAGATTGGTGTCATTGGCATTCAAACTGCGGATAAAGTGTTGAAAGGCGAAAAAGTGCCGGCGGTTATCCCAGTAGACTTGAAATTAGTCACCAAACAATAAAAGAAGAAAAGCAGGGCATTACGCCACCGTCGCGATAATCTGGGCGGTGGCGTCATCTACAAAGGAATAAATACGATGGAAACAGGTAAGCTGGTGGTCCTCGGCAGCATCAATGCCGACCATATTCTGAACATTGAGCAGTTTCCGCGTCCGGGTGAAACGGTGATCGGGAAGCAGTATAACGTTGCTTTCGGTGGCAAAGGCGCTAATCAGGCTGTTGCCGCTGGCCGTAGTGGGGCGAATATCGCGTTTATTGCCTGTGTGGGTGAAGATGATATTGGTGAACGGGTGCGTCGGCAATTAGCCAGCGATCATATTGATACCGCGCCTATTGAGGCGGTTGCGGGAACCACCACCGGTGTGGCGCTAATTTTCGTCAACGGTGAAGGCGAAAACGTCATTGGCATCAATGCTGGGGCTAACTCGGCGGTGACGCCTGACTATCTTCACCGCTATCAGCAGCAGGTGATGGATGCCGATGCACTGCTCATGCAGCTAGAATCTCCGCTCGATACCGTGATGGCCGCCGCTAAACTGGCAAAACAGCATCAGACTCAGGTTATTCTCAACCCCGCCCCCGCTCGTGAACTGCCTGATGAGTTGTTAGCGCTGGTGGATATGATTACCCCGAATGAAACCGAAGCTGAGCGTTTAACGGGCATTCATATTGAGCATGATGATGATGCGGCGAAAGCAGCACAAATTCTGCATGATAAAGGCATCGCTACTGTGATCATCACCTTGGGCAGCCGTGGTGTCTGGCTCAGCGAACAGGGCAAAGGTCAATTGGTCGCGGGGTTCAAAGTTGATGCGGTGGATACTATTGCTGCGGGTGATACGTTCAATGGTGCATTACTGACTGCGCTATTGGAAGGTAAGTCGATGGGCTTAGCCGTGCGCTTTGCTCATGCCGCTGCCGCGATTGCCGTCACTCGGCCAGGCGCACAACCCTCCATTCCTTGGCGAACCGAGATCGATAGCTTCTTACAAGGTCAGGTATAACTTTGGCCACCATGAAAGATGTCGCCCGTTTAGCGGGCGTATCAACCTCCACTGTCTCGCATGTTATTAATAAAAATCGCTTTGTCAGCGATCCTATCCGCGACAAAGTGCTGTCTGCTATCAAGCAACTCAACTACGCCCCTTCTGCACTGGCCCGCAGCTTAAAACTGAAACAAACCCGCACCATAGGTATGTTGGTTACTGCCAGTAGCAACCCATTTTATGCCGAAGTTGTCCGAGGCGTGGAGCGCAGTTGTTATGAGCGCGGTTATAGTTTGATTCTGTGCAATACCGAAGGCGATATTGATCGCATGAGTCGTAGCATTGAAACCCTGATGCAGAAACGCGTCGATGGATTACTGCTGATGTGCACCGAAAGCCACCGTCCCTCCCAAGATATTCTGCGTTGTTACCCTTCATTGCCAATCATTATGATGGACTGGGCGCCGTTTGAAGGGGTGAATGACGTGATTCAGGATAACTCGCTATTTGGCGGAGAAATGGCAACCTCATATTTGATTGCCAGAGGATATACCCGAATCGCTTGCATTGCGGGTCCGCAGGACAAAACGCCGGCCAAAGAACGTTTGGAAGGATACCGTCAGGCTATGAACCGCGCGGGGTTACCCGTGCTTGCCGGTTATGAAGTCGCCAGTGATTTTGAATTTGGTGGCGGGTTAGTGGCGATGAAGCAGTTACTTGCCCTACCGGAGCCACCCGATGCCGTTTTCACCAGCAATGATGCTATGGCGGTAGGGGTTTATCAGGCGTTGCATCAGGCTGGATTATCGATCCCGCAAGATATGGCGGTCATTGGTTATGATGATATTGAAATTGCACAATATATGACGCCACCACTGACGACCATCCATCAACCAAAAGATGACCTTGGCGAACTGGCGATTGATACACTGATTCATCGGTTGAATAACCCGGAAGCGGAACCGCAAGTGCTGATTCTCACTCCCGAGCTTATTGAGCGTGGGTCGGTCGCTATCCGTTAAACTTCACTCTTTGCAGGGCGCGAAATCTTTTTCACATTGCGGCCCTGAATTAAATTGTCGCCATCTTTGGGTTTGAGTAATAGGAACACCACAGATGAAAGCAGTGTCACCACGCCCATGGTAATAAAGGTGTAGTGGAAGTGATCGACATTACCCCCAAACGACAACCCATCATAAAACCGCAATACCACCGCGCTGATAGCCACACCAAAGCTGATCGCCAACTGCTGGGTGACCGCCAAAACACTGTTACCCGAGCTGGCGTTGTTATCGGTCAAGTCCGCCAGTGTGATGGTATTCATTGCGGTGAACTGAGTGGACATCGCCATACCCAAAACAAAGAGTGGCAAGATCATCAGCCAAGGCGACATTCCCGGCGATTGCAGTGCAAACAGGGCGATCAGCACGCCAATAATGGCGGTAATGCCCACTAATACGGTGCGATACCCCAGCGAACGTAATACCTGTGTCACGGCAGATTTCGCCATCATCGAACCAATGGCAGTCGGTGCCATCATGCAACCGGCAATAATGGCGGAGTAACCAAATCCAACCTGTAACATCAATGGCATTAAGAAGGGCACACAACCAGTGCCTAACCGTGAGGCCACATTACCTGCAATCCCGACGGAGAATGTGCGGGTTTTGAACAGCGGTAAACCAATTAATGGATTTGGGTGGCCTTTCGCGTGGAATATATAGAAGAGCAGCATCAATAAGCCACCGACCAGTGTCGCGGCGGGCAGGTAATCAGCAATATCTGGCCGCCCCATGATTTCCAAACTCACGGATATCAACACTAAGCTGCTACCGAATAGCAGGAAGCCGATAAAATCAAAGGCGCGTTTGGGCATGGTGAAGTCGGGCATGTATTTGCGTGCGTAGACAATGCCCAATATGCCAATAGGGATATTAAGGATAAAAATCCAGTGCCAAGTGGCGTAGGTGACCAATAGTCCACCTAACAGCGGCCCCATGACGGGGCCGATTAATCCGGGAATAGTGACAAAATTTAATACCGGTAATAATTCACTGCGTGGATAAGCCCGAATGAGTGCCAGTCTGGCGACGGGCATCATCATCGCCCCACCGACGCCTTGAATCACGCGGGAGGCCACCAGAAATGGCAGTGAACCAGAAAGTGCGCATAGTAGTGAACCTAGAGTAAAGAGTGAAACCGCCAAAATGAACACTCGGCGGGTGCCAAAGCGGTCAGCCAGCCAGCCACTCACCGGGATCAGCATAGCGACGGTCAGGGTATAGCTGATAATCGCGGATTGCATGGTCAGCGGTGACCGATGAAGACTTTCGGCGATTGATGGCAGGGCCGTATTCAGTATGGTGGCATCCAAAGCCTGCATAAAGAAAGCCATGGCGGCTATCCAAGGAAGACCCGCCATGCTGCGCGCAGATTTTATCATTGTCCGTCCTGATTAAATTGAGTGGGCGTGAGTACCCTTTATCTTTATATAGATATAAATAACATCTCGCCGCTACTCTTTCCCCTTTAATAACACCTGACAGGCCAATAAAGCGCCTTGGCTATCACCCGTCAGAATCGCATCGACAATATCCTGATGGTATTGCAGCTTAATCACTTCATCGCCGGTAATAGCGCGAAAATAGTTGTGATAAACCGAACTGAACAAATTGGCGAAAGAGGTTAAAAATGGATTGCCGCTGGCCTCATAGATTAACTGATGAAATTGGGCATCCACCTGAATCCATCGTTCGCGATTAAACTGCTCATGCAGCGCGCGCATCTCTGCAATTAATGAGGCTAACAACGCCCGCTGCTCATCATTGGCATTCACCGCCGCCAGTGAACAGGCTTGAGGCTCGAGTGATGTCCTTAATATAAGGAAGTGCTGCATCACCTGATCAAAATTCTCTTTGGTCATCCACCACGTCAGTAGCTCTTGATCAAGGTAGTTCCAATTTGTTTGCGGCATGACTCGGGTGCCAATGCGTGGGCGCGGCAATAACATCCCTTTTGCTGCGAGCATTTTCACCGCTTCACGAACGGCAGTACGGCTAACACCAAATTGCTCACCCAACTCTATCTCACCAGGCAGTATGCTACCGGCTACATATTCACCTGCGAGAATGCGCTGGCCAATTTTTTCGGCTAATAGATATGAAAGATTGCGCTGGGCGGCCTGTTGTTGGGTATTTAGTTGCATGGTGATTTGTCCTATCTGTCTTCTTATATTTCTATTTTACTCTACAGATTCACTCTAAGACTGAATGTTTAGCGTAATAATTGTTTAAAAACTCACCTGTTACCCCCTATTTGCTGAAAAAAAACGCGGTTGAAAAGTTTTTTCAAATTAGGGGTTGCAGCCTGTCAGGAACTCCCTATAATGCGCCTCCACTGACCGGGAACAACGAAACACACTTCGCCGGGTCAGGAAGAGAAAAGAAGGCGTTTGAGTTCGAAAGAAACCAAATAAAACCTTGACTCTTCAGCGGGAAAGCGTATTATCTGCCTCCCGCATTACCGTAAGATTCGCCGCAAGGCAAACGGGTAACGAACGCTCTTTAACAATTTATCAGACAATCTGTGTGGGCACTCGCAAGACGATATCGAAGCCTGTTTCGGCAGGCAGAAGCAATATCAAAGTCTTGAAGAGTGACCAAAGCAGTACACATTTGAACTTCGGTTCGAATGCATATTTGCAGAAAGTAATCTTTGAGCATCGCTACTTTCATTAGTAGCAAATCAAACAAATCTTAAATTGAAGAGTTTGATCATGGCTCAGATTGAACGCTGGCGGCAGGCCTAACACATGCAAGTCGAGCGGCAGCGGAAAGTAGCTTGCTACTTTGCCGGCGAGCGGCGGACGGGTGAGTAATGTCTGGGAAACTGCCTGATGGAGGGGGATAACTACTGGAAACGGTAGCTAATACCGCATGACCTCGCAAGAGCAAAGTGGGGGACCTTCGGGCCTCACGCCATCGGATGTGCCCAGATGGGATTAGCTAGTAGGTGAGGTAATGGCTCACCTAGGCGACGATCCCTAGCTGGTCTGAGAGGATGACCAGCCACACTGGAACTGAGACACGGTCCAGACTCCTACGGGAGGCAGCAGTGGGGAATATTGCACAATGGGCGCAAGCCTGATGCAGCCATGCCGCGTGTGTGAAGAAGGCCTTCGGGTTGTAAAGCACTTTCAGCGAGGAGGAAGGCAGTCGTGTTAATAGCACGGTTGATTGACGTTACTCGCAGAAGAAGCACCGGCTAACTCCGTGCCAGCAGCCGCGGTAATACGGAGGGTGCAAGCGTTAATCGGAATTACTGGGCGTAAAGCGCACGCAGGCGGTTTGTTAAGTCAGATGTGAAATCCCCGCGCTTAACGTGGGAACTGCATTTGAAACTGGCAAGCTAGAGTCTTGTAGAGGGGGGTAGAATTCCAGGTGTAGCGGTGAAATGCGTAGAGATCTGGAGGAATACCGGTGGCGAAGGCGGCCCCCTGGACAAAGACTGACGCTCAGGTGCGAAAGCGTGGGGAGCAAACAGGATTAGATACCCTGGTAGTCCACGCTGTAAACGATGTCGACTTGGAGGTTGTGCCCTTGAGGCGTGGCTTCCGGAGCTAACGCGTTAAGTCGACCGCCTGGGGAGTACGGCCGCAAGGTTAAAACTCAAATGAATTGACGGGGGCCCGCACAAGCGGTGGAGCATGTGGTTTAATTCGATGCAACGCGAAGAACCTTACCTACTCTTGACATCCACAGAACTTAGCAGAGATGCTTCGGTGCCTTCGGGAACTGTGAGACAGGTGCTGCATGGCTGTCGTCAGCTCGTGTTGTGAAATGTTGGGTTAAGTCCCGCAACGAGCGCAACCCTTATCCTTTGTTGCCAGCACGTAATGGTGGGAACTCAAGGGAGACTGCCGGTGACAAACCGGAGGAAGGTGGGGATGACGTCAAGTCATCATGGCCCTTACGAGTAGGGCTACACACGTGCTACAATGGCAGATACAAAGTGAAGCGAACTCGCGAGAGCCAGCGGACCACATAAAGTCTGTCGTAGTCCGGATTGGAGTCTGCAACTCGACTCCATGAAGTCGGAATCGCTAGTAATCGTAGATCAGAATGCTACGGTGAATACGTTCCCGGGCCTTGTACACACCGCCCGTCACACCATGGGAGTGGGTTGCAAAAGAAGTAGGTAGCTTAACCTTCGGGAGGGCGCTTACCACTTTGTGATTCATGACTGGGGTGAAGTCGTAACAAGGTAACCGTAGGGGAACCTGCGGTTGGATCACCTCCTTACCTAACGATACGCATTGCGTAGTGTCCACACAGATTGTCTGATGAATGTAATGAGCAAGAGCACCTGTTGATGAGGGTGATGATTGTGCTGTAGAACCTCGGCATCGAGTATTTACTGCATCAGTCGTTCGAATGTGTCACCACATTCTCACCTTTACACAAAAATACTGAATCACTGATTCAGTAGCAATTTTTGTGTCCCCATCGTCTAGAGGCCTAGGACACTGCCCTTTCACGGCTGTAACAGGGGTTCGAATCCCCTTGGGGACGCCAATCCGATAATGTGTGAAAGACATTATCACTGGTTCTTTATGAACTAAAAAATATCTTAAAGATGACTTTAACGAGTCGTGTTTAAGATATTGCTCTTTAACAATCTGGAACAAGCTGAAAATTGAAACAATACAGCTGAAACTTATCTCTCCGTAGCAGTACTGAGATAAGAAGTAACCTGTATTAGAGTCTCTCAAATAATCGCAATGCGACAGGTTTTCAATGTCAAAAAGTGAGTGAGCGACGCAAAGGCAAGGCGTACCGCGCACAGCAACCGGAGTGAACTTAACGTTCATGAGGATTGCGCGCACGGAACAACACCGCATTTGTGAACGCGCAACCACTTTGAGCACAGAAACACCTTCGGGTTGTGAGGTTAAGCGACTAAGCGTACACGGTGGATGCCTAGGCAGTCAGAGGCGATGAAGGGCGTGCTAATCTGCGATAAGCGTCGGTAAGGTGATATGAACCGTTACAACCGACGATACCCGAATGGGGAAACCCAGTGCAATTCGTTGCACTATTGCATGGTGAATACATAGCCATGCAAGGCGAACCGGGGGAACTGAAACATCTAAGTACCCCGAGGAAAAGAAATCAACCGAGATTCCCCCAGTAGCGGCGAGCGAACGGGGAAGAGCCCAGAGTCTGAATCAGTTTGTGTGTTAGTGGAAGCGTCTGGAAAGTCGCACGGTACAGGGTGATAGTCCCGTACACAAAAACACACCTTCTGTGAACTCGATGAGTAGGGCGGGACACGTGACATCCTGTCTGAATATGGGGGGACCATCCTCCAAGGCTAAATACTCCTGACTGACCGATAGTGAACCAGTACCGTGAGGGAAAGGCGAAAAGAACCCCGGCGAGGGGAGTGAAATAGAACCTGAAACCGTGTACGTACAAGCAGTGGGAGCACCTTCGTGGTGTGACTGCGTACCTTTTGTATAATGGGTCAGCGACTTATATTTTGTAGCAAGGTTAACCGAATAGGGGAGCCGTAGGGAAACCGAGTCTTAACTGGGCGTCTAGTTGCAAGGTATAGACCCGAAACCCGGTGATCTAGCCATGGGCAGGTTGAAGGTTGGGTAACACTAACTGGAGGACCGAACCGACTAATGTTGAAAAATTAGCGGATGACTTGTGGCTGGGGGTGAAAGGCCAATCAAACCGGGAGATAGCTGGTTCTCCCCGAAAGCTATTTAGGTAGCGCCTCGTGAACTCATCTTCGGGGGTAGAGCACTGTTTCGGCTAGGGGGTCATCCCGACTTACCAAACCGATGCAAACTCCGAATACCGAAGAATGTTATCACGGGAGACACACGGCGGGTGCTAACGTCCGTCGTGAAGAGGGAAACAACCCAGACCGCCAGCTAAGGTCCCAAAGTCATGGTTAAGTGGGAAACGATGTGGGAAGGCATAGACAGCCAGGATGTTGGCTTAGAAGCAGCCATCATTTAAAGAAAGCGTAATAGCTCACTGGTCGAGTCGGCCTGCGCGGAAGATGTAACGGGGCTAAACCATGCACCGAAGCTGCGGCAGCGACACTTAGGTGTTGTTGGGTAGGGGAGCGTTCTGTAAGCCGTTGAAGGTGGCCTGTGAGGGCTGCTGGAGGTATCAGAAGTGCGAATGCTGACATAAGTAACGATAATGCGGGTGAAAAACCCGCACGCCGGAAGACCAAGGGTTCCTGTCCAACGTTAATCGGGGCAGGGTGAGTCGACCCCTAAGGCGAGGCTGAAAAGCGTAGTCGATGGGAAACAGGTTAATATTCCTGTACTTGGTGTTACTGCGAAGGGGGGACGGAGAAGGCTAGGCTAGCCGGGCGACGGTTGTCCCGGTTTAAGCATGTAGGCGGAGTGACTTGGTAAATCCGGTTGCTTATCAACGCTGAGGTGTGATGACGATGCACTACGGTGCAGAAGTAGTTGATGCCAAGCTTCCAGGAAAAGCCTCTAAGCATCAGGTAACATTGAATCGTACCCCAAACCGACACAGGTGGTCAGGTAGAGAATACTCAGGCGCTTGAGAGAACTCGGGTGAAGGAACTAGGCAAAATGGTGCCGTAACTTCGGGAGAAGGCACGCTGGCATTAGGTAAAGAGACTTGCTCTCGGCGCCGAAGCCAGTCGCAGATACCAGCTGGCTGCAACTGTTTAATAAAAACACAGCACTGTGCAAACACGAAAGTGGACGTATACGGTGTGACGCCTGCCCGGTGCTGGAAGGTTAATTGATGGGGTCAGCCGCAAGGCGAAGCTCTTGATCGAAGCCCCAGTAAACGGCGGCCGTAACTATAACGGTCCTAAGGTAGCGAAATTCCTTGTCGGGTAAGTTCCGACCTGCACGAATGGCGTAATGATGGCCAGGCTGTCTCCACCCGAGACTCAGTGAAATTGAACTCGCTGTGAAGATGCAGTGTACCCGCGGCAAGACGGAAAGACCCCGTGAACCTTTACTATAGCTTGACACTGAACATTGAGCCTTGATGTGTAGGATAGGTGGGAGGCATTGAAGTGTGGACGCCAGTCTGCATGGAGCCAACCTTGAAATACCACCCTTTAATGTTTGATGTTCTAACTCGGCCCCGTAATCCGGGGTGAGGACAGTGTCTGGTGGGTAGTTTGACTGGGGCGGTCTCCTCCCAAAGAGTAACGGAGGAGCACGAAGGTTAGCTAATCACGGTCGGACATCGTGAGGTTAGTGCAAAGGCATAAGCTAGCTTGACTGCGAGAGTGACGGCTCGAGCAGGTACGAAAGTAGGTCTTAGTGATCCGGTGGTTCTGAATGGAAGGGCCATCGCTCAACGGATAAAAGGTACTCCGGGGATAACAGGCTGATACCGCCCAAGAGTTCATATCGACGGCGGTGTTTGGCACCTCGATGTCGGCTCATCACATCCTGGGGCTGAAGTAGGTCCCAAGGGTATGGCTGTTCGCCATTTAAAGTGGTACGCGAGCTGGGTTTAGAACGTCGTGAGACAGTTCGGTCCCTATCTGCCGTGGGCGTTGGAAGATTGAGAGGGGCTGCTCCTAGTACGAGAGGACCGGAGTGGACGAATCACTGGTGTTCGGGTTGTCATGCCAATGGCATTGCCCGGTAGCTAAATTCGGAAGAGATAACCGCTGAAAGCATCTAAGCGGGAAACTTGCCTCGAGATGAGTCTTCCCTGGGGCTTTAAGCCCCCTGAAGGAACGTTAAAGACTATGACGTTGATAGGCTGGGTGTGTAAGTGCAGCGATGCATTGAGCTAACCAGTACTAATGATCCGTGAGGCTTAACCTTACAACACCAAAGGTGTTTTGGTGATTTGAGAGTAGATTTTCAGCGAATGTTCCGAGATTGGATTGGCTGGCTGACGAGAGTTTATCGTGAGCGAGTTGATTGAAACAGAATTTGCCTGGCGGCCTTAGCGCGGTGGTCCCACCTGATCCCATGCCGAACTCAGAAGTGAAACGCCGTAGCGCCGATGGTAGTGTGGGGTCTCCCCATGCGAGAGTAGGACACTGCCAGGCATCAAATAAACAAAAAAGGCTACCCTGATGGGTGGCCTTTTTTGTTTATGGTTCTGGCGTGCGCTATTCGAGCATGACATGCGACAAACTGCGCATGCAGTTTGAACAGCGCCTTGCGCTGGCCCCGAAGGGGTGAGACTCATCCTCAAGATGAGACGAATACTACTGCGCATGCAGTTTGAACAGCGCCTTGCGCTGGCCCCGAAGGGGTGAGACTCATCCTCAAGATGAGACGAATACTACTGCGCATGCAGTTTGAACAGCGCCTTGCGCTGGCCCCGAAGGGGTGAGACTCATCCTCAAGATGAGACGAATACTACTGCGCATGCAGTTTGAACAGCGCCTTGCGCTGGCCCCGAAGGGGTGAGACTCATCCTCAAGATGAGACGAATACTACTGCGCATGCAGTTTGAACAGCGCCTTGCGCTGGCCCCGAAGGGGTGAGACTCATCCTCAAGATGAGACGAATACTACTGCGCATGCAGTTTGGACAGCGTCTTGCGCTGGCCCCGAAGGGGTGAGACTCATCCTCAAGATGAGACGAATACTGTGACACTGCCAGGCATCAAATCAAGCCGAGACCCCATGCCAAAAGCGTGGGGTTTTTGCTATGTGTCAAAACCAAAACCAAAACCAAAAAAAGTCTCCGCGACTGAACTGCACTCTGACAGTGGGAAGCCCAACGAGTCAGGGTGCAGTTTTTTATGTCTTCACTCAAAACTCAAAAAGTATGGGTAGAGCTGAAATCTAATAAGACCTAGGCTCTATCGCCGCTCAGTTTTACTTCTTATTGCTGCTTCCTTCCTAACCAACCGCAAATAAACTCTGCAATTTCTTCTGGCTGATTAATATCCAATTGATCTACGGCACTACTCAAGATGGGTTTGTCACTTGCCAAAGCGATAACATATTCATCAATTAAGTCTGTGAACGGCTTACCCACGGCTTCTCTATAAAGTGCTATTTTGCTAATCGGTTCATGCTTAAAACCCTCGACTAAGATGAGATCAATAGTTGATGCATCTAGCCGGCTAGCCAGGTAGTGGAGATCCAAGGTTTTTTGTTCCGGTGTTTCTGTCATCAATGCCCAGCGACAATCGCTGGCAACCAGAGTCTGATGAGCACCAGCTTTACGCAATTCATAACTATCCTTCCCTGGAGTATCAATCTCCATATTGTGATGTGTATGTTTGATTAAGCCGACCCGGATCTGGCGCTGCTGAAGTAAGGGGATCAGACTTTTCAATAACGTCGTTTTTCCTGTACCACTGTACGCGGCTATACCTAATAACGGCGGTATCTTTTGGCTCATAACGACCCTCTTTTACTTTGTTCCCATAAGTCGCAATCTGCGGGGGTATTTAGGTTGCTAAATTGGTTGGCTTGCCCACGGAATATTACGGGTTGTGCATTCACACTCTCCATCAATATCATCAGCTTACGATCTCCATTTGCCAGAAATTCAGCAAGGCGTGGTTTTAAGCTGACATGCATTAAGGCTAATGTTGGATGTGCTCGCTCGCCATCGTGGACATAAGCGGCCAACGCTTGCTGTTTCCCGTGCCAAAGCTGAGAAACCAAATTGATAGGAAGTGTGGGAACATCGCAGGGAGCAAACACAACCCATTCTGTAGGTGAATGGCTCAGCCCGACATGCATGCCTGCCAGTGGGCCTACGAAGCCAGTAATGATATCGCTGATGACCGGCATACCACTTTCTTGATACAACGCCTGATGACGATTAGCATTAATTAGCACGTTATCAACCTGCGGTTTTAATCGGTCAATGACATGTTGAAACAGCGGCTTGCCATGAAGAGGAATCAATCCCTTATCATTTCCGCCCATTCGGGAAGAACGGCCTCCGGCAAGAATAACGCCTGTTATATTGGGCTGCATTTCTATCACTCCGCTATATTCAACTGACTGACGAATTGTATCTTTAAATAGGAGGATCGGTCAGGATTTACTTTTATTGACAGTAGGCTCTCTTTCCCTGTGTGATTATCCCTGCTACTTTGTCTGCATATTTTTGAATAGGATAAATTTGCTATGAAATGCCATCGTGTTAATGAACTGATTGAGCTTTTACATCCGGCCTGGCAGCAGGAGCCTGATTTAAATTTGGTACAGTTTTTACAAAAACTGGCCGCTGAAGCGGGCTTCGAGGGGGAGTTTTCAGATCTCACCGACGATATTCTTATTTATCACCTGAAAATGCGCGGTTCAGCATCGACAGAAGTGATCCCAGGATTGAAAAAAGATTTCGAAGAAGATTTTAAAACGGCCATATTGCGCGCTCGTGGCATCATTAAAGATTAGTCATACTCCTTATCTGCGTAGATTAGGCTTTGATGATACTATTTCTTATTCTCAGCGCGTCGCTGTCACTTATATAGACTGAATGTTGTTATGAACAGCTCTGCCTTTAATTTTCAGACGTTGTCTCCTGACCTGATTATGGATGCCCTTGAAGGGGTCGGTTTACGGGTGGATTCTGGTTTAACCGCGCTTAACAGTTACGAAAACCGCGTTTATCAGTTTATGGATGAAGATCGTAAACGTTATGTGGTGAAATTTTATCGTCCTGAGCGCTGGAGTCGCGAACAAATCACCGAGGAGCATCAATTCTCGCTTGATTTGGCAGAGTCGGAGATCCCGGTGATAGCTCCCTTGCTGCTCAATGGGAACACCTTGCATACTCATCATGGGTTTTTCTTTGCGGTATTTCCCAGTGTCGGCGGCCGCCAGTATGAGATAGATAATCTTGACCAATTAGAGTGGGTCGGGCGTTTTCTCGGCCGGATTCATCAAGTGGGTAGCGATAAACTTTTTGTTGCTCGTTCAACGATCGGCATTGAAGAGTATCTGACAGAACCACGCCAGTTGTTGGCCAGCAGTAGTCTGGTACCAACAAAACAGCGAGATAAGTTTCTGGCGGCGACCGATCTGTTGATCAGTACCATTCAGCAGTATTGGCACACCGATTGGCAGCCATTGCGGCTACATGGTGACTGCCACCCCGGCAACATTTTATGGCGTGATGGGCCGATGTTTGTCGATCTGGATGATGCCAGAAATGGTCCAGCGATTCAGGATCTCTGGATGCTACTACACGGTGAACGCAGTGAGCAGTTGATCCAGTTGGATATTCTGCTAGAAGCCTATGGTGAGTTTGCTGATTTTGATCAGCGTGAACTCGCACTGATTGAACCTTTACGCGCGATGCGGATGGTTTATTACCTTGCATGGGTCGCCAGACGTTGGCAGGACCCTGCATTCCCTAAAAGTTTTCCGTGGATGGCGGAGTCTGATTTTTGGTTACAGCAGACTGCATCATTTACTGAGCAGGTTAAGCTGTTGCAGGCACCGCCTTTGCAGCTGATGCCAATGTACTAAAGCTAAGATAATGGAGATCGTTATAGTATGAAAAATGTTTGGTTAGCGCTTGTTGGCATGGTGATGGCATTCAGCGCATCAGCCGCACAATTTACTGACGGTACTCAGTACCAGACGTTAAACAAACCCGTAACGGGTGAGCCTCAGGTTTTAGAGTTTTTCTCTTTCTACTGCCCTCACTGCTACCAGTTTGAAGAAATTTACCATGTTCCTCAGGCAGTAAAAAAAGCACTGCCAGAAGGGACTAAAATGACCCGTTATCATGTTGAGTTCCTTGGCCCATTAGGCAAGCAACTGACTCAAGCATGGGCTGTTGCTATGGCGCTGGGCGTTGAAGATAAAATCACCCCACTGATGTTTGAAGGCGTACAGAAAACACAAACGGTTCAGACCCCCGATGACATCCGTAATGTCTTTATCAAAGCGGGTGTGAGTGGTGAAGACTACGATGCGGCATTAAATAGCTTTGTGGTTAAATCCTTGGTTGCTCAGCAGCAAAAAGCGGCTCAAGATTTAGAATTACGCGGCGTTCCGGCCATGTTTGTTAATGGCAAATATATGATTAAGAACGATGGCATGGATACCAGCTCAATGGATACCTATGTGAAACAGTATGCGGATGTCGTTAAGTTCCTACTGACCCAAAAGTAATTATACGTAAAGAGGCGCTGGCTTTTGTTAGCGCCTCTTTGACTCACCCAATACCCACACTGCACTTTGTTTTGCCACTCTATTTCTTTCCCTGCTGTTAAATCACTCTATTATCCCACGTCACAGACACGCGACCGAATGCTGGCTTTCTATTTTTCGGGGTGTTGTTTTTTATCTACTTATCTATTTCCGTGATGATTTGGTGTGGATATTCATGATGTAAAAATGCTAAAAATGGGTGGCTTAGTGTAATAAAAAAAGGCGTGAGATAATTCGCCCATAAGTGAAATTTATTTATCTTCAGCTCGTGACTAAATAAGTAATATCCACAATTGAGATAAAGGAAAAATGACAGTAAAATAAGAAAGAGGCAATCATAACTCCATGATAATACTTGGTTTAATTATTAACTCTTTGCTGGATGACGGATAAATATAATCTGCACATGTTTTTACTCACAAAGTTATCCACAGAAAGGATCTTCAAGATCTCTGAGCAAAAATGCTCTCTTTCGCACAAGAATGGACGCTAAGATTCGTCTCTTGCCGCCAGCTATGGCATTCTTAGCGTCAGACCTTGCTGAATAAAGATGAAGAAACTCTATGGCCCAGATTGCAGAAAACCCATTGATCCTCGTTGACGGTTCCTCTTACCTCTATCGCGCTTACCATGCCTTCCCACCGTTGACCAATGGCAGCGGCGAACCGACAGGCGCGATGTATGGCGTGTTGAACATGTTGCGCAGTCTGTTGCTGCAATATCGTCCAAGCCATGTTGCGGTTGTTTTTGATGCTAAAGGCAAAACATTTCGTGATGAGTTATTCGCTGAATATAAATCTCACCGCCCACCGATGCCCGATGATTTACGATCGCAAATAGAGCCGCTTCACCAAATGGTCAAGGCGATGGGATTGCCTTTATTGGTGGTTTCTGGGGTCGAGGCGGATGATGTTATTGGCACTCTGGCGCAAGAAGCAGAAAAAGCAGGTCATTCCGTATTAATTAGTACCGGTGATAAAGATATGGCGCAATTAGTTACGCCGAATATCACTCTCATTAATACAATGAACAACGCTATTTTAGGGCCACAGGAAGTGTGCGAAAAATATGGCGTTCCCCCTGAACTGATTATTGATTTTCTGGCCCTGATGGGAGATTCATCAGACAATATTCCAGGCGTACCCGGTGTGGGTGAAAAGACCGCGCAGGCTTTATTGCAAGGTCTGGGCGGATTGGACTCGCTATTCAGTAATTTGGATAAAATACCCACACTAACATTCCGTGGCGCTAAAACGATGTCTGCCAAATTAGAGCAGAATAAAGATGTCGCCTACCTCTCTTATAAACTCGCCACCATTAAAACGGATGTCGAACTGGATGTCACTTGCGACGAGTTGACCGTCTCACCGCCGGATGATGAGCAGTTGCATCAGTTATTCAGCCGCTATGAATTCAAGCGCTGGCTGGCCGATGTCGAAGAGGGAAAATGGCTAGACGGCAAAAAAGAGCGGCCAACCGGGCAAACCAGCAATAAAACCTTTGTCGCGACAGAGCCAGCCCCAGCGGCTGAAGTCACGGCGGTGTTGTCGCAAGAGAACTACCACACTATTTTGGATGAAAAATCCTTAGCTGACTGGATCGAGCGGCTTAAAAAAGCGGACGTGTTTGCGTTTGATACTGAAACCGACGGCCTTGATACCCTCAGCAACAACTTGATTGGTCTCTCGTTTGCGGTCGCTCCGGGCGAAGCGGCCTATCTGCCACTCGCGCATGATTATCTGGACGCCCCCGCACAGCTTGATCGTGACTGGGTTCTCGCGACACTAAAACCGCTGCTGGAAGATGACAAAGCCCTTAAAGTTGGGCAAAACCTCAAGTTTGATCAAAGCATGTTGGCGCGTTATGGCATTGAGCTGCGCGGTATTGCATTCGATACCATGCTGGAGTCTTACGTTTTAAACAGCGTGGCGGGCCGCCATGATATGGATAGCTTGGCGGAGCGTTACCTCAACCATAAAACCATCACCTTTGAAGAGATTGCCGGTAAAGGCAAAAATCAGCTGACTTTTAACCAGATTGCGTTGGAACAAGCGGGACCTTATGCCTCAGAGGATGCCGATGTCACCCTACAGCTACATTTGGTGCTATGGCCGAAGTTGCAGGAGAGTGAAGGGCTGAAGCGCGTATTTCAGGAAATTGAGATGCCGCTGCTGCCGATTTTATCCCGCATTGAGCGCACCGGCGTATTGATTGACCAAAATATATTGGCCGCGCACTCAAAAGAGCTGACCATTCGCCTTGATGAGCTGGAAAAGCAGGCCCATGAACTGGCGGAAGAGCCATTCAACCTCGCGTCACCTAAACAGCTACAGGTGATTTTGTATGAAAAACAAAAACTGCCCATCTTGAAAAAAACGCCGGGGGGCGCAGCGTCGACTAACGAGGAAGTGCTGGCCGAATTGGCACTGGATTATCCTCTGCCGAAAGTCATTCTCGAATATCGCGGTTTGGCGAAGCTCAAAAGCACCTATACCGACAAGCTACCGCTGATGATTAACCCGGTGTCGGGCCGGGTCCATACCTCTTATCATCAGGCTGTGACGGCCACTGGGCGTCTCTCCTCCCGTGATCCTAACCTGCAAAATATACCGGTGCGAAATGAAGAAGGGCGTCGCATACGTCAGGCTTTTATTGCGCCGCAAGGTTACCGCATCATGGCGGCCGACTACTCACAGATTGAATTGCGTATCATGGCGCATCTGTCGCAGGATGAAGGGCTACTGACGGCATTTGCTGCGGGGAAAGATATTCACCGCGCGACCGCAGCGGAAGTCTTTGGTTTGCCACTGGAAAAAGTCACGAGCGAACAGCGCCGTAGCGCCAAAGCGATTAACTTTGGCCTGATTTATGGTATGAGCGCCTTTGGTCTGGCACGGCAACTGAATATCCCGCGTGGTGAAGCGCAGCGCTACATGGATCTCTACTTTGAGCGCTATCCGGGCGTGCTGGAATATATGGAGCGCACCCGCAAACAAGCCGCTGATCAAGGCTACGTCACCACACTGGATGGCCGCCGCCTCTATCTGCCTGATATTCACTCGCGCAATGCCAATCGCCGTAAGGCTGCCGAACGTGAAGCAATCAACGCCCCAATGCAAGGCACTGCCGCTGATATCATTAAGCGAGCCATGATTGCCGTGGATGCTTGGTTACAGCAAGAACCTGAGCCTTTGGTGCGGGTCATCATGCAGGTACACGATGAATTGGTGTTTGAGGTGCATGAAAGTGTATTAGAAAGCGCTGAACAGAAAATCCGTGAGTTGATGGAACAGAGTATGCAGTTGGCGGTGCCACTGAAGGTTGATGTCGGGGTTGGCGACAACTGGGATCAGGCTCACTAGTTGTGCGGGTAAGTGGTGATAATTAAAGCACTTTATGTAATTAAGCTACATTTAGTGCCGATTATGCGAGGAAGATGTGCGCTGAATCGTGACAATTTGTGTAACTATACAACAAAAAATTCTTTTGCCCTGCGAAAAAATGATGTAGAGTTACAGATGTAGGGTACAGAGGTAAGATGTTCTATCTTTCAGACCTTTTACTTCACGTAATCGGATTTGGCTATATATTAGCCGCCCCAGTCACTTGTTGACTGGGGCGTTTTTTATTGGGCTTTTGCTGGCAGAATAGCGGTGATCTCCGCCGCATAATATGTGCGGCGGGATTGGCGGGATTAATTACTCACCTTGGTCGTCATGCTCATCAATCATCACTTCTGGCGGGATCTCGCTAAACCAGGTATCCAGTTTTTCCCGCAACTTATCAACACCGATCTTTTTCAATGATGAGAAGGCTTCAACCTGAATATCGCCCATAAAGGGGATAATCGCTTCCCGCACCATATTCAGTTGTGCCTTGCGAGCGCCTGATGCCAACTTATCTGCTTTGGTCAGGAGTAACAGCACGGGCGTGCCGACGGCCACCGCCCAAGTAATCATCTGCTGATCCAAATCTTTCAGTGGATGGCGAATATCCATCAACACAACCAATCCTTTCAGACAGTTACGTTTCTGCAAATACTCCCCCAGCGCGCGCTGCCACTTGATTTTCATCTCTTCTGGGACTTCGGCATAACCATAGCCCGGTAAGTCAACTAGACGCACACCATCAACCACTTCAAATAAGTTAATCAATTGGGTACGGCCGGGGGTTTTACTGGTTCGGGCCAGACCTTTCTGGTTGGTTAATGTATTGAGTGCACTTGATTTACCGGCATTTGAACGGCCAGCAAATGCCACCTCAATACCTTCATCGCGTGGCAGATGGCGGATATCCGGAGCACTGATGACGAAATGAGTCATGTGGTAGTTATAGTTTCTGATAGTCAAAATTTGTCGTCTCCGTGAGAGATAGCTTACATCGGGCGATTATAACTGCATCAGGACGAAAAAAGGGGGTTTATCTTCCACGGATCTTTTTCCCACTTCCCAGTGAAATTACCATTTTTGTGAGTTGGCGGTCATTGTCGAGAAAATTAATGGCCTATCATTGAGCAACTGTTAAGAAAAACTTCATAAAACTCAGCTAATATCATTAACAGATAATTTGTTTTTATAGTTGTTTTTTTGAACAAAAACAAATGGCTGTTTGTGATTTCAATAGCTCAGGATGTGCTAGCAGGGAGCATAATCACTTAGGATGAGTGGCCTATGCTTAAGGAACGTAATGGATCTGCGGTGAGCCAAGGATGATAAACGGAGCTAATGTAAAAGGATGTTCAGGGACACAGGCCGGAGCGCCGGGTGAGTCGCCTTCAGGGCTGGAGGGACAGTAAGGACGGCGAATTGCAGGAGGGAGAAACCGGGACGTTAGGTAAGTGCAGGGAGTGCGCTGTAAGGATATCCTTCGGCAGAAGGTGCGAAAAAAGGCGACAGGTTAATCTGCCGCCTTTTTTCTTTGTCTGCTTTCTGCTAGATTCCGCCCAAAACTATACCCAATAAATTTCTCGACGACGGGTATATACTCAATCCGATCCCATACTCATTTAAGAGCACAGGTTATGAAGCAACCCAATAAAGCACCACGTGCAGCCCCAAAAGGCACCGCAACGCCAAAGCGCATTAAAAAAACCCGTGTTGAGCTGGATATTGAAGCTCGCGAACGTAAACGCCAGAAAAAGCACAGCGGCAATCGCTCAGGGGCGAGAAGCAACGTTGAGGGCAGCAATAAGAAGGGCCAGACCCCAGCGCAAGAGAAAGATCCCCGCTTCGGCAGTAAAGTGCCTGTGCCGCTGGTGGTCGAGAGCAAGGTAAAAGCCAAGCCAACCACCAAACCAGTAGTCAAAGCAGAAGCTAAGCCACGTCTGACGCCGGAAGAAGAGCTGACCAAGCTGGAAAACGATGAGCGTCTGGATGCCTTGCTGGATCGTCTGGATAATGACGAAGTATTGAGCAAAGAAGATCAGGCTTACGTTGATCTGACATTGGACCGTATTGATGCCCTGATGGAGCAGTTGGGTATTGAATTGGGCGATGATGAAGATGACGAAGAGAAAGAAGAGAAGCCAGAAGACATTCTGAAATTACTGAAAGGCGGTAATCCCAAAGACGCATTTTAAGTGATGCAGTGGGTGATCCCGACAATAACCCTACTACTGACATGTTATCTATTGTGGTTATTGGGTAAACTATGGCGGCTGTCGCAACGACGATCACGGTTGCGCAGCGCTACTGCGGCCAGACAACGAAAACATCTGCCCTCTCACCGGCCCGGTAGACGCAAATTTCGGAAGGAATGAACATGTCTGAGCACGCCATAGTTTGGGATCTCTCCCTGATTCAAAAATATAATTATTCAGGGCCACGCTACACCTCGTACCCCACCGCCCTTGAATTCAGTGAAGATTATAACGAATCTGCTTTTCAGCAGGCGGTGAAGCGCTACCCACAGCGGCCTTTATCGCTGTATGTACACATTCCGTTTTGCCATAAGCTTTGCTACTTCTGCGGCTGTAATAAGCTGGTGACGCGCCAGCAACATAAAGCTGATGAATACTTGGCGGTGCTGGAAAACGAGATCCGCCAGCGGGCGGCGCTGTTCGCTGGGCGTCAGGTCAGCCAGATGCACTGGGGCGGTGGCACGCCGACCTACCTGAATAAAACGCAAATTAGCCACCTGATGAATCTGCTGCGTGAACACTTTGATTTCCTGCCCGGTGCGGAGCAGTCGATTGAAGTGGACCCACGGGAAATTGAGCTGGATGTGCTCGATCACCTGCGTGCGGAGGGCTTTAACCGCCTGAGCATGGGGGTGCAGGATTTCAATAAAGAGGTCCAACGGCTGGTTAACCGTGAGCAAGACGAAGATTTTATCTTTGCGCTGATTGCGCGGGCGAAAGCGCTCGGTTTTAACTCCACCAATATTGATTTGATTTATGGTTTGCCCAAGCAGACACCAGAAAGTTTTGCTTTTACCCTCAAACGGGTGGCTGAACTCAATCCCGACCGCCTGAGCGTCTTTAATTACGCCCACTTGCCGAGCCTGTTTGCCGCGCAACGCAAAATCAAAGATGCGGATCTCCCCAGCGCCGAGCAGCGGCTGGATATCTTGCAGCACACCATCCGCTTCTTAACCGAATCCGGTTATCAGTTTATTGGGATGGATCACTTTGCCCGCCCAGATGATGAGTTAGCGGTAGCGCAGCGGGAAGGGAAATTACACCGCAATTTCCAAGGCTATACCACTCAAGGCGAGAGTGACCTGCTCGGCTTAGGGGTTTCGGCGATCAGCATGTTGGGTGACAGCTACGCGCAGAACGAAAAAGATCTGAAAACCTACTACGCCTGTGTGGAACAACGGGGCAATGCGCTGTGGCGCGGTCTGACGATGACCGAGGATGATTGCCTCCGCCGCGATGTGATTAAAACGCTAATTTGCAATTTCCAAATCAGTTATCAGCCGATTGAGCAGCATTATGGAATTCATTTCGCGGATTATTTTGCCGAAGATTTCGAGTTGCTGGCCCCCTTCGAACAAGATGGGTTGGTGGAGCGGAATGAAAAGGGCATTCGTGTGACGCCACGTGGGCGCTTACTCATTCGTAATATCTGTATGTGCTTCGATATCTATTTGCGTAAACAGGCGCGCAGACAGCAGTTCTCCCGCGTGATCTGATGATGTCACCCTCAGTGCTGAGGGTGACACTCGCGTCAGCGCTGGTTTACACTTACTACTCCATCCCCAACTCTTTCAGCTTCCGCGTTAAGGTATTGCGACCCCAGCCCAGTAGCCGTGCCGCTTCCTGCTTGTGGCCTTGCGTGTGGCGCAGTGCGGTGGTTAACAGTGTCCGCTCCATCTCTGGCTGTGCTTCAGATAACAGATCCTGATGGCCAGAGCGCAGTGCGCGATCAGCCCATTGTGCCAGCAGTGTTGACCAGTTATCCGGTGTCCGCTGGCCGGAAGCATCTGGCGTACTGGTTTCAAACAGCTCAGAAGGGAGATCCTGAATCAGCACTTCCTGCCCGGCCGCCATCACGGTGAGCCAGCGACAGGTGTTTTCCAGTTGGCGCACATTACCCTGCCAAGGCAGGCGAGTCAGTGCCACTTCGGTATCCGGATGCAGGTTCTTGGCTTCAACCCCCAGCTCTTTGGCCGCCACTTGCAAGAAGTAGCGAGCCAGACGCGGAATATCCTCACGGCGTTCACGCAGCGGCGGTAAATGCACCCGAATCACATTCAGTCGATGGAATAGATCCTCGCGGAATTTCCCCTCCTGAACACGCAGCTCCAGATTTTGATGGGTGGCGGCAATGATGCGCACATCCACTTTGACCGGGGCATAGCCTCCGACCCGATAGAACTGACCATCCGCCAGCACACGCAGCAGGCGAGTTTGCACATCCAATGGCATATCACCGATTTCATCTAAAAACAGGGTGCCGCCATCAGCTTGTTCGAAGCGGCCTTGACGCACCTGATTAGCGCCAGTAAATGCACCTTTCTCGTGGCCGAACAGCTCAGACTCAATCAAATCTTTCGGGATAGCCGCCATATTCAGGGCGATAAAAGGGGCTTTAGCGCGCGGGCTGTGGCGGTGCAATGCATGGGCCACCAACTCTTTACCGGTCCCCGACTCCCCATTGATCAGCACACTGATTGAGGAGCGAGACAAACGACCAATGATGCGGAAAACATCCTGCATCGCCGGGGCTTCACCGATGATATCGGCGGTCGGGCCGCTGGCCGGCTGGCTACGTGGTGGTTGCTGCTGCTCCTGATAATGGCTGATCGCGCGCTCAACCAGCGCGACCGCTTCATCAATATCAAAGGGCTTGGGCAGATAATCAAAGGCCCCTTGCTGATAAGCACTGACCGCCGCATCTAAATCAGAATGCGCTGTCATTATGATGACCGGGAGCATGGGATGGCGCTGCTTAATCTGTTTCAGCAGGGCTAATCCATCCATGCCGGGCATACGGATATCTGATAACAACACATCCGGGGTTTGCGTCGCCAATGCATCCAACACCTGATTACCGCTATCGAATGATGCGCAGCTTAGCCCAGCTCCAGTCAGTGCGCGTTCAAGCACCCAGCGGATGGAGCTATCGTCATCGACGATCCAGACTATCCCTCGTTGCATAGAAACCTCACTGGCGAATAGGCAGGTAAACCGAGAATTCGGTGTGTCCCGGCCAACTGTTAAATTCAATTTTACCCGAATGCTGATCGATAAGATTTCGGGCAATGGATAAGCCAAGGCCAGTCCCCCCTTCGCGACCACTGACCATCGGATAAAACACGGTATCTTGTAATTGCGTGGGTATCCCCGGGCCGTCATCTTCAATATCAATCCGCGCGGCTAAGCGGTAGCGCATACCCTGAAGCGTGACCTGAAATGCGGTTCGGGTGCGCAGTGTAATAGTGCCACCGGCTTCACCCAATGCTTGTAGTGCATTGCGGGTGATATTCAGCAGCACTTGTTCAATTTGGTCTGGATCATGGGCCAGCTCAGGCAAACTCGGATCATAGTCACGAATGAGTGCCACGTTATCGGGCTTTTCCAGCGAGACTAACTGACAGACGCGTTCAGCAACCTGATGGATGCTTTGCGTCACATGTTGGCCGGGCCGCTGTGGGCCTAATAAACGGTCAACCAAATTACGCAAGCGGTCAGCCTGCTCAATGATCACTTTGGTATATTCCAGCAAAGCGGGATCAGGCAGGGCTTTTGACAATAATTGCGCCGCACCCCGTAAGCCGCCCAACGGATTTTTGATCTCGTGAGCCAGTCCTCGAACCAAATCACGGGCGGCCACTTGCTGAGCATGCTGCAATTGCTCTTGGCTTAGCCGACGTTGATTATCCATCGGGGCCATCTCCAGCAGGATAAAACCTTCCGGCAGTGATTGCGCCGTCAGTGACAAAATATGCGCGCGGCCATCAACCACTAATGTCACTTCGTTATCGGTAAAACCCTGCCCGGCTTCCAGACTCTCCCGCATCAAAGTGATATTCAGGGAGAAATAGCCTAATAATTCGGGTAGCGGTGTACCAAAAAGTTTACGAGAGCTTTGCGCCAGCAGTTGCTGTGCTGCGGGATTGGCATAATGAATCGCCAGAGAGTCATCTAACAGCAGAATGCTATTAATGAGAGAATTGAGGATCTGCCCAGCATCGGGCAGCGTGCCTGTTGCCATTACGCAGACTCCTGCACATTTGGGGTGCATCAATACCCTGCTTTATCGAGATTCGCGGCTAACCTGCGGATTCAATTACTTTGGGTATAATTTATTAGCTAATCGAAAAGTGGAGAAAAAAGCCCATCCGGAGATGGGCCAAAAGTTTCCACGGCAACAACCCTTCATCTTTCAAGCTGTAGGTGTGTTGGTTGCTCTCGCTCACCGCCTTCCTACACCTTGAAATCTATTGGGTAAACTAGAACTAAACGCTGTAATACAGTTCGAACTCTACTGGGTGCGGCGTCATGCGAACGCGGTCCATCTCTTCTTTACGCAGTTCGATATAAGCATCGATAGCGTCGTCAGTGAACACGCCACCACGGGTTAGGAACTCGCGGTCTTCGTTCAGTGCAATCATGGCTTCGTCCAGTGAACCCGCCACTTTTGGAATCTCTGCTTCTTCTTCCGGCGGCAAGTCATACAAGTTTTTGTCCATCGCATCACCAGGGTGAATTTTGTTGATGATGCCATCAAGGCCAGCCATCAGCAGTGCGGCGAAGCACAGGTACGGGTTAGCCGCTGGGTCTGGGAAGCGAGCTTCAATACGACGCGCTTTCGGGCTAGCAACGACTGGGATACGGATAGAAGCAGAGCGGTTACGGGCAGAGTAGGCCAACATAACAGGAGCTTCGTAGCCTGGGACCAAACGCTTGTAGGAGTTAGTCGTCGGGTTAGCCAAGGCGTTGATCGCTTTAGCATGTTTGATGATGCCGCCGATGTAGAACAGCGCCATTTCAGACAGGCCAGCGTATTTGTCGCCCGCGAACAGGTTAGTCCCGTTCTTGGATAAAGACATATGGCAGTGCATACCTGAACCATTATCGCCAAACATCGGTTTTGGCATAAAGGTCGCGGTTTTACCAAATGCGTGTGCCACATTGTGCACCACGTATTTGTAGATCTGAATTTCATCCGCTTTCTTGGTCATGGTATTGAAGCGGGTAGCCACTTCGTTTTGACCGGCGGTGGCCACTTCGTGGTGATGCGCTTCAACCACCAGACCCATCTCTTCCATGGTCAAACACATGGTGGAGCGCAGATCTTGTGAAGAATCGACCGGAGGAACTGGGAAGTAACCGCCTTTCACTGCTGGACGGTGGCCTTTGTTGCCGCCTTCGTATTTGGTGCTGGAGTTCCATGCGCCTTCGATATCATCGATAGCGACGTGGGAACCCCGGATGCTGCTACCAAAACGAACGTCGTCGAACAGGAAGAATTCTGGCTCAGGCCCAAACAGCACGGTGTCGGCGATACCGGATGATTTCAGGAACTCTTCTGCACGCTTGGAGATAGAACGCGGGTCGCGGTCATAACCTTGCAGGGTACCTGGCTCGAGGATGTCACAACGGATAATCAGTGTCGCGTCTTCGAAGAACGGGTCCATAACAGCGGTGCTGGCGTCTGGCATCAGTACCATGTCGGATTCGTTAATGCCTTTCCAGCCACCAATCGAGGAGCCATCAAACATTTTGCCTTCTTCGAAAAAGTCAGCGTTGACCTGATGAGCTGGAATGGTGATGTGCTGTTCTTTACCTTTGGTATCGGTGAAACGCAAATCAACAAATTTCACTTCGTGCTCATTCAGCATCGTCAAAACATGTTCAGCGGACATACTTATATCTCCTGGATTTGTCATAGTCGTCGTCGTGGAACGATTACCGTGTATTACTGAGGTTGCGAGTATTACTGAGTTTGATAGTGCTTAAGTGCCACTCAAAACAGCAAACTTGTCACTATTTATTTCGTACAGTTATTCGAGCTAACGATTCATGCTAAAATACATTGCGAAATCTATGCCAACTTTCCAAACCCCCCAGTTATGCCATATCATAGGGGTCTGCTGATATTCAGTATGCACCAGGATAGCAATATTGCACTATTCTGGTGCTTCATTTGCGCCGTTGAGCACTATGTTGGTGCAAAAGTGGGCCGAGAGGCTATTTTTGCACCGTGAAAGGGATCACAAACACACCGCCGTTAGGTTGTTTATAAGAGAAGTTTGTGATCTTGTTTAGTCCCTCGCTTATTACGTGTACAATAGCGCGCTATTTCTAAATGCCTGAGGCAAAAAAGCTGTGATCGAGAATCTGCGTAACATCGCCATTATTGCGCACGTTGACCATGGGAAAACTACCCTGGTCGATAAGTTGCTACAACAATCTGGTACTTTCGGTGAACGTACTGAAGCAACTGAACGTGTAATGGACTCCAACGATTTGGAGAAAGAGCGTGGGATAACCATCCTCGCGAAAAATACCGCCATTAACTGGAAAGACTACCGCATCAACATCGTGGATACCCCAGGACACGCCGATTTCGGCGGTGAGGTTGAGCGTGTAATGTCTATGGTTGACTCTGTGCTGCTGGTCGTCGACGCAATGGATGGCCCGATGCCGCAGACCCGTTTCGTGACCAAAAAAGCGTTTGCTCATGGTCTGAAGCCAATCGTGGTAATCAACAAAGTTGACCGTCCTGGCGCGCGTCCTGACTGGGTTGTGGATCAGGTGTTTGACCTGTTCGTTAACCTGGATGCAACCGACGAACAACTGGACTTCCCTATCATCTATGCATCTGCATTGATGGGTATTGCGGGCGAAGACCACAATGATATGGCTCCGGACATGACTCCGCTGTATCAAGCCATCGTTGACCATGTGCCTGCGCCAGACGTAGACAGCACCGGTCCATTGCAGATGCAAATCTCCCAGTTGGACTACAACAACTACGTGGGTGTTATCGGCATCGGCCGTATCAAACGTGGTGTTGTTAAACCTAACCAGCAAGTCACTATTATCGATAGCGAAGGCAAAACTCGCAACGGTAAAGTCGGTAAAGTACTGGGCCATATGGGTCTGGAACGTATCGAAACGACACTGGCTGAAGCGGGCGACATCGTTGCAATCACCGGTCTGGGCGAGTTGAACATCTCTGACACTATTTGTGACGTGACTGCTGTTGAAGCATTGCCGCCGCTGTCTGTTGATGAACCTACCGTAACCATGTATTTCTGCGTTAACACCTCTCCGTTCTGTGGTAAAGAAGGCAAGTACGTGACTTCACGTCAGATCCTTGACCGCCTGAACAAAGAGTTGATCCATAACGTTGCACTGCGTGTTGAAGAGACTGAAGATGCTGACGCATTCCGCGTATCAGGCCGTGGTGAACTTCACCTGTCGGTTCTGATCGAAAACATGCGCCGCGAAGGTTTCGAGCTGGCTGTATCTCGTCCTAAAGTAATCAACCGTATTATCGACGGTCGCCATCAAGAACCATTTGAAAGCGTCACTTTGGATATCGAAGAGCAGCACCAGGGCGCAGTGATGCAAGCCATGGGCGAGCGTAAAGGCGACGTTAAGGACATGATCCCGGACGGCAAAGGCCGTATTCGTCTGGATTACATGATCCCAAGCCGTGGCTTGATTGGCTTCCGTACAGAATTCATGACCATGACTTCAGGTACTGGCCTGCTGTACTCCACATTCAGTCATTATGATGATGTGCGTCCGGGCGAAATCGGCCAACGTCAAAACGGCGTGCTGATCTCTAACGGTCAGGGTAAAGCGGTGGCGTTCGCATTGTACAAACTGCAAGATCGCGGCAAGCTGTTCATCGGTCACGGTACAGAAGTGTATGAAGGCCAGATCATCGGTATTCACTCACGTTCTAACGACCTGACTGTAAACTGCCTGACCGGTAAGCAATTGACCAACATGCGTGCATCCGGTACTGACGAAGCAACCACACTGGTTCCTTTCCTGAAGAAAACGCTGGAACAGGCTCTGGAATTCATCGATGACGATGAATTGGTTGAAGTGACCCCGCAATCAATCCGTATCCGTAAGCGTCATCTGACGGAAAACGATCGTAAGCGTGCAGGTCGCGGTCCTAAAGAAGGTTAATTCTTCTTTGTTCTGCTGATACTTAGGGCGCTCCGCGCCCTGAGTTCTCCCCTTCGTCCTTGAAGCTGCAACTGTGTTAGCTTCGTTCACTCACCCGAATCACTTACCTGTGTAAGCTCATCGGGATTCGTTCACTTGCCGCCTTGTTGCAACTCCAATGCCTTTGGGGATACTTTTTTTGCTGTTGCTGACAAAAATATTATTTTTCTTGTCTGACCCCTGCCTTTTTCTTCCTCTCTCTGTTCAGTTTTACCTTTTCCCGTTACAGTGAAACTCACCATCTAATTGGGAGAGCGCTATGCTGTATATCTTTGATCTAGGGAATGTGATTGTTGATATCGACTTTAAACGCGTGTTGGGTGTCTGGAGCAAATTAAGCAGTGTTCCGCTGGCGACACTGAGCGAGCGCTTTACGATGGGGGAGGTTTTCCAGCAGCATGAACGTGGGGAAGTCAGTGATGAAGACTTTGCTCGTCAGCTCAGTGATGAGATGGGCGTCTCCCTCAGCTTCGAGCAGTTTGCCGAAGGGTGGCAGGCCGTATTTGTCGCGCTGCGCCCAGAAGTGATCGCGATTATGCATAAATTGCGCGAAGAGGGACATCGGGTGGTGGTGCTATCCAATACCAACCGCCTGCACTGTAATCACTGGCCACAGCACTATCCTGAAGTCGCCGCTGCTGCTGACTATCTGTATCTCTCTCAAGATTTGGGGATGCGTAAACCGGAAGCCCGGATCTATCAACACGTGTTGAGCGCGGAAAATACGCCGGCGGAACAGGCTGTCTTCTTTGATGATGTTGAGGCGAATATCGTCGCGGCCAGAATCGAAGGGATTACCGCCATTCATGTTACCGACCGAAAAGTTATTCCTGCTTATTTTTCCTGATAAGTTCTTGCTCCCATCATGAATGGGTTAGCCTTAGTGGTCACGCTGGCCCAAAACTGGGCCAGATCGTGTTGACCGAGAGACGAACATGGCAAAATTTCTGCATTTTCGCTTAGCTACCTGCCTAAAACCCTGTGTCACCTTTGGGCGAATGCTTTATACCCGAATCGATAAAGACGGGTTAACTATGCTATCCGGGCATTTGGCCTATGTATCATTGCTTTCGCTGGTGCCACTCATCACGGTGGTTTTTGCTCTGTTCGCGGCTTTCCCGATGTTTGCCGATATCAGCATAAAATTGAAAGCCTTCATCTTCTCCAATTTTATGCCTGCGACGGGCGACATCATCCAAAACTATCTGGAGCAGTTTGTCGCGAACTCCAACCGCATGACGGTCGTCGGCACCTGCGGTTTGATTGTGACCGCACTCCTGCTGATCTACTCGGTGGACAGTGTGCTTAACCAGATATGGCGCAGCAAGACTCAGCGCTCACTGGTATTTTCATTTGCGGTCTACTGGATGGTATTGACGCTGGGGCCAATTCTGGTGGGGGCCAGCATGGTGATCAGTTCCTATCTGCTGTCGCTGCAATGGCTGGCAACGGCCCAAGTTGACAGCATGATCGATGAGATATTGCGGCTATTCCCACTGTTGATCTCTTGGGTCTCATTTTGGTTATTGTACAGTGTGGTGCCCACCGTGCGGGTGCCCGCCCGAGACGCGCTGATCGGCGCATTCGTCGCGGCACTGCTCTTCGAGTTAGGCAAGAAAGGGTTCACGATGTATATCACGCTGTTCCCCTCTTACCAGTTGATTTACGGGGTGCTGGCCGTCATCCCCATACTCTTCCTCTGGGTTTATTGGAGCTGGTGCATCGTGTTACTGGGGGCAGAAATTACCGTCACCTTGGGCGAGTATCGCGCACTGCGCCATAAACCGAATACGGAAGAGAGCCAGAGTCAGGAGATGTAAAGCATTATGATTGCGTTGATTCAACGGGCGCTCAGCGCCAATGTCGTGGTAGATGGGCGTGTGGTTGGGGATATTGGCCCCGGATTATTGATCTTACTCGGCGTCGAACAAGAGGACACCGAGCAAAAAGCGCAGCGCTTATGCGATCGGGTTCTGGGGTATCGCATTTTTGGCGACGAGAGCGGCAAAATGAACCTCAATGTCCAGCAAGCGGGCGGCAGCGTGCTGGTGGTTTCGCAATTTACCCTGGTGGCGGATACCCAAAAGGGCATGAGACCGGGCTTTTCCCGTGGTGCCGAACCCGCAGAAGCTGAACGGCTATATCACTATTTTGTTGCTCAGTGCCGCGAGCGTGGTGTAAAAACTGAAACGGGATTATTTGCCGCTGATATGAAAGTCAGTCTGGTCAATGATGGTCCAGTGACTTTCTGGTTACAAGTCTAGGGGGCGGAGACCGGCTAGGCTGACGACATGGATTGAGGGTTATGTCATAGATTTTATTGATAATTGGATTTTATTGATAACTAGATTTTATTGATAACTAGGTTTATTGATAATAATGAAAGAGAGAATGTGCCTATGTACCACTTGCGTGTACCTACAACAGAACAAGAACTCAAAGATTATTATCAATTCCGTTGGGAGATGTTACGCAAGCCATTGCACCAACCGGTAGGGTCAGAAAAAGACGCCTATGACGCAATGGCCCATCACCAAATGGTGGTGGATGAGCAGGGGAAACCCGTCGCCATTGGTCGGCTGTATATCAATGCGGATAATGAGGCCGCGATTCGTTTTCTGGCGGTTGACCCCTCCGTCCGTGATAAAGGGCTGGGAACACTGGTGGCGATGACCTTAGAGTCGGTGGCGCGTCAGGAGGGGGTGAAGCGGGTGGTCTGTAGCGCCCGTGAAGATGCGGTCGATTTCTTTGCTAAACTGGGCTTTGTCAGCCAAGGGGAGATAACTGCCCCGCAAACTACCCCGGTACGCCACTTTTTGATGATCAAGCCAGTCGCGACCATGGATGACATTTTGCATCGTCCTGATTGGTGTGGTCAGTTGCAGCAAGCTTGGTACGACCATATCCCGCTTAGTGAAAAAATGGGCGTCCGCATTAGCCAATATACTGGCCAGCGTTTTGTCACCACCATGCCGGAGGCGGGCAATCAAAATCCTCACCACACCTTATTCGCTGGCAGTCTGTTCTCGCTGGCGACACTGACGGGCTGGGGACTCATTTGGTTATTACTGCGCGAGCGCCACTTGGGCGGCACTATTATTCTCGCCGATGCCCATATTCGTTACAGCGCCCCGGTGACGGGCAGGCCGAGAGCCGTGGCTGAACTGAGTTCTTTAAGTGGCGATCTGGACCGATTGGCCCGTGGTCGCCGCGCCAGAGTGCAGTTAGATGTAAAGTTATTCGGCGATGAAGATGCGGGTGCTGTATTTTCAGGCACTTACATGGTACTTCCGGTCGCCACCGGGGATGATGCCGTCAACTAAACATCATCCCTAAGCGACCCGTTCAATGGCTGCCAGCTCATCTGTTCAGTAAACAATGTAATCTGTTCAGTAAACAATATAATCTATTCAGTAAACAATAGATGAGCGGGTCTCTTTTTATCTCCCCCAGACCGCCCTTATTTACCCGTCGTTTGTCCTACAACCCTCTTCACGCGCTTACCCATTTTCTGCCAAAACAGGTGGGGAATTTAACTAATAAGTGGCCGCGACACAGGCATTTCCCTGTTTTTTAATATTCTGAAGCGGAATAAAAATCCGCATCTTTAGCGGATATCTCACGTAACAATTATTGATATACGATGAACATTTTTAAATAAGGCCCACAAAAGACACCTATTTTTCCCCATGTTATATTTGCTTAAATCACCATCCAGATGGTTCGATTTCACTTCTCCATCCTTGGTGTCAGGGAGGGAGTTATGTCGGGATGCGATGATAATTCATCAATTAATGTTATTGGTTCGTCCCCCGCGCTTAATCAACTTTTACGCTTAGTCGATCGGGTTGCACCATCACAACAAAACATACTGATTTGTGGCCCGACAGGGTGCGGAAAAGAAGTTATTGCCCAATTGATACACCAGCGCAGTAAAAACCCCTCGGCACCTTTTATTGATCTCAACTGTGGTGCAATCCCGGAATATTTGGTCGAAGCTGAGCTATTTGGCCATATTAAAGGCGCATTTACGGGGGCATCAGGGGATCGGCGCGGCCATTTAGACATGGTCGGCAGGGGTACCCTATTTTTAGATGAAATTGGTGAAATGCCACTGTCGGTGCAACCTAAGCTGCTTCGTGCATTGGAAACTCGCACATTTCGTCCGATTGGCAGCAGTGAAGTGCGCCAATTTAAAGGGCGAGTGGTGGCGGCGACGCACCGAAACCTCCTGACCCAAATCAAAAGCGGCATTTTCAGGGAGGATCTCTACTACCGTTTAGGGGTCATCACGCTGGATATTCCCGCCCTCAGCCAGCGCAGAGAAGATATCCCCGCCTTAATTGAGTATTTCGCTTCCCTGCAAACTCACCCGTTAGTTTTCAATGCTCACGCGATGTCCCACTTACAGCAGTATCCCTGGCCGGGTAATGTGCGGGAGTTGCGCAATTTAGTCGACAGACTGGCGGCGTTATCGGATACCCACTTAATCACACGCGAAGTGCTGGACACCTTTATGCCCACCGCGCAATTGGAGATGAAATTTTCATCGGATCTGCTTGCTGATGCCATGTTGGCCCTGCCGGGGGGCGATAAATTAGTGGTGGTGGAGCAGCTATTGATTGAGCGCGCATTGCAGCGGACGACCGGTAATAAAACGGCCGCCGCCCAGTTATTGGGGATCAGCCGCAAATCAGTTGAGCGGAGAATTCAAGGGCGAAGGGATAAACGGCCCGTAGCGCGACAACATTTGCAGGAAGGAATGCGGTTAATGCAGTGTGCTGCTTACCCTGCCGCCATTGCAGATTTACAAAAAGGATTACACCTGCTGGTGGGGATTACCTTAGATGAAGAGGTTCGGCAGCTTCACTACAGCTTCTATCGCCAGCTCAGTCTCTGCTATCAAATCTTGCAGGGTTGGTTAAGCCATGATGCCCTTAAATATCATAATGATGCGATTTCATTGGGTAAAAAAATAGGCGATGAGTCGGAGTTGGCAGGGCTGTTTTTTTGGCGCTGGTCGGCAAAACTGATGGTCCTTGATTTGCCTCAGGCCCGTGCGCTGGCTCAGGAGTTACTGCAACGAGGCCAGAGTGAAAAAACCGTGCTGATATGGAGCGAAGCCCACATTGCATTGGCCAGTGTGCAGTTTTGGCTGGGGGATAATCAGGAGGTCTTAGCCTGCTTATTGCGCAGCAAATTACTGAGTACCCCCAGCGAATATGCGGATCAACAGAGTATCGATCTGGTCGGTATGGCGCTCACGCTGGAGGGATTGGCACTCTTTCAACTGGGTAAATTTAAGCGAGCCAAAGAGCGAGCACGACAACTTGAGTTACGTGCGACGGATGGAAATATTACGGCTTTTCATCGCGTTATCTCTCTACTAGGGGCAGCATGGCTGGCCTGCCTATTTGAGGACAGTGACAGATTAGCCCCACTTACCCGCGCATTAGAAACACAAGCACAGCACTATGGCTTTACGTTTTATCAGGGGCTGGGGAAGGTGTTGAAAGGGGGCTATCTGCTGATGCAGCAGGATTATATTCAGGCAGAGCAGTCTATAATTGACGGCTATGATGCCCACATATCTTGTCACGGAGGAAAGCTATTTCACTCTTTTCAAGCATGGAAACGTGGCGAGCTATTGTTGTTATCAGGCGAGCCACAACAGTGTGATGCCCTCATTTCTCAGGCGCTGGATGTCGCATTTAAGCATCAAGAGCGTGCCTATCTCAGCGAGCTAATCGTCATCAAAGCCCGCGCCAGATGGGCACTGGATGACCTTATCGGCGCGGAACACGGCTTTCGTCGCGCCATCGCCACCGCGCAAACCTTGGGCATCGTGCCCGTACAAATTGTGGCAACCCACGAACTGGCTAACTTATTAGCGCAAACACAGCGAAAACCTGAAGCCATTACCCTACTTTCCCGCGTTCTGAAAAGTGTCGATCCTCGTGGGGGGCCACCCTCTCTCCGCCGGGCAACACAACTGCTCTCTGAGTTAGAGCAACGGGCATGAGTGGTTCTCCGCGCCCGTGGTCATTTTCGACCACCCCCCCTTATTCTCTGGACGGAATCGTCCAATTGAGTTGATGTTAATTGCCATATTTTAAAATTAACTTTTAAAAATCAATCAATTGATCAGTTGGCATGTTGGTTGCAATTTGTCATATGGGTAGCGCATCAGATGGACTGCCTAAACAGATATTTTCCTCTGAACTTATAAGGAACAAAATATGAGCACTTTGTATACAATTAACCTGATCAATAACAGCCCAACGGCGCAGGATTTTTTCTTCTTCCAAAAACCGGCGATTTATACCGGTGGCGCGACAGTCTACTGCAACAGCATTTACCAAAGCGTACTATTACCTTATGCAAACTCAGGTTCTGTACTGACCTTTGAATGCTTAATGCAGCTCTATGCCGGTGCTCAAACACAGCTGCCGAATTTGGCCGTAGGACAAGCCTCAGGGTTCATCACCTCCTGTCAGCCTGTTGATTTAACCTCGGCGATACCTGGGGTGCAAACGGCAAACACCACACAACTTTCGGTTGATCCTGCGCTAGGTTTGGCTCCCGCGTCCTATCATGAGGGCGTTGAGCCCGGTGCTTATCGCATTATCACGCCTGCTTTCAACCCCATCACCGATGTATTGAACACGGGGTTGGCGGTACAAAACTGCAATGGCAATAGGGTGCTATCGAGTTTTATCAATGCTGAACCGAGTAAAAACATCGACTGCCAACCAGTACTGAGCTTCTATATTCAAACGGGTTCTTATCAGGCGGGGACGGTGATCAATTTTTCTACTTCGTCAGTGGGTTGCGCAATGTGTGATACCACTCAAGGCGTGACCTCATTTAACGTGACTTATAACCCAGAGGGTATCTGGACAGTGACTGGGGCTTAATCGCAGCCATCTTTTGCGGCCAGCCTGATCAACTGCGCCGCCTCTTATGTGACAACGCACAATTAATGATGCGATTTTTACGAGGAGGCTTTATGCCTAATCTGACAACCAGTCTTCCACTGAATCTCTTGTTAGGCCGACTCTCTAATCCTGTTGGCGAATTGACTCAACCCCCGCTCAGTAATGAGTGTGGTGCTTATGCCCTCACAGCCACCTTGGCTGCGTTTGCGGACTGGCCGGAAAGTACCATTATCACCTATCAGGAAAACACCAATGTAATTCACCAAAGTGATGATTTTATTCATGCTAAGAACAAAATCTATTGCCTGACGGGGGTACTCAACCCTGATGGCGGGGCCAATGTGGCTGAAGGGGGGTATAACTCTCCGGCGGCAATCGCAGCAGTGGCAATGGATTTCTCACTCAAGGCATCGGTGAACATCACCACTGCGGGCTTATTTGCTTTAGGTGAGTTGTATCCCCATGAATGGAGCGCTTGTGAGGCCGTCGTCGGCGAGCAAAATAGGCATATTGATGCCGTTTATACCGACCCATATGACGGACAAGTCCAATTAATTTGTGCGGTCTCTGGCCCACAAGAGCTTCATATGCTTGCCCGTGGTTCCGACGGGCTTTATTACGACCCCAACACCGGAATTCGTAATAATGATTGGGGTAATCCAATGTTATCGCTATTTCAGCAGCACAGTGATTATGAGTTTGCCGGTTTATGGTTAACCCTCAGTGCGTAAACAAGCATTGAGTAGACAAGCATTGTAAGATAGTCAACTGATAAACAGCGCCCTCTCGGCTATTTATCGGTTGACCCGCAGCTTAAGGATTTTTCCTATCTCATTATTTCGTCATAAAATTTAACTTATACTTCTTAAAATAGTCATAATTAATATCTCAACTATGGGGCTGCTATAGAGTATATATCATTAACACTATGGATATTTATCATGTAATATTAAAATATAGTAATCTTTGTCGTAAATCGAGTATGTTATGCACTGGACGTCAGGTGATAATAGATATTTAATAAGTTAGAAGCTGCTGTTAATTATCAATCAAGTTAGGTAGTAATTTAAACTGTAATTATTATTGATTTGCTTGCCATTATACAACTGCAATTAAGCTAATTAATATTGTCATGAGATAATTAAATGACAGCTTAAATAAGTGTAATTAATTACATTCTATTAGCATTATTTGGAGTCATTAAAATGAACAAAGATTGGCACAAACAAGATATTTTAGCCGCAATCCGGAAAGAAAAAGGCTCTCTTGCTGAATTATCAAGAGAAAATGGGCTGTCTCCTTGTACGTTATCTAATGCTCTCACACGCCCTTGGCCAAAAGGTGAGATGATTATCGCCAATGCTATTGGTATCACACCTCAAGAGATATGGCCCAGTAGATTCATCGACTATAGAGGACATAAAATTATTAGAAGGATAAAGAAAATGTGAGCACAACTTCAATATTGAATATTATGATGCGAATAAGATTAATAACTATGTCTCGCAAAGCTTTTTTGAACATTCAGGTTCTTTCCTATTAATGTGAAGGATAAAGGAAAATCAAGTATCAATCATAGGAGGAATATAATGGATAGAGAATTAGTCGAATCACTTGAAGTGTTAATACGATTTTGGGAGCGAAGTGCAGAACCCTGGAGCGTAAAAGATAATAAATCAAGATATATTTATGCAAATTCAAAATTCAATAAATTGTTTGGTTTGCCTGATGATTTTTGTGTGACAGGCCGATTCGACAGTGAACTTCCAACACCCATCGCACAATTTTCGGCTGAATATCAGCGACAAGATCGTCAAGTAGAGTTATTACAGGATCGCATCACGTCAGTTGAAGTCCATTTACTTGATGGGCTATCCTATTTCACCGCTTATTTCTATGATAAGTACCCGCTAATTGATGAAAATGGCGTATCTCAAGGGGTTATTTGCCATGGTAGATCAGTAACGAATTTAATATTGACTCGATTAAATAAAATAAAAATGCCTGTATCATTAGTATTAATGCAACCATTAGATTTGTTCACAAAAAGGGAGTGGGAAGTTTTGTTTTATCTTATACATACATTCTCAAGTGTTGAGATCGCTAAAAAACTCGGTCTATCATCACGAGAAGTTTGTCATATCACCCAACTGATTTATAAAAAGGTCGGTATCTCCAATAAGCAGCAACTTGTCGAATATTGCTATGAAAATAAAATCAGCAATTTTGTCCCGAAAAGTTTCTTCGAGTATTCAGGTCCTTTCCCACCAAATCTAAAAGAATGATTTAGCGTAGTCAGAGGAGAAGTCGAATGGAGAATAAGCTATCCCAATCACTTGAGATGTTAATTCGATTTTGGGAGCACAGTTCAGAGCCTTGGGGGATAAGGGATAACCAATCAAGATTTATTTATGCAAACCCCAGATATCATAAATTATTAGCCCTACCCAATAAATACAGTATTGAAGGAAGAGTCGATAGTGAGCTTCCCGCACCCACTGCCGAGTTTCAAGGTGAATTTCAACAGCAAGATCGTCAGGTAGAATTATCACAGGATCGCATTACATCAGTTGAAATCCACTTACTTGATGGGCTTTCCTATTTCACCCCCTATTTCTGCGATAAATACCCGTTAATTGATGAAAAGGGAGTCTCTCAAGGTACAGTTTTTCATGGCAGACCCGTGGCTGACACCATGTTGACCCGCTTAACTAAAATAAAAATCCCCACCTCGTTGGTATTCACCCCACCATCAGAACTTTTTACCCAAAGAGAGTGGGAGGTACTGTTTTATATCTTACATACATTCTCAAGCTCAGAGATCGGGAAAAAGCTCCATTTATCCCCAAGAACCATCTGCAATATCACCCAAAGTATCTATCGGAAGGCGGGTGTCACCAGTAAGCGGCAGATCATCGAGTATTGTTATGAAAACAAAATCAATAATTTCGTGCCGCAGAGCTTCTTTGAATACTCTGGTTCATTTCCATTAATGTAAAGACGTCAGAATGTTAAGAGAGGAAATAATGGATAAGTCTCTTGTAGATTCACTTGAAATGTTAATCCGATTTTGGGAGCACAGCTCAGAGCCATGGGGGGTGAAAGATAATCAATCAAGATTTGTTTATACAAACCCCAGACTGCATAGATTATATAATCTACCAGCTAATTACAGTATGGAAGGGCGACTCGATGGCGAACTTCCTTCACCCGTTTCAGAATTCCAAGATGAGTGGCAGGCACATGATCGTCAGGTGGAGTTAGTAAAAGATCGTATTAGCACAGTTGAGATACACCTATTTGATGGACGCTCCTACTTTCAACCTTATTATTGTGATAAATACCCGTTAATTGATGAAAAGGGAGTCTCTCAAGGTACAGTTTTTCATGGCAGACCCGTGGCTGACACCATGTTGACCCGCTTAACTAAAATAAAAATCCCCATATCATTGGTATTCACCCCACCATCAGAATTTTTTACCCAAAGAGAGTGGGAGGTGCTGTTTTATATCTTACATTCATTCTCAAGTTCAGAGATCGGGAAAAAACTCCATTTATCCCCAAGGACCATCTGCAATATCACCCAAAGTATCTATCGGAAGGCCGGTGTTTCCAGCAAACGGCAGGTCATTGAGTATTGTTATGAAAATAAGATCAATAATTACGTGCCGCAGAGCTTCTTTGAATATTCAGGCTCTTTTCCATTAATGTAATGAAAGAAAAGGTCGCTGCTGATATGACTATCGGGCAAAGTTCTGATTTATGACTAAATCTTGTCGCGTTGATTGTCGCTCATAATGTTCTTTTATATGCTGCACCGCTACGGCTGACAGTGTTGCCGAATTCACACTGAAATTATTGCAGATAGCTAAGGATATATCGGGTGAGCGTTAAGGATAAACAAATCGGCATCATGACCTACATCGACAATTCGGAGAAGATGCTAGAAGATTTTAGTTGGCTATATAAAAGTTGGATTCACAGTGGTTGCTGGCAGACGTCTGATCTGATTGTGGTTCATCATCCTGCTCTGGCCGATAAGCTACCACAAGAGTCAGGTATTGTCCTGATACCGCTGGAGCCTGTTTCACAGCATGACCCTCAGTTCCAAAATTATCACTTTATCAACTCGATAGCCTGTCTCAGCGGACCCCATATTGACACTGTACTGAAGCGCTACTCATGGTTACTTCGTACCGATGCCGATGTTTTTCTGACTCATCATCTGGCGAATTTCACGCCACTTTATCCTGTCCATGGACGCGGGAATTACCATTTTACGGCTAATTTTCGTGAAAAAATGCTCGATTTTTGCCTGCGACACGGTGTGGAACATCGCCAGCATTTCGGTTGCGGGCATTCGGTGATGCTCAGTAGTGAGTTGATGATTTCGTTCTTACAACGCCAGATGCACTGGTGTCGCAAGTTGGCTGAAGATTTTGGTCCAGATAGAGCCAACTGGGGAGCCTGGCCGGGATGGTATCGTGGTGTTCTGACCATGTACGCTGCCGAAATTGCTGCCAACGAACGCTGGCCCGACTATCTTCAGGATGGCCGAGAGCGAATTCTGGATATGCCGAGCTGCACTGAGGGTAACATTGACACACTCACGCTGCACATTCACGCGACCCACGGTGACACGCTGTTTTCCAAGTTTCGCTACCGCGCAGGCGAGTATGCAGATATCGACCCCACCACACTCGATCGCCGCCGTGTTGATCACTACTGTACGTGGATCTGCCTGACACCGATTGAGGCAATAAAAGCACAAGCGGGCTATATCGAGTAGCCACGGGTATCTGGCTTATGCCCCGCAAGCCCGCTTATTGACCCGCTACGCTATGCACCTCGCCATGTTGCATAGTTTGGTTAACCTGTTGCCCTTGACTGTCCGTTGCCTGTAGAGAGCCACTGGTGGTCGGCTTCAGCGGTGTCTCTGCCGCCAAACTGCCTTTTATCTGTAACTTCAGATTACCCAGCCCTTGCAGCGGTAATGCTGGCCAGCCCCAGTTTTGCAAAATATCGAGGTCAACAGAGCGGCCAGTCAGCGCCAGTGAAAAAGCTCTGGTCGGGGTTTGATCAAGGCTGGCGGTGGCCTCCAGTAAACCCTCTTTGGTGAAGGCACTTAACTCACTCACGGTGATTTGTTGTTCATTGGCACTGAGCGCCAGTGATGGGCGGCGAACATCATTTTTATTGAAGGTCGCGTTACCGGCATTCAGCATCAGTGACCCCGACCACAGCCCCCACTGATGATTTTTAGCCAGCAGCAAGTCAGTGCCAGCAGTATCCAGCGAGGTGATCTGGAACGGGAAGTCAGGGCTGATATCAATCAATAAGTTTCGGCTACCGCTTAGCTTGCTAACATAGACCTCAGAGAGCCAATTCGGCAGTGTTTGTTGCCACTGCTGCTTCCAATCGGCGGGGAGGGTATAGACCAGTGCGACCAGTGTCAGCTCATTCAGTTGCAAGCGGCGGGTATCTCGCGCCCATTGCCCCTGAGTTCTGAGCAGCCCATCCTGCCAGCGGGTGGAGAACTGATTAATGGCCACGCCAGCAGGAGATAGCGCGAATGTGGCAATCGGATCAATCAGATGAATATTACCTTTAATGATATCCCCAGCATTGAAGGCCAGCTCGCCATCATCACTTTGCCAGTCACCCTGCTTAAAGGTGATATTTTTGAGTGTCAGATCTAAATCATTAAATGCCCAGCTATTCCCCTCAACCCGCGCATCAATTAAATCAAAGCGTTTGAGTGTTATCGGGGGCAGTTTTAAAAACGTATTCCAAACATCGTCCACAGTGGCAGGGGTTTGCAGGCGAATATTACTCAGGCGCAGACGATCAACCATCCAACTGCCGTCAGCGGATTGTCTGGCACTGCCCGTCAACTCCCCTTGTGCAATATCGGCACCGAAAGTGGTCAGTGTCAGCGCATTTTTTTGTATTGAGCCTTGCACATAAAGTTGCTGCGCGGTGATGCCATTGATCGCCAAAGCGCCCGCACTGAACTGAAATTGGGCATTTTCGCCCAGACTATTGCCCGGCAGAGGCTGCCAAGGGACGAGTCCTCCAGTGACTTGCTGGCCAGTGACTTTCCATTGATCCGCTGAATTTTTGGGTTCAATTGTAGTATTCAGCGCCATATTGGTTAACTGCAAGGTATCCGCCTGCAAAGGTAATGGCGGTGTGCTGTTGTTGAGGGTCAAACTGCCATTTTGCATATTAAGGCTGAGCAGATGGCGAGGCTCGGTCAGTTGCTGCCAGCTTAGACCAATAAGTGCCTGCTGGGTCACCAGAAAGGGCGGCTGATTATCACGCCCTAGCGTGACATCCTGAAGACTGATCTGCCCAGGTGTGGACCATGAGTGATCTATTTTCCCCAGAGAGAGGCGATATTCGCTGTTATCACTGACCCAACGGCTCAACCATCCGGCGGCCCAAGAGGTTTGGAGCAGTACGTAGCAGAGCACTACGGATAGCACCAAGAGCAGTAACAACGTTAGCAGCACTTTCCCGAGAAATTTCATCTGGTAAATTCACGCCTGTCGGTATACGGAACCCTGTTTATGCCGCAAATCTTCCCTTAGCTCAATAGACAATCCGTTATCTATGCATAAAAAAATGGCCGGTATCGTTTACGACCGGCCATTTCAGTGACGTGTTAGCGCCAGATTATTTTTCTTGTGGGAAGAGTAGGTTAAGGACGATGGCAGTAATACCCCCGGCAGCAATCCCAGAAGAGAGCAGGGTTTTGATCCAGTCAGGGGCAAATTGCAGGATCAAAGGTTGCTGTGCCACGCCCATACCAACCGCCAATGAGAGCGCCATAATCATAATTGCACGGCGATTAAGGGTTTCGCGCGACACGATCCGCACGCCAGAGGCGGCAATAGTGCCGAACATCACGAGAGTTGCGCCGCCCAGCACTGGCTCAGGAATATGCTGCACAAACCCAGCCACGGCAGGGAACAGGCCCAACACGATCAGCATCAGCGCCACCACAAAACCGACATAACGGCTGGCAACACCGGTCAACTGAATCACCCCATTATTCTGGCCGAAACAGGAGTTAGGGAAGGTGTTAAACACCGCCGACAGCATGGAGTTCAACCCATTCGCCAGCACACCGCCCTTAAGGCGTTTCATATACAGCGGGCCATGAACCGGCTGCTCTGACACATCGGAGGTGGCGGTAATATCGCCGATGGTTTCCAATGAGGTCACCATAAAGATCAGCATCAGCGGCACCAGCAGATTCCAGTCAAAAGACAACCCATAGTACAACGGCGTGGGAATGGTAATCAGCGCTGTGTCTACCACTGGGCGGCTTTCAGGCAGCATCCCCAGCGACCAAGCCAGCAGGTAACCCACCGCCATGGCGATCACCAGCGAAGCGACACGCAGATAGGGGTTACGTTGGCGATTCAGCAGAATAATCACCACCAAGACCGCACCCGCCAACAGCAGATTTTTCGGTGCGCCAAATGTATGGTCGCTCATCGCGCCATAACCGCCACCAATAGATGTCAGCCCAACTTGAATCAATGACAGGCCGATAATCATCACCACAATACCGGAGACCAGCGGCGTGATAATGCGGCGCGCCAGATGCAGGAAGCGGGAGAGGATAATCTCGGTGCAGGAGGCCACCATCAGGGTGCCGAACAGCGCTGCCATCATGGTTGGGATATCCGCTCCCCCATTTTTCAGCGCCAACCCACCCATGATCAATGGAGAAACAAAGTTAAAACTGGTGCCCTGAATGGATAGCAGGCCAGAGCCTACCGGCCCCCAAGTCTTAATTTGTAGCAGTGAGGCTAGACCTGATGCGAACAGGGACATACTGATAATGCGTTGGGTATCTTCCGCCGGCAATCCGAGTGCCTGACAAATCAGCAGACCGGGGGTAATTACCGCGACAAACATCGCCAATAAATGCTGACAGGCGGCAAACAGTGTTTGGGCCAGTGGCGGGCGGTCTTCTAAACGATAAATCAGTTCGCTAGGGCGAGTGGTGACGGGCTGTGGCGTATCAAGTTCGGCGGATTGCGTAGACATGGAGTGAAATACCCTGATCGGCAAAGAGGGCATTTTAATGATCCGCCTCACAAAAGCAATCGGTTGCGCTGCATTTTTTTAAATATTTCTCTCCGTTGTTAGCGCGTTTTAATTAGCGACTAAACTTGTAATTAGCCGCGTTTTTTTTTCTAATCCCCCCTTAACCGTTTTGGCGTTTATTAAGGAACTGTCTAACGTCATATTTTTATTCGATATTTTAATCGCATGGAGTACCAAGATGTTTCATCTCGATACCTATGGCACGCTAGTCGCGGCCTGTTTGGTTTTATTGCTAGGCCGTAAACTCGTACAAACTGTCCCCTTCCTGAAGAAATACACTATTCCTGAACCGGTTGCCGGTGGTTTGCTTGTGGCTTTTATGATGCTGCTGATGCAAAAGACCCTCGGTTGGGAAATCAGTTTTGATATGTCGCTGAAAGATCCTCTGATGCTGGCCTTCTTCGCTACTATCGGTCTGAACGCCAATTTGGCGAGCCTACGCGCGGGCGGCAAGGCTCTGAGCATATTTGTCTTTGTGGTGGTGGGTTTGCTACTGGTGCAGAACGCCATTGGTGTGGCCCTCGCGAAATTAATGGGGCTAGACCCATTGATGGGGTTATTGGCCGGTTCCATTACCTTGTCGGGCGGGCACGGCACGGGTGCGGCATGGAGTAAAGTCTTCGTTGAGCGCTATGGTTTTGAAAACGCGACTGAAGTTGCCATGGCTTGCGCAACCTTTGGTTTGGTACTCGGTGGGCTGATTGGGGGGCCGGTGGCGCGTTATCTGGTCAAGCACTCCTCCACGCCGGATGGCACGCCCGAGGATAGCGAAGTGCCTTCCGCCTTCGAAAAACCTTCAGCTGGCCGAATGATTACCTCGCTGGTATTGGTCGAAACTATCGCCATGATTGCCATCTGTCTGATGGTGGGCGGCCTGATTTCTGGCTGGCTACAGGGCACGATGTTTGAGCTGCCCACTTTCGTCTGCGTGCTCTTTGTCGGGGTCATCCTCAGCAACACGCTGTCGGCCATCGGCTTCTACAAAGTCTTTGATCGTGCAGTCTCAGTGCTGGGTAATGTCAGTTTGTCACTGTTTTTGGCGATGGCGTTGATGAGCTTAAAACTTTGGGAATTGGCCTCATTGGCTCTGCCGATGTTGGTGATTCTGTCGGCGCAAGCCGTGGCGATGGCACTGTACGCGATTTTTGTCACTTATCGGGTGATGGGGAAAAACTATGATGCGGCTGTGTTGGCGGCGGGGCATTGTGGTTTTGGTTTAGGCGCGACACCGACCGCGATTGCCAATATGCAGGCCATTACTGACCGCTTTGGCCCGTCGCATTTAGCCTTCTTGGTAGTGCCAATGGTGGGTGCGTTCTTTATTGATATCGTAAATGTGATCGTGATTAAGCTCTATCTGTTACTGCCGATCTTCCCTGCGGTCGTGGGATAATTGTTTTTGGGGCGGCGATATCCGCCCCTAACTTAGGCTATTATGGGACTTAGGCTATTATGGGACTTAGGCTATTTGGGACTTAGGCTATTTGGGACTTATGCTATTGGGGATTAGGCATTGGTGTAGCGTGTTCTCTCTGGCAACCACCGCTCAATCAGTGCCCGCGCATGTTCGGGGTATTGCTGATGCAGATGGCGAGCGACCCGCTGCACTTCGGGAATCATGGCCTGATCGCGCAGTAAATCAGCCACTTTAAACTCAGCACTCCCGGTCTGCCGTGTCCCCAATAACTCGCCGGGGCCACGGATCTCTAAGTCTCGCTGAGCAATCACAAAGCCATCATTACTGTCGCGCAGTACTTGCAAACGCATCTGGGCGGTTTTGCTGAGCGGCGTTTTGTAGAGCAACACGCAGTGTGACGCAACGGCACCACGGCCCACGCGGCCACGTAATTGGTGAAGTTGCGCCAACCCCAAACGTTCTGGGTTGTCGATGATCATCAGGCTGGCGTTAGGCACATCCACCCCGACCTCAATGACCGTGGTCGCGACCAATAGCTGCAACTCACCCTGCTTAAATGCCAGCATCACCGCCTGTTTTTCTGGACCTTTCATTCGGCCATGAACCAAGCCGACATTAATCTCTGGCAGGGCAATTTTCAGCTCTTCGCAGGTCACCTCGGCGGCTTGTGCTTCCAGCAGCTCAGACTCTTCAATCAGAGTACAAACCCAGTAAGCCTGACGGCCCTCCTCCAGACAGGCATTTTTAACTCGCTGAATCACATCACTGCGGCGGGTATCTGGGATGGCGACAGTGGTGACGGGTGTCCTGCCGGGCGGCAGCTCATCAATCACCGAGGTGTCGAGATCCGCATAGGCGGTCATCGCCAAGGTGCGTGGAATCGGGGTCGCCGTCATAATGAGCTGATGCGGATGGAAGCCCTGCTCCTCACCTTTCTCCCATAATGCGAGCCGCTGATGAACGCCGAAACGATGCTGTTCATCAATAATCACCAGCGCCAATCCAGAGAATTTCACCTGCTCCTGAAACATGGCGTGGGTGCCGACAACCATCGAAACCTGACCACTGGCGACGGCTTCTTGCTGCGCCAATCGCGCTTTGCCTTTTTGCTTCCCAGCCAACCAGCCCACTTCCAAGCCCAACGGCTCCAACCATTGACGGAAGGTATTCGCATGTTGCTCTGCCAGTAATTCGGTAGGGGCCATCAACGCGACTTGCTTACCGTGAGCAATGGCGCGCAGTGCTGCCAGCGCCGCAACCAATGTTTTACCCGAGCCAACATCCCCTTGAATCAGCCGCATCATCGGGAAATTGTGCGTCATATCTTGCTCAATTTCCGCCACCACCCGCTGTTGTGCGCGGGTCGGGGTAAAGGGCAGGGCGGCCAGAAAACGGGGCTTAAGCTGATCTTCCGCCAATAAAGGCAGCGCCCGATAGCTTTGCGCCCCCGCTCTGACGGCTAACATGCTGAGATTATGGGCTAATAGCTCTTCCATAATCAGCCGCCGCTGTGCGGGGTGTTTCCCCTGCTCTAAATCGACCAACTGAATATTCGCGGGTGGGCGATGCAGAGTATGAATCGCTTCCGGCAGACTGATCAGTGAGCGGCTCAGTTCGATGGGCAGTAGCTCAGCAATAACAGTGGTATCCAGCATCGCCAGCGCCTGATCGATAAGCTTGCGTAGCGTTGCCTGACGTATACCTTCAGTGGTGGGATAAACTGGGGTTAGCGACTCCTGCAACTCAACGCCAATATTCTCGCCATGCACTCTATATTCAGGGTGAATGATCTCCGGCCCCGTATTGCCCCGTTTAGCTTCGCCATAGGCAATCACATGTTTGCCCGGTGACAGGCTATTTTTCATGGCGGCATTGAAGTTAAAAAAGCGCAGGGTGAGAACGCCGCTGCCGTCGCTGATCTGGCAGGTCATCATGCGGCGGCGGCCAAAAGTGATATCGGAACGGAGAACCTCGCCCTCTACGGTCACCGAAATACCGGGCAATAAATCGCCAATGCGGTATAGCTGTGTGCGATCTTCATAACGTAGCGGCAGATGAAGCAGCAGGTCTTGAATGGTCTCCAGACCCATTTTAGCCAGTTTCCCAGCCTGACTTGCGCCAACACCGGAAAGTGTACTTAGGGGTACGGCATCCAGTAGGCGGCCTTTCATTTAAGACTCCGTTCCGTGGATTGCATGGCAGACCACCACTGCGGATCGGCAATAATCTGGCCCTGCTCATCAATAGGGGGCTGAGGAAGTCCTTTTCGCTTGGCAACCTGCGCCAACACGGGGTAACCGCCCTCAAACAGAAGCCGCTGTTGCTCAACAAGGGGGAGGACACTCTGCGCCCGCTGATACATGCCCGCATTTTGCCGCTGCCGTTGGGCTTCATACAAAATGAGCGCGGAAGCGACGGAGACATTCAGGGATTGCACCATGCCGATCATCGGAATAATGATGTCTTGATCCGCCAGCGCCAAGGCTTCTTCAGAGATACCGGTTTTCTCCTGCCCCATCAAAATACAGGTGGGGCGGGTATAGTCGATTTCGCGAAAATCCACAGCCTTATCAGATAAATGTGTCGCCAGTATCTGCATACCCTGCGATTTCAGATGGGCAATGGCATCGGTGATATGGGGGTGAGTTTTGACCTGTACCCAGCTATTGCTACCGGCAGCAGCAGAGAGCCGGGTATACATTTCGGTACTGGGCCAAATGGCATGGACTTGATGGATACCGACGGCATCAGCTGTGCGAATAATTGCGGATACATTATGGGGTTTATGTACTTGCTCCAGACAGACCGTCAGATCCGGCTGTCTGGTTGCCAGCATTTCACAAATCCGCGCATAGCGTTGAGGATTCATAGGCGTTAATTACGATTACGGCTGACTTTAACCACATCCGGCATGATACGAATTTTACGCATAATGTTGGCCAGATGGACCCGGTCACGGGTAGTCAGGCGAATAAAGGCACTATATACCCGACCATCTTTCTCTTCAGTATTCAGACTCTGAATATTAGATTCGGCTGCATTAATTGCCGCCGTAAGATTTGCCAGCGCACCTTGTTGGTTGAACATATCGACTTTAATTTCAGCGATAAACTCTTGCTCGGTCTCCTGATCCCACTCAACCGCCATAAACTTCTCAGGCTCTTTCTGGTAGCCACGGATGTTACGACAGGATTCGTGATGGATGACCAACCCCTTACCCGGACTGATATGGGCAATAATGGGGTCACCCGGAATAGGGCGGCAGCACTTGGCAAAGGTAATCAATACGCCATCAGCGCCTTTGATGGCCAGATTGCGTGTCCCGGAAGTGGCTAGCGTGGAGGGGTCACCCAACAGGTTTTTAGCCACCACGACACTCATTGCATTGCCCAGACCAATTTCTGCCAGCAAATCATCCAAGGTCGCCAGCTTCATGCGGTCCAACTCATGCTTGATATTTTCTTCAGAAATATCAGCCAGTTTACGGCCATTACCTAATGCATGATTCAGTAACCGACGGCCAAGGCTCACCGATTCATCACGTTTCAGGTTTTTCAGTAACTGACGAATTTTGGCGCGTGCTTTTGAACTGACAACAAAATTCAGCCATGCGGCATTGGGCCGTGCGCCCGGCGCAGTAATGATCTCAACTGTCTGACCACTGCTCAGGGGCTGAGAAAGCGGGTAGGGTTGGCGGTCAACACGCGCACCCACACAGGCATGACCGATATCGGTATGCACTGCATAGGCAAAATCGACCGGTGTCGCACCGGCAGGTAGCTCAACAATGCGACCTTCCGGGGTGAAAACGTAAATCTCATCAGGGAAAAGATCAGATTTCACGCTTTCAATAAATTCAAATGAGCTGCCCGCACTTTGCTGTAACTCCAGCAAACTCTGCATCCAGCGCTGAGCGCGGATTTGTGCGGTGGTGCCGGATTCACCCTGCTCTTTATAAGCCCAGTGTGCCGCAACCCCCATTTCGGCCATCTGATCCATATCTTCAGTACGGATTTGCACCTCGACCGGCACCCCATGAGGGCCAATTAATGAGGTATGCAGTGATTGATAGCCGTTAGCTTTAGGGATGGCGATATAGTCTTTGACTCGACCGGGGCGGGGTTTGTACAGGCTATGAGCCTGACCCAACACACGATAGCAAGTATCGACTTCTTTGACGATAACCCGGAAAGCATAGATATCCATGATGGAGTGAAAACGCTGCTCTTTCAGGTTCATCTTGCAATAGATGGAATAGAGATGCTTTTCACGACCACTGACTCGACAAGGAATCCCTGCTTCCGTCAGACGCCCTTCAATCTCCGCCAAGATTTTCTGAATCATCTCTTTGCGGTTACCGCGCGCGGCTTTTACCACTTCTTTTATGACGCGATAGCGATTGGGGTAGAGTGCTTCAAAACCCAGCTCTTCCAGCTCGGTTTTTAAATGGTGAATACCTAGCCGATGGGCCAGTGGACTATATATTTCAAGGGTTTCGCGGGCAATACGGCGACGCTTATCTGGACGTAAGGAACCCAGTGTTCGCATGTTATGTGTGCGGTCAGCCAGTTTGATCAAAATGACGCGGATATCCTGCACCATCGCCATGATCATTTTGCGGAAGTTCTCCGCCTGAGCTTCTTTTTTATCACGGAAGTTCAGCTTGTCGAGTTTAGAGACACCCTCGACCAACTCGGCTACGCTCTTCCCAAATAGCTGCTCCATATCTTGATATGTAGCAGGGGTGTCTTCAATGACGTCATGTAACAGTGCCGCCATTAAAGTTTCGTAATCGAGCCGCATCTCCGCGAGAATACAGGCCACAGCAACCGGGTGAGTGATATAAGGCTCACCGCTGGAGCGTGTCTGACCCTCGTGAGCATCACGTGCAACAAGATATGCCTGTTTGAGGCGCTTAATCTGCTCCTCTGGCAGGTAACGTTGAATCAGCAGATTCAGGCTTTCAAACAGGTACAAGGCAGACTCGCAGTCTAATTAACGACGACCTTCAGCAATCGCGGTAACCGCTTGGATCTCTGCGGCTTCCTGCTCTTGCTGCTCTTGGCGTTCACGAACATCGAGAATCTGATTAGTAATCAGACCTTCTTCGATTTCGCGCAGCGCAATCACAGTAACTTTATCGTTCTCTTCTGGAACCAGTGCGTCTTTGCCGCCGGACTAGATTTGACGTGCCCGACGAGCAGCGACCAACACCAGGTCAAAACGGTTACCAATTTTCTCTACAGCGTCTTGAACAGTTACGCGTGCCATAATTCTGCTACTCCACAGGTGACGAAATGACGGGGCATGATACTGAAACTCTCTTCAGTCTGCCAATAATTTGCTGATTAAAGCGTCATGCCGCTGTTTCTGGCGGCCTAAACGCAGTCGTTCGGCGCGAATAATGGTTTTCAGATCAGATAATGCCAGATTGAAATCATCATTTACGATCAAATAATCATACTCTGCGTAATGGGCCATCTCGGCGACAGCTTGCGCCATACGCTTTGCGATAACCTCTTCGCTATCTTGCCCACGGCCACGTAAACGGCGATCCAACTCTTCTTTGGAAGGGGGCAAAATAAAAATGCTGCGCGCGGTTGGCATTTTTGCGCGAATTTGCTGCGCGCCTTGCCAGTCGATATCTAAAAATACATCAACCCCGGTTGCAAGAACCTGCTCAATCGCTAAACGTGAGGTGCCATAGTAGTTTTCAAAAACCTTGGCATGCTCAAGAAAAGCGTCGTCATCAATCATCTGGCAAAACTCATCTTCAGAAACGAAGAAGTAGTGCTCACCGTGATTCTCACCCGGACGTTTAGCACGCGTGGTATGGGAGATAGAAACCTGCGTGTCGTACAACGGTTGTGTTTTTAACAAAGCCTGAATCAGGCTCGATTTCCCTGCGCCACTGGGCGCGGAAACAATGTAAAGCGTGCCTTGGACCATGATGACGTTTCAGTTGATTAGGTTGATATACCCTTCTTTCTTGAAGTTGCGGCGGTGTTCGCTCGCGGTCTACCTGCAACTCCAATTACTTTGGGTGTATATAGAAAGCAGAAGTGTGAATCTCCGCACAGTATACACGGCTGCTACGCGTCATGCAGCGTTACAACGCATTTCACCCGAATGTTTTGTCAATAAACAGCCCGATTTTCTAATTTTGCGGGAAGGATTGCGTAATTTCGGCTCGTTGCAGCAACTATAAAAGTATTGTTCGGCCATCTGCGCATTTAACGTTTTTGGTCTTCGACGGATAAGACATTTCAGGGTTTACTGCCTGCCTCCAAGGAAAGGTGCCAATGAATATGTCGAATATACAAATCGTCAGCTTGCTGATAGTGAGTTTTATGAGTTGGGGGGTCAGTGCCACACAGGGCTGCCCTGAGTGGTCTACAGAAAGAGTCTCTCTTGAGGTCCACTCCCTCCAGAAGCAGTTAGATCAATGGGATGCAATTTACCATCAACAAGGGGTTAGCCTTCTTACTGATGATCTCTACGATCAATTGCAGGCTAAATTGCAGGGATGGCAAGTCTGCCGTGGTCAGCCTGATGACACAGAAAATAGAAGAGTGCCCGGTCACGGGAAGTTCTCTCATCCTGTTGCCCATACCGGATTAAAAAAATTGAAAGATGAAGCCGAGCTGGCTAACTGGATGCAGCGGCGGGAAAAAATCTGGGTACAACCCAAAGTTGATGGTATTGCAGTGACGCTGGTTTACCAGAACGGAAAGCTGGCGCAGCTTCTCAGTCGGGGAGATGGATTGAAAGGCCAGAACTGGAGCGACAAAGCCTCCTTTATTACTGCCATTCCTCAAACTATTGCCGCTGCTGCTCCTATGCTGACTCTGCAAGGGGAGCTATTTCTACAGAGGGAGGGGCATAAACAAGCTCAGTTTGGCGGTGTTAATGCACGATCTTCTGTCGCGGGAGCACTGATGCGCAAATCGTCGTCACCTTTACTGGCTCAACTCGGCATTTTTATTTGGGCGTGGCCCGATGGGCCAAAAAGCATGATGGAAAAAAACAGACGATTGCAGAAGATGGGCTTCCCTTTGACCGCGCAATACAGCAAACCTGTTTCTTCTGCCAAAGATGTTGCCCAATGGCGGGAGCGCTGGTATCAAACGCCCCTGCCTTTTGTGACTGATGGCGTTGTTATCCGGCAGGAGGAGGAACCCGCTGGGCGTTATTGGCAGGCCGTTCCGGGGCCATGGTCTGTGGCGTGGAAATATCCACCACAGCAGAAAATGACGGAAATAAAAGATATACATTTTACGATTGGTCGCACCGGTAAAATTACCGTGATTTTGCAGGTTTCACCGGTAAAAATTGATGATAAGTGGATTCGGCGGGTGAATATTGGTTCCATTGCTCGTTGGCGACAATGGGATATCACTCTGGGAGATCAAGTCACAATCGCTCTGGCTGGGCAGGGGATTCCACGGCTGGATAATGTTGTCTGGCGGGTCAGTCAGCGGCATGAGCTAACGCCACCTGAAAGAGATAAATTCCATCAATTAAGTTGCTTTCGTCACTTGCCACACGAGTGTGAGCCACAATTCTTATCTCGTTTGATATGGCTCAGTGGTCCGAAAGGGCTGGATATGCGTAGCATTGGTGGTGGGTTGTGGCGAGAGCTTATCCATCATGGGCTGGTCAAAGATTTGGTCGGGTGGTTATCACTGACAACAGACCAGCTCGCTGATATTCCTGGGGTCAGTCTTGAGCGGGCTGAGGATATTTATCAACAGTTTCAACGCGCAAAGCAGAAGCCATTTTCTCAGTGGCTACAGGCGTTGGGATTCCCGCGAGTGGTATCCAGTGATGATCACTGGCACGCTTTACAGCGAAAGAGCATCACCGAGTGGAGTTTAGCTTCGGGGGTTGGGCTGATGCGGGCGAAGCAGATTATTCATTTCTTACACCACCCTGAAGTGCAAGCGATAGCTGATTTCTTATCGACACAACGCGTTGCGGGGTTCCTGCCCGAAGAGTAAAGCTTCTGCGGGCACCAGTTCAGTGCTCTGAGTGCTCATATTTGAAGACGGGCAAACCTAAGCGGAACCTTAATGCCAACAATCGTGCGCTTAGCCCAGTGATCAGAGTAATGATAATCACCCAATTATGGGACAACGGCGTGTATTGCAGGGCGATGTAGATCCAGGCTGCAGCAAATGAGATGCCAGCATAGATCTCTTTCTGAAACACCAATGGGATGCAGTTACAAAACATATCGCGTAGGACACCACCAAAGACACCAGTAATCACCGCAGCAATAGCGGCAATAATCGTACTGTGGCCCATATCGAGGGCAATTTGTGCACCAATAATGGAAAAAACAATCAGCCCAATAGCATCAAGCACGAGAAACAAGTGCCGCAAGTGTTTCATTAAAGGTGCCATCCAAGTTGTCACAATTGCAGCAACAGCGACAATCACAATGTATTCAGGATGCTTAACCCAACCGAGTGGATAATGGCCCAGCAACATATCTCTGACCGAACCACCGCCGATTGCCGTGGCAGACGCAATGATAATGACACCAAACATATCCATTTGACGACGACCGGCAGCCAGCGCTCCTGTCATGGCCTCGGCTGTAATACCAATAATATAAAGAACGCTAAGTAGCATAATGAGTCAAATTTCTTAAGGGCTGCAATGGCCGCAGAGTAATCATTCAGATCGATTGCTGCGCCTGAGATTTTCTAAGTCATCTGTTTATGATTATTTAATCTAATCAATTTTTTATCTATCAATCTAATATTTATAGTTAAAAATTAAAGACACTCATTATTTGTCATTAATAATTTTAGGTCAAAAAATGACGATTTAGGTTCAGGACGGGGTAACCGAACCTATCTTATGATTTATCCGCCTGATTGCAGAGTTTCTTATCCGATGGTAGTTTTTATCTTTTATTTCAGTGAGATTTGTTCATGGATAAGTGTGTTAATCGGTTCCACTATCGCGCGGTATTGTTTACCGGCATGATGTCCGTTGGAGTATTACTGAGTGGCTGCGTTGATCACCCTGCCCATACAGACACAGCAATAGCAAAAGTTTCACCTCCGGCCTGTATTAAAGGTGAACCGATGGCACAGACGACACTCTATTTCGGCTTGAACCGCCCTCATGGCTCGGCCATTTCTCCGGTGGAATGGCAAACTTTTGTTGATAATCATGTGACCAGCCGTTTTAAAGAGGGTCTGACTGTCATTGATGCCAAAGGACAATGGCTAGGAAATGATGGCCGTGTCGCCAAAGAGAGCAGTAAGGCGTTGGTGCTAATCCATAAGAATGATAAAGACGCTGACATTGAATCTCTGCGCTCTCACTATAAACAACAGTTTGCGCAAGAGTCTGTGATGCGTGTTGATACCCCTGTATGCGTCGATTTTTAGCAGTGAACTTCTAGCGCGAGTGTCTGGCCTTTTATCTCTAATGACGAGAGGTAAAAGGCCGAGAGCATCATCTAATATGTTTGGCTACAAAATCAGCCCAGCAATGGCGGCGGAAAGTAAGCTGACTAATGTTGAACCATATACCAGCTTTAACCCAAATCGTGAAACCACGTTACCCTGTTTTTCGTTTAGCCCCTTAATGGCACCTGCAACTATTCCAATCGAAGCAAAGTTAGCAAAAGAGACTAAAAACACAGAGAGAATGCCTAAGCCGCGTGGCGTCATTTCAGCCGCAACCTTTTTCAGCTCAATCATGGCAACAAATTCATTGGCTACCAGTTTGGTCGCCATAATACTCCCTGCCTGCAAGGCATCTTGAGCCGGGATGCCAATCAGGAATGCCAGTGGGTAAAATAGATACCCCAGCACACCCTGAAAACTGATGTGGAATAAGCTGCTAAATAAAGCATTAATAGCAGAAATGATGGCAATAAACCCGATTAACATTGCGGCTATAATCATTGCAATTTTAAATCCGGCCAGAATATATTCCCCCAACATTTCAAAAAAACTTTGGTCTTCGTGAAGTTTGTTTAGCTTTAATTCAGGTTCTTCGGTGGCGGTGTAAGGGTTAATAATAGAAAGTATAATAAACGTACTAAACATATTTAATATTAACGCCGTCACCACAAACTTGGGTTCGAGCATGGTCATGTAAGCACTGACTATTGACATGGATACTGTCGACATCGCGGTTGCTGCCAAGGTGTACATTCTGCGCGGCGATATATCAGCAATAATTCCTTTATAGGCAATAAAGTTCTCTGATTGCCCTAGGATCAATGTACTCACGGCATTAAAAGACTCTAGTTTGCCCATCCCATTAACTTTAGACAGCAACGTACCTACCACCCGGATGATGAGTGGCAATATGCGAAAATGCTGTAAAATACCAATCAGTGCAGAAACGAAAATAATGGGGCAAAGAACATTCAAGAATATAAAGGCTAATCCTTGCTCATTCATGTTGCCAAAAACAAAACTCGTGCCGACTGCGGCAAATTTCATCAATACTTCGAATAATCCAGCAAAATAGGTGATTGCACCTAACCCACTTTCCGAGTGTAAAAAGAAATAAGCTAGCGCAATTTCTATCATCAGCAATTGAAAAATATATCGTAGCCTGATGTTTTTACGATCACGGCTAGCCAGTAATGCCAGTATTGCAATCGTCATCAATGCCAGAAGAAAGTGCAGAATCTGCAACATAAGAAATCCGTTAGAAAAAAATTCAGTCAGCATTTTATCTGCAATAACATATTTTTTTCATCTGAAATTTCGCGCTCTCGAAAATATATATTCTATGAATGACATATACGATACCCCAAACATTCCATCTGCTTAAATTTTTACTACTTCCCCATCATTTATTCATTGAGTGATTCACTATTTATCTGCCAGCTTGAATTGCCGCTACTCCGGCATTTTAAGTGCTTCCCCAAGGAAGATCAGGCTCAAAAGGGACTCACTATGTTCAACTAACTCATTGGATGGAATATGAATATGATTAATTTGCCTAGTTGCCGCCCTTTTACTGAAGCCGGCCATTTATCTCAAATATCGGCTTATTATGAAGAGGAGCGCAATATCATGTGGATGTTACTACGTGCTCATCCACGCCCCTGCTTTAACTTGGAATTAATTGAAAATATTATGACCTTAGTGCAGGCCGCTAAAGAGTCAAAATTACCGTTTGATTTTTGGGTGACCGGCTCAGTCGTCCCCAATATGTTTAATGTGGGAGGTGATTTAAGCTTTTTTGCACAAATGATTCGTAGTCGTAAGCGTGAAACATTGATGGCCTATGCGCGCGCTTGCGTGGATTGTGTTCATGCTGCTGCTCGTGGGTTTGATACGGGAGCAATATCTATCGCGATGATTGAGGGCAGCGCACTTGGAGGAGGATTTGAAGCCGCATTAGCCCATCATTTTGTTCTGGCACAGACAACCGCCAGAATGGGTTTTCCAGAGATTGCTTTTAATTTATTTCCTGGCATGGGTGGGTATTCACTTGTTGCGAGAAAAGCGGGAATGCGCGTGGCTGAACAGCTAATCTGGACCGGTGAATCCCATGCTGCTGAATGGTATGAGAGCCGTGGACTAGTGGATAAATTATTTCAGCCGGGCGATGCGTATCTGGCAACTCGCACCTTTATCGATACCATCAGACCTAAACTTAATGGAATGAGAGCCATGATTAGGGTCCGGCAGCGTGTTTTGCAATTAACACGTTCTGAATTAATGGATATTACTGAAGATTGGGTCGATTCTGTTTTCTCTATTGAGCCAAAAGATATCGCCTATATTGACCGTTTGGTTATGTTGCAAGATCGCCATACCTCGACGATGCCAAAAGTAATCTAGTTTTTGGCACCTAATCCAGTAAAAAGTGAGGGTGCTGTGTTACCAGCCAATGCTCCAGTTCATCTGCGGGCATTGGTTTGGCATAAAGGAATCCCTGTTTTTCATCAATGCCAATAGAGTCCAAGAACTCCTCTTCTCCTGGCGTCTCCACCCCTTCGGCAATAACCCGCATTTTAAGGGCCTCGGCGACAACGATAATGGCTCGAACTAGAGATTGTGAAATGGGATTATTATCAATTCCGCGCACAAAGCTTTGGTCCAGCTTAATGGCATCAATTGGGATACGTGCTAATTGGGAGAGTGAAGAATAGCCGGTACCAAAATCATCTAAATGAACCTGAGCCCCTAAGTGGCGCAACTGTTTCATGATGTTGATAGCAGCATCTTCGTCATCTATTAAGCAACTTTCGGTGAGTTCCACATCAACTAAACTAGACTCCAGCTTGCTGGCTTCAAGTGACTCAATAAAACTGGTGACGATCGCCTCATCAATTAATTGCCGAGCAGAGACATTGACCGCGACCCGCAAATTAATTCCTCGATTTTTCCAATCGACCGCCTGCTGCATTGACGTTTGCAGAACCCATTTACCTAGCGGCCCGATTAGCCCAGACTCTTCCGCATATGAGATAAACTCTAGAGGCGCGATTAAGCCGCGCTCCGGCGATCGCCATCGTACTAATGCTTCGACACTGTGTACTTTACCGGTTTGTGTCGATATTTTGGGTTGGTAAAAGACTTGTAGCTGATGCTGTTCCAAACCTTTACGCAAATTTGTATCTAGCCACACATATTCAGAGACTTTTTTATTCATCTCTTGTGAAAAGATTGAATAGGTTCGCTTTCCATTTTCTTTCGCGGTGTACATGGCTGTATCCGCACTGCGGATAATATTTTCCAGTGTGTCGCCGTGCTCAGGGCATAATGCAATGCCAATAGAGCAGCCAGTGTATACCTCAATCAATCCCACTCTAAAAGGCGATTTCATTCGGTTGAGAATGCGCTGTGTGGTGGCCTCTAGCTCAGTCAGAGAGGCATTTTCAACCAGTACAATAAATTCATCGCCACCCAACCGGGCAAGCATTTCGTTTTCCTCTAAACAACTTAAAATCGCCAATGAAACATCTTTAAGTAATCGGTCACCAAACATATGGCCGTAATGGTCATTCACTTTTTTAAAGTTATCGAGATCGAGGTAAATAATACCCACCGAGGTCTCACCGCGAGTTTGGATTGCGCTATTAATCCGCTCATGAATCGCATGACGATTAGGTAAGCCAGTAATCATATCGGTATTGGCTAAAATCCTAAGGCGCTCTTGAGCACGCCTCTCTTTGGTAATATCAGTACCCGAGCAGATAAGGTAACGTTCATTTTTGCCACTGCCACTGTGAACAAACTTATTGCGGAATAAGAAGAGGCGCTTCCCTTTTACAGTATTAATCCAACGTTCAACTTCATAAGATGCCCCGCGCTGGAAGAAGCCTTCAATATTTTTACGCGATGACGCCCCCTCCTTGGCAGTCATAAATAGGTCATAGACATTTTTTCCAATGACATCTTGCTCTTTTTTGCCGGTATACTCTTCGCTGAGGTGATTAAAACGTTGGACGTAGCCATCTTTATCGAGAATGACGATAACTGAGTTCGCTTCAGAAACAACCTGCTCTGCAAAGGAAAGACCCACCACGAGATCGCGAGCGACAGACTCGGTATCCCCATAGGCGGAGGCAGTTCCTCCCCACTCTTTATCATTAATTTTGCGACCAACAAGATGTAAATGAAGTGGATGACCATAAATTTCAATTTCGACATCTAAACTGGTTGTAATACCGGTTAAGCTGCGGATTTTCATTGTTTGAACTGAATTAAGGGCAATTGCAATATTGGTCGTCCCTTTAATTGCAGATAACTCTAAGGCTTGGCTGTCAAAAGCAAGTCGCCAAAAAGGGCTATGGGTACCAAAATAGGTATTGAGGATCGATGTGTCTTGGTCTTCGAACATGCGCGATCCCCCAAAAAAGTATCTGTTTGTTTTTTAGTTACCCTAGCCTCTATAGCAGGACGCTATCGTGACCATCCAACTGATAAAGTATATGTGTAATTTCTTGATAGCTGATATTAGATAGTAGCGATAATCATATTAAATGTTCTTTCTACTATCAGATTGGGGCATAGAACCAAAGTTAAGCATGAAAGAAATTAAAAAACACTCTAATTTTTATATTGTTATGTTCGTTTAAGCAAATTCCTAAAATTGATAAAACAGAGAAGGCTGCGGCCTGTTTAAGTGAATGAGTCGGTAGAAGTGAGACTTTAGCGGGTCAGTATCTCTAAAATATGAAAGTGGTATGTAATCGGCATATTTCATTTTAAAAGTGGTAGGAGCACTTAGGGTTAATCGCATTACCTTTATGTCAGGATAAAAACGTTCAACGTGGGAATCATTGCTGGCTGAGATATTGAAGGTCATCACGCTAAGATAATGACTTAGTACATAATTCAAGCTAATAAGAAACGATGGTTTTTAGTAGTACTGATAATAAAACCATGTGCTTAAAAACAGTATTGACATCTCATATAGAACAAGTAGATTGGAATTCAACACCGGTGCAATTAGTAGCAAACCTTTTATTTAGCCGGTGTCCATGTAGCATGATGTCAATAATGCGATAAAGGTCACGAAATATTTTTGTATGTGAGATTCACAGTGGTTTTTTTATAATGAACTGTTGTGATGATGTTTTAAGGCCACGCAGTAAATCTGTACAATCGCATTTTGTGGACCACAACGCGATGAGTTAAGGCTTTGTTGTTAATAGTAATGTTCGCGATTCGTGTACATAGGTATGAGATCGAGGATATCGCGACGAAAGTAAAGCCACGTAACAAAGAGTATATATCGCGAGGGGATGTACTAATTTAGCTTGTTTAATCATGAACATAGCTAAAATGAAATAAACGGGAATTGTTACCATTCAGTTAATATATTGGAGGGGAGTTAGTAATAAACGAAAATATTCCTGTAGAAACATGTACATCGTTATAAACAGTACGAAGATAAGTATCACGTTATTAAGTTGATTAATGTTTAATTTTAAAATTGTAGTACCTTAAAAGCCCTGACTAACACAGTTGGGGCTTTTATTATTTTGGGCACCACAATTGTTTCATTTAGATAAATTCTTTATCCATTACCCGCTTTAGATGTATGAATAACATCTACCATCAATAAATTAGCCCTGCCCCTTGAAGCTCCACTTTTCGCTTATTCTGGTACTCAAATCCGCTGCGATGTATCACGCATTTAGTGTGTCGCAATGTAAAATTTGTGTGAACTATATGTGACTCCGTGCGCAAAAACACACCAATTTTATGCTGATTTCATAGAGAAAAACATGTCAAAAATCCTTTTGCTCAGCGTTAATACAGAATGAGGTTAAAGGTAAATGATTAATTTTAAAGATTATTGTTGTGATTTTTTTTTGTGGATTTGATGGCGTATTGCAGTTTTTCCTGAACTTGATTGTACTTGTCTATACGAGTATATGTTAATAAATGCTCAAGAGAAGTAATGTCGTCGATACCTGAAAAACTGGTTGAAGGAAATTGCCGTGACTGCCCAAAACAGATTCCGTGATAATGAGATTCGAGCCGCACGTGGTACAAAACTAACCGCCAAAAGTTGGCTGACCGAAGCCCCACTGCGCATGTTAATGAACAATCTTGATCCTGAAGTGGCTGAGAATCCAAAAGAGTTAGTGGTTTACGGCGGTATTGGTCGTGCAGCCCGTAATTGGGAGTGCTACGACCAAATTGTAGAAAGCCTGACGAATCTAAATGATGATGAGACTTTACTGATTCAGTCTGGTAAGCCGGTGGGTGTATTCAAAACCCACAGCAATGCGCCGAGGGTGCTGATTGCCAATTCAAATCTGGTCCCTCATTGGGCTAACTGGGAACATTTTAACGAACTGGACGCTAAAGGATTGGCCATGTACGGCCAGATGACTGCGGGCAGTTGGATCTATATTGGCAGCCAAGGCATTGTGCAGGGCACCTATGAAACTTTCGTCGAGGCGGGGCGGCAGCATTTTGGCGGTAGCCTGAAAGGGCGTTGGGTATTAACGGCGGGGCTAGGTGGCATGGGCGGTGCGCAACCGCTGGCGGCAACCTTAGCCGGTGCCTGTTCACTGAATATTGAGTGCCAACAGAGCCGCATCGATTTTCGGCTAAAAACTCGTTATGTGGATGAGCAAGCCACAGATTTGGATGATGCGTTAGCGCGAATCAAAAAATACACCGCTGCGGGTGAGGCTGTTTCAATCGCCTTGTGTGGTAATGCGGCTGAAATTTTACCTGAATTGGTCCGCCGTGGTGTTCGCCCGGATATGGTGACCGACCAAACCAGTGCGCATGATCCGTTAAACGGTTATCTGCCGAGAGGCTGGAGCTGGGAAGAGTATCGTCAACGCGCCCAAAGTGAGCCAGTGCTGGTAGTGAATGCGGCTAAGGCTTCGATGGCAGAACATGTCGAAGCGATGCTGGCCTTCCACAATATGGGTATCCCAACCTTTGATTACGGCAATAATATTCGCCAGATGGCACAAGATATGGGTGTTACCCATGCTTTTGATTTCCCTGGCTTTGTTCCTGCTTATATTCGGCCACTATTCTGCCGTGGTATCGGTCCGTTCCGCTGGGTTGCACTCTCTGGTAACGCCGAAGATATTTATAAGACCGATGCTAAGGTTAAAGAACTCATCCCTGATGATGAGCACCTGCACCACTGGCTGGATATGGCTCGCGAGCGCATTAATTTCCAAGGGCTACCGGCGCGTATTTGCTGGGTCGGTCTGGGTCAGCGCGCCAAATTAGGCTTAGCTTTTAACGAAATGGTGCGCAGTGGTGAACTGTCAGCTCCGATTGTGATTGGCCGCGACCATCTCGACTCCGGATCAGTCTCCAGCCCCAACCGCGAAACTGAAGCCATGCAAGATGGCTCTGATGCAGTCTCTGACTGGCCGTTGCTCAATGCATTGCTGAACACCGCCAGCGGCGCGACTTGGGTGTCGTTGCATCATGGTGGTGGTGTGGGAATGGGTTTCTCTCAGCATTCTGGCATGGTGGTGGTTTGTGATGGCAGTGACGAAGCCGCCGAACGTATCGCCCGAGTATTACATAATGATCCCGCGACGGGCGTGATGCGTCATGCCGATGCGGGTTATGACATCGCCATTCAATGTGCACAAGAGCAGGGGTTGAATCTGCCAATGGTTGCCGCGACTCAGGGGAAACCGTCATGAAAACAAACATCAAAACAACCATGGAAACAATGACACTGCGCCCAGGCCAGATGACGTTGGCTGATTTGCGGCATATCTATCTGCATCCGGTACATATCACGCTGGATGATAGTGCTAATGCCTCCATTCAACAAAGTGTGGATTGTGTGCAAGCGATATTGGCAGAGAAGCGCACGGCTTATGGTATCAATACCGGGTTCGGCCTGTTGGCATCCACCCGTATTGCCACGGAAGATCTGGAAAATCTACAGCGTTCGATTGTCCTTTCCCATGCAGCGGGAGTCGGCGAACCCAATGACGACGCTATTGTACGCCTGATTATGGTGCTGAAAATCAACAGTCTAGCCCGTGGTTTTTCGGGTATTCGACTGGAGGTTATTCAGGCACTGATCACGTTAGTTAATGCAGAAGTCTACCCTCATATTCCGCTAAAAGGCTCTGTCGGTGCCTCTGGCGATCTGGCACCTTTGGCTCACATGAGTTTGCTGTTATTGGGTGAAGGCAAGGCTCGTTATCAAGGGGAGTGGCTGGATGCGCGCACCGCGTTGACCAAAGCGGGTTTGCAACCACTGACACTGGCCGCCAAAGAGGGGCTGGCACTCCTTAATGGTACTCAGGTTTCTACCGCTTATGCCCTACGCGGTTTATTCGAAGCGGAAGATCTCTATGCTGCGGCTTCTGTTTTTGGCAGCTTAACGGTTGAAGCGGCATTAGGCTCTCGCAACCCATTTGATGCGCGTATCCATGCGGTACGCGGCCAGCGAGGGCAAATTGATGCTGCCAGCACTTACCGCCATTTGTTAGGTGATCGTAGCGAAGTGTCAGAGTCACACCGCAATTGTGACAAAGTACAAGACCCGTACTCTCTGCGTTGTCAGCCGCAGGTGATGGGCGCTTGTCTGACGCAGATGCGTCAGGCCGCAGAAGTGTTAGCTATCGAATCTAATGCGGTATCGGACAACCCACTGGTATTTGCTGATCAAGGCGATGTGCTATCCGGCGGCAACTTCCATGCTGAACCGGTCGCCATGGCGGCAGATAATTTGGCGCTGGCACTGGCGGAAATCGGTTCATTATCAGAGCGCCGTATTTCGTTACTCATGGATAAACATATGTCGCAGTTACCGCCATTTTTGGTGGAGAACGGCGGTGTTAACTCTGGCTTTATGATTGCGCAAGTGACGGCTGCGGCCCTCACCAGTGAGAATAAAGGTCTGGCATTCCCTTCGAGTGTCGACAGTATTCCCACCTCGGCGAATCAGGAAGATCATGTCTCTATGGCTCCACGTGCAGGTAAGCGCTTGTGGGAAATGGCCGAAAACGTACGCGGTATTTTGGCCGTCGAGTGGCTGGCTTCGTGTCAGGGGCTAGATTTGCGTAAAGGTTTGAAGACGTCAGAGGCGCTTGAACCTGCACGTCAGCTATTGCGCCAGCATGTGGCCTACTACGAAAAAGATCGTTTCTTTGCCCCCGATATTGAAGCCGCGAGCCAGCTCATTGCACAGCGTCATATGAATGAGCTGATGCCACCGCATCTTCTACCCAGCCTCTAATCAATAAAAAGCAGTCATAAATTTGTCTATAGGTGATCCCGGTTAGCGGGATCACCCTCTCTGAACCCCTGCCTGAAAGGGCATAAATCTTGCGAGAATGTACCATGAAGAATGATTCATCCACGCTGAAACGCGGCCTCAGTGCGCGACATATCCGGTTTATGGCGTTAGGTTCCGCCATTGGTACGGGCTTATTTTATGGTTCCGCCGAGGCTATTCGGTTGGCGGGGCCAGCAGTTTTGCTTGCTTACCTTATTGGCGGTGCTGCCGTGTTTATGGTGATGCGCGCACTGGGTGAAATGGCGGTGCATGATCCGGTTGCCGGTTCGTTTGGGCACTATGCCAGCCGTTATCTGGGGCCACTGGCGGGTTTTCTGACCGGATGGACCTACACCTTTGAGATGATTATTGTGGCGCTGGCTGATGTCACCGCATTCGGTATCTATATGGGGCTGTGGTTCCCCGATGCCCCGCAGTGGGTTTGGGTGCTGAGTATTATTTTCTTTATTGGTGCGCTAAATCTCTGCTCAGTCAAAGTTTTTGGTGAGATGGAGTTTTGGTTATCCCTGCTCAAAGTGACGGCGATTATTGCCATGATTGCTGCGGGTTTGGGTATTATGATGTTTGGTCTTGGCGCGGGACATGAGAGCACTGGCGTCAGTAACTTATGGTCTCACCAAGGGTTTATGCCGAATGGTATCACGGGGGTGATTGCCTCATTTGCCGTAGTGATGTTTGCTTTTGGTGGTATCGAAATTATTGGAGTGACGGCCAGTGAGGCGAAAAACCCGGAAAAAGTATTACCCCGCGCCATTAATACCGTGCCGGTGCGCATTCTGCTGTTCTATGTATTGACACTGTTTGTTCTGATGGCGATCTATCCGTGGAACAGCATTGGGCAAAATGGCAGTCCTTTTGTCGAGATTTTCAGTAGCCTAGGCATCAGCTCTGCCGCGAATATCCTCAATCTGGTGGTGATCACCGCCGCTATTTCGGCGATTAACAGTGATATTTATGGTGCTGGCCGCATGATGTATGGCATGGCGCAAGAGGGGTTGGCACCTAAGTGCTTTAGCCGCCTGACTCGCAATGGTGTGCCTTGGATGACCATTTTGGTGATGGCCATTGCGCTGCTTTGTGGCGTGGTGTTGAACTATCTGATTCCAAAAAATGTGTTCCTGATTATTGCCTCTATTGCGACCTTCGCCACGGTTTGGGTGTGGTTGATGATTTTGATATCACAAGTGGCGATGCGCCGTTCGATGAGCAAGGAAAATGTCGCCAAGCTGGCCTTCCCTGTGCCGTTTTGGCCGCTGGCACCTATTCTGACCATTATTTTTATGGCTTTCATTATTGCGGTTCTGGGGTATTTCCCTGATACCCGCATTGCCATGTATGTTGGTTTAGCGTGGGTTGCTTTGATGACTCTTGCTTGGTGGGTTTGGTTGCGTAAGTCGCCAGCGCCTTCCCCCCAAGCGCAGGTAGAAAGCCGCTAGGCATCGCAGTGGGTAATGCTGGGCCGCTGGCAAGTCATTCAGCGGCCAAATTTATACTGTTAAAAATGAGCCGCGAGCCTTGCACATATTAACCCCCACCGTGGGCCTAATATCAAAAAACCTAATGGCAACCTAGATCATTAATTGATGGGGCAGCAGGATTAACTCGATATTGCACCAGCATAAGATTAAACCAGATATTTTTAATTCCACGGGCATATTTAATGCCACCGTGGAATTCAAGAGATATCGGATAATTAAGCTGTTTATCGAGATTCATTTGACAGCAATAACGGCAAGCTGATTTATTTATATCGCACTCTATACCAAGAGAATATTTTGCGTTTAAAGTAGCGGCGTGGCCAGATGGTGATAAACTGACCTCAATTGTGAAAAATGATAGACCTACGGAGTAGCGGCCCATGCTTAGCATAGCCATTAAGCGGTGGATTAAACGGATCGTGCTGGTCTTGGTGGTAATGTCCGTTACCATACTGGCAATACGAATTTACGATACACAACGGGGTCCGAAGCTAGAGCTTTGGCACACTTTTGTTCCCCATGAAATGCGCGCGGCTGAGATTGATAAAGCCAGTTGGGCGGATTACATAAAAGCGGAAAATAATATTTTCGATGAAGTTAGGATAAATGTGACCGAAAAATTGGAACCAAGAACTGAGGTTCCACTTAATCGCTATTATTCTGGCAGTTCGATCTACCCGCCACATTTTAAAAACGACTGGAATCGTTCTTATATTCTGCAACCTGATGGGAAACCTAAAGGGGCTGTCGTATTACTGCATGGTTTGACCGATACCCCTTACAGCTTGCGCCATATCGCTGAAAATTATCGTCAGCGTGGCTATGTTGCTATTGGTATCCGTTTGCCCGCCCACGGATCTGTCCCTGCTGCTCTGACCGATGTTGAATGGCAGGACTGGTTAGCCGCAACGCGTCTGGCAGTCCGTGAAGCGAAAGCGCTTAGCGGCCCAGATTTGCCATTGCATGTTGTTGGCTTCTCCAATGGCGGTGCGCTGGCAATGAAATACACGCTGGACTCGATGGATGATCCGGCACTGGCGAAACCTGCGCGGGTGATATTGATCTCCCCAATGATTGGTGTGACTAGCTTTGCGCGTTTTGCGGGTGTTGCCGGTTGGCCTGCTATCTTCCCAGCTTTTGCTAAAGCAGCCTGGTTAGGGATCGTGCCTGAGTTTAATCCTTTCAAATACAACTCGTTCCCGGTCAATGCTGCGCGTCAGTCCTATTTGCTCACTTCTGTGTTGCAGCAGCAAATTGCACGTGATGCCAGAAACAATAAGATGGATGAGCTACCGCCTATTCTGACTTTCCAGTCATTAATGGACTCCACGGTCAGTACCCGTGCAGTTGTTACGGCACTCTACAATCACTTGCCGAAAAATGGCAGCGAAGTGGTGCTGTTTGATTTGAACCGCGCAGCCAGCTTCGGCCCGTTACTGAGAACATCTTCTTATACCGCACTGGCTCGTTTATTGCCGCCACCGCCGCGTAATTACAGTGCGACGGTGATTACCAACGTTTCTCCGCAAAGTAATGAAACAGTGGCGATAACTACACTGGCAGGCCAAACCAACGAGACTTCAGTGCCAACGGGCTTGGAATATCCGCCGGATATCTTCTCGTTGTCTCACGTCGCATTGCCATTCCCAATGAGTGACTCGCTGTATGGTCGCTACCCTGATCCGCGTGACCAATATGGTATCAGCTTGGGGACATTTGCCGCGCGTGGTGAACGTGCTGTGCTGGTGGTCGGATTGGATTCATTGATGCGTATTTCATCCAACCCCTTCTATCCGTATATGTTGCAGCGGATAGACGACAAAATAGAGACACCCGCTCAGTAAGATTGCTGTTGAAGCCCCCAAAATTGGGGGCTTTTTCATAATGAGTGCCATACTTTCAAGCCGAACTCATTCTTCATATTTATTGACCCTGAAAGGAAAACACTATGTCGATCGAAAAAGTCGTATACCGTGCCAAAGCTAAAGCCACTGGTGGTCGTGACGGACGAGCAACATCCTCTGATGGTGTTTTGGATGTGAAATTAGGTGTGCCAAAAGAGATGGGCGGCGCGGGTGGCGCGGTGACTAACCCTGAGCAATTGTTTGCTGCGGGTTACTCTGCTTGCTTCCTCGGCGCACTGAAATTCGTGGCATCAAAAGAGAAGGTCAAGATCCCTGACGATGCCAGCATCGAGGGCACTGTCGGTATTGGTGCCATTCCTACTGGCTTTGGCATTGAAGTGCAACTGGATATTAGTTTGCCGGGGATTGAGCGCAGTGTTGCTGAAGATTTAGTGAAAAAAGCGCATGTTGTCTGCCCTTACTCCAATGCCACTCGTGGCAATATTGATGTCACGTTGAATATCAAATAAGCCAATACCTGCCTCCAAAGCCCACGGGAAATCTCGGTGGGCTGTGCCATTTAACTCCCTCCAGCGCATTTTTTGTACTATTTATGCACAGTTACGCCTAGATAGGCGACTAAGAGTTTGCGTTAGCTCGCGGACTGGTTCATTAATAGCCGCTAAGATAATTCTCAGTTCAAAAATCAATAGTCCGCTTATTGATATCACACTGAACCTGAAAGGGGGTTCACTGTCTGATTGATTCAAGCTGCAAATAGTGTCTTTGGAGACCTGGCGTTTTATGGACAGAGTGAAATCTTTATCACAGCAAAGTATTTCTTTGTTGTTGGCTGTTTATATTGGAATTTTCCTGAATATTTCTGTCTTTTATCGTCGTTTTGACTCCTTCAGCCAAGGTATCCAAGGCATAAAAGTATTGACCGCTATCATCGAAGTGATGGCTATTATTCTCTTTACCTTCTTTGTTATGCGGGTGATATCACTCGGTGGCCGATGGTTTTATCGTGTGGTCGCGAGCTTATTAGTGCTTATTTCTGTTGCTGCCAGCTATTACATGACTTTTTTCAATGTAGTGATTGGTTATGGCATCGTGATTTCAGTATTAACCACGGATACCGATCTGTCGAAAGAAGTTATCGGGCTACATTTTGTGATCTGGATGGTGCTGGTCAGTGCTTTGCCGCTGATCCTTATCTGGAAAAACTCCCTACGACTAACCCTGCTTGAGCAATTTAAAACCCCCGGTCAGCGCATTAAACCTATTTTATTGATGATGGCGGCGGTCGCGCTGGTTTGGTTGCCGCTTCGTTATCTGGATAATGTGCAAACGACCAATGAGCAGTTGAGAACCGTGGATTTGCCGAGCTATGGTGGGGTGGTTGCCCACTCCTATCTGCCCTCTAACTGGTTGGCGGCATTGGGTTTATACGCATATACGCAATACAATGAAAAATATGATGCGGTGACACTCTACAACCCGGCTGAGCATCATACTTATGTCGCGCCCGCCGGTATTGATGAGACCTATGTGGTGTTTATCATTGGCGAAACCACCCGTTGGGATCATATGGGGCTGCTGGGGTATTCACGTGATACCACCCCGCGTTTAAGTAAAGAGAAGAATCTGGTCGCTTTCCGTGGCACTTCCTGCGATACCTCCACCAAACTCTCGCTGCGCTGTATGTTTGTGCGCGAAGGTGGCGCGGAAGATAATCCGCAGCGCACACTGAAAGAGCAAAATGTGTTCGCCGTGATGAAATCATTGGGGTTTACCTCAGAACTGTTCGCCATGCAGAGCGAAATGTGGTTCTACAACAATGCGAATACCGATAATTATTCGTTCCGAGAGTTGATCGCCTCGGAGAAACGGAATGATGATAAGCCGGTCGATGACATGCTGCTGGTCGAGGAGTTGAAAGAGTCACTTGGGCGCTATCCCGAGGGTAAACATCTGGTGATTCTGCACACCAAAGGTTCGCACTATCTTTACTCCCAGCGCTACCCCCGCAGCTATGCCCGCTATCAACCAGAATGTATGGGCGTGGATGATTTTTGCAGCAAGCAACAGTTGATAAATTCTTTTGATAACAGTGTGTTGTACACCGATTCATTTATCGCCAATGTGATTGACCAAATGCGCGATAAGAAAGCGCTGGTGTTCTATGCCTCTGACCATGGTGAGTCCATTGACGACAACTCTCACTTCCATGGCACCCCGCGCGAAATGGCACCGCCGGAACAATTCCGCGTGCCATTGATGGTGTGGGCTTCAGACAAATTTTTGTCACAACCTGAGCATCTTGCTGCTTTTGAGCAACTGCAAAAAGAGCAGCGTGTGGGCAAAACTCACCGCCATGTTGAACTGTTTGATTCCATTTTGGGCTGCTTAGGTTACACCTCACCCGATGGGGGGATTAATGAGCAAAATAACTGGTGTCAGGCTCCTGCGAAGCCTTCTCAGCCAATAATCTAAGTCGTTAGCATTGATATAATTTACTTATGGCCTGATTTTTGACGACAATCTCCATCGATAGATTCAGCTTGCGGTATACTCCAGCCTCGATCTCTCATCGGCTGGAGGCCTCCATGACTTACCGTGTTGTCTTTATTGATGATCACGACATTGTGCGCTCAGGGTTTGCCCAGTTACTCTCTCTGGAAGAGGATATTCAGGTGGTGGGGGAGTTCAACTCAGCAAAGCAGGCTCGTGCCGGATTACCCAGTTTACAGGCTAACATCTGTATTTGTGATATCTCGATGCCGGATGAAAGCGGCCTAGATCTATTGCAGTCTCTGCCGTCAGGGCTGGCCGTCATTATGTTGTCGATGCATGACAGCCCAGCGCTGGTCGAGATGGCTTTGGAGCGCGGCGCACGGGGGTTTCTCTCCAAACGTTGTAAACCGGAAGATCTGGTTTCAGCCGTCCGCACCGTCGGCAGTGGTGGCGTCTATCTGATGCCCGAAATTGCCCAACAATTGGCCCGTATTGCTGTCGATCCCTTGACCCGCCGTGAGCGTGAAGTTGCCGTGTTACTGGCGCAGGGGATGGAAGTGCGCGAGATTGCAGAGTCACTCGGCCTGTCACCCAAAACCGTCCATGTCCATCGAGCTAACCTCTTTTCCAAGTTGGGTGTCAGCAATAATGTGGAGCTGGCGAAGCAGGTTCTGAACCTATGATGCAGCGCTTGATCATGTCAGTCGCGCTGCTGTTTATCTATACCACTGCGGCTTTCTGTTTATGGTCAATTGGGACTCAACTGGTTGATCGGCCCTTACAAGCCCTGCTGTTATTCCCCTTTGGCCTGCGTATGGGCCTTTTATTGCAAAGCCCACGTCAGTATTGGCCGGGTATTCTGCTGGGTGACGCACTATTGTGGTGGCTGCTAACGGATCAGTTTGGCTACGTCGATCTGTTGTGGTACGCGATTCCCCTTTTGCTGGCGACCACCTTATTGGCCGTTTTTGCTTCCCCTTGGCTGTTGCGCCATCAGAAAAATAGCAGTGAATGGCAATGGCCGTTGATGCAAGGCGCGGTGATTCTTGCTGCTGCCTTGATACAGGCATTGGGGTGGCAAATGGCCAGTCAACAGGGAGCCATGGCGTTGTTGTTGGGGCTGGTTGGAGGCTTTACCATTGCACCTACCTGCTTGTTATTATGGCACTATTTTGCACGACAGATTTGGTTGCCCCTAGAGCCGGGGCTGATTCATAAACCGATTAATCTGCGTTTGCAGCATATTATGTGGTATCTGCTGCTCTTCGCGCTGAGCATCTGGTTGCAGTATGAGGTCACCGAAACGGACCTACATCTGTTTGCGCCATTCTGTCTGGCGATTCCGATTGTCTTTATGTCTTATCGCTATGGCTGGCAAGGGGGGGCGGTGGCGACACTGCTCAATGGCGTGGTGTTACTGATCAATACGCCAGCGCAATTGGACTCCCATCGCGACCTGCTACTGTCATTGCTGGCGCAGAGTTTGACCGGCTTATTGCTAGGAGCGGGTATTCAGCGCCAGCGGGAGCTAAACCAACAACTGCAACTCCGCTTAAATGAAAATCGTGAGTTGGCTAAAGCATTAGTGGTGGCTGAAGAACATGCCCGCCGTGATGTGGCGCGAGAGCTGCACGATGAAGTGGGGCAGACCGTGACCGTGATTCGTACCCAAGCCAGTATTATCAAACGCTTAACGGCGGAACCGCCAGTGCTGACCAGTGCCGAGATGATAGAGACGCTGGCACTGCGGGTCTATGATGGCGTCCATGATGTGTTAGCCAAATTATGGCCTGCGGCGTTGAATAACTTGCCATTATCCGCGGCGGTCGCAGCACTGATGCGCGAGCTGATTCCGCAAGACCAATCCGTGGTGGGGGTACTGAATTGGCAACTGGATGATCACCCGATAGATGAGACGCTGAAAATCACGCTATATCGCATCTGTCAGGAGGGCGTGACCAACGCCTATCGTCATGGGGCCGCCAGCCGGATTGAGATTGATGCGCGACAGGATAGCCAGAAAATATATCTGACGATTCGCGATAACGGAAAAGGCATCGATTTAGCCACATTAACACCCGGTTATGGGCTACGTGGTATGCAGTCTAGAGTGAGCGCGTTGGGGGGCAGTTTTAGTCTGAGTGTCGATCAGGGCACCTGCTTAAATGTGATCCTTCCCACAGTTTCTTTGCCAGCGAATGAAAACTAGGAAATATTCTCGGATGCAGCGGGAATTTCGCTAATGGGTTTCGTGCGTGCGCGCATCATGATGATGGTACTTGTCACAATATCCTGAGGTTCAACATGTGGTCTTTCCTCAAAAGCCGCGATAACGTACCGCCAGTCACGAATCAAGCGCAAATTGATTCCTCGTATAAATATTGGCGCATTCAATTAATGTGGACGATGTATATCGGCTACGCTGCATTTTATTTTACCCGTAAGAGCTTCACCTTCATCATGCCTGCCATGCTCAGCGATCTGGGCCTCACGATGTCGGATGTGGGGATCTTAGGCACGCTGTTTTATATCACCTACGGCTGCTCTAAATTTATCTCTGGGATGATCAGCGACCGCTCAAACCCGCGCTATTTTATGGGGATTGGGCTGGTGATGACCGGGATCATCAATATCCTGTTTGGCATGAGTTCGTCACTGTTGGTATTTGGTTCGCTGTGGATCTTAAATGCGTTTTTCCAAGGTTGGGGTTGGCCGCCATGTTCCAAGATTCTTACCAGTTGGTATTCGCGCTCAGAGCGCGGAGGTTGGTGGGCGGTTTGGAATACCTCCCATAATTTTGGCGGGGCATTAATCCCACTGTTAGTCGGTTTTATCTCCCTGCACTTTAGCTGGCGCTACGGCATGATTATCCCCGGTATTATCGGTGTGGTGATTGGCTTACTGATGTGTTGGCGCTTGCGCGATAAGCCAAGCACCATGGGGCTGCCCAGTGTGGGTAAGTGGCGCAATGATGCCATGGAGCTGGTGCAGGAGTCAGAAGGGCAAGGGCTGTCGAATAAAGAGATAGTGAAACGCTATGTGTTAACCAATAAATATATCTGGTTGCTGGCGGTTTCCTATGTGCTGGTTTATATCGTTCGTACTGCCATCAATGACTGGGGCAATCTCTATTTAACGCAAGAGAAAGGCTACTCTTTGATGACCGCCAACTCCGCGATTTCATTATTTGAAGTGGGTGGGTTTATTGGCTCGTTGGTGGCAGGTTGGGGTTCGGATAAGTGGTTCCGTGGTAACCGTGGGCCGATGAACTTGATTTTCGCCATTGGTATTTTCCTCTCTGTGGCGTCATTGTGGATTATGCCAGGAGTCAGTTATGTCTTGCAGGCGGGCTGCTTCTTCGCTATTGGCTTCTTTATTTTTGGCCCGCAGATGTTGATTGGTATGGCGGCGGCTGAGTGCTCACATAAAGATGCCGCCGGTGCCGCCACCGGCTTTGTTGGGTTATTCGCATACTTAGGTGCAGCTTTATCTGGCTACCCTATTGCTCGCGTGATGGAGATTTGGCACTGGAATGGTTTCTTTGTGGTGATTTCTGTTGCCGCCTGCTTATCTGCTTTCTTCTTGCTGCCATTCCTGCGGGCGCAATCGCCACAGCTCAAGCCAGCGGAAGCCTGATTTAAGCATAAATTGATGCTGTTTTGACCGCTGGTGGTGATATTAACAACAGTTGCCAGCGGGTTCTTAAAAATTGATTGACGCTCTATAACCGTAGCAGTAAGATGCGCCCCAATTCGGCGAGTAGCGCAGCTTGGTAGCGCAACTGGTTTGGGACCAGTGGGTCGGAGGTTCGAATCCTCTCTCGCCGACCAAATTTAAGAACCCTGACAGCAATGTCAGGGTTTTTTTTCGTGCTTGTTTTCACTGAGACGATTGGATTTATACCCCATGAAAATTTATGCAATAAGAGTCTATTTTTATTTATTATTAATTAATAAGTAGTATTTTCATCTTATGGCTACTCTTGTTTGTTCTTATTAATTCTTGTCCATAAATATAAAGTATTCTTCTAATATTTTATATTCCCCTCGTCTTGTTGACTTTCTGTGATGAAGAGCTGCTAATTGATATCTATTATTCGCAGAAAATGAACCGCTTTAATAAACATCCATCATATTATTTGAGGGATAAAATAAAGTGAATATCACTCATGGAAATAAATAGATGAGGTTGACCCTATTGCCGCTTTGTTGTGGTCAGTCATCGCATGTTTATTCTAATTTGAATAGGGCCAGCTACCATGATATCTAACATAATAAAAAGAGTGAAGAGACTGAGGAAAATTGAAAGCCGCCATCTTAATCTGGGGTGTTTGCTCTTTTATTTGATGGCTATTGTGATGTCCCCGTTTAAAGTTTTTGCTGAAATAGTACCACCAACTAACACCTCTTCCGATGATCAACCTGTCTGCGTAACAATTAATAATATCGAGTTAAGCCATCTGTATGCTTTTCCTAATGCGGCCAATTTAAAAGAGTTGGCGTCGGATGTGTATGGGCTTTGTTTGGGGGAGCAAGGCCTGTTATCACTGCTGGCTAAATTGCAGTCGCAATTAGTGGAGGACGGTTACATTACCTCACGGGTGGCTCTCGCCGATGAGTATTATAACGACGGCACACTCTATCTGAAGCTCATCCCTGGTCGGATTGAAGGTATCAAGCACGATAAAGAGAGTGCCGGTCATGTTTATCTCAATACCCTTTTTCCCAGTCAGCCCGGCGAGTTGGTTAATTTGCGTGATATTGAGCAAGGGTTAGAGAATCTGCAACGCTTGCCTTCGGTCAGTGCCTCTATGGATATTGAGCTAAATAAGGAGGATTTAAGTAGCCTGATTATGGTCAACCGCCAACAATCACGTTTTTGGCGTGCGAATACCTATTTTGATGATGCTGGATCAGATGATATTGGCCGCTATCGTACCGGTCTCATGCTCTCTCTTGATAATCCGCTATCACTCAGTGATTTGCTCTATTTCTCGGTTAACCGTGATGCCGATAACCAATATGACAAAGGCTATAGTAACTATGCGCTTCATTACTCCGTCCCCTATGGCAATTGGTTATTGAGTATGACGGGAAGTCAAGGGCACCGATATCAAGCGCTATTACTTGCAGATAGCTCATTTCAATATCGCTCCCGTTGGAATATGTTGGATGTGCAGCTTCAGCGGCTACTCTCGCGGGGCGATAATTATAAAACAACGGGTTATGTTGGGGCATTGATCCGCAAATCGGTCAGTTTTCTTGCTGACAATGAGCTGGGCGTCCAACGCCTCAAGACGACAGATTGGCAACTGGGATTTGAGCATGTGTATTATATGCCGTGGGCCACTTTCAAAGGGAGTGTGCGCTATCAGCAGGGGGCGTCATGGCTTGGTGCTCAACCCATTCCCGGTAAAATGGATAGGGCACCGGCGAGGCTGCTGGCAACCACCGCCTCACTGGATATCCCTTTTACTCTGGGGGCGCAGCGTTTCCAGCATCAGTCTGCTCTCAGTCAGCAATATACCTATTCAGATATTACCGTGCTGGATAGATTTTCGATTGGTGGCCGCAATTCGGTGCGGGGTTTTAATGAGAGCTGCGCGGTGGTGGGGCCGCGAGGGTGGTATTTTAAAAATGATGTTTCCTGGAATAGCCCGATAATTGGCCAGCAACTCTATTTTGGTATGGATTATGGTGAAGTGAGAGAGAAAGGCCCTTCGTTGCTGTTAGGTGAACGTTTGGCCGGTGCTGTCGTGGGGCTGCGTGGCAATTATAGCTCGTTCAGTTATGATCTTAATATTGGTACTCCTGTTGTCAAACCGACCCAATCATCGGTTAATCCATTCGTCTTTGGCTTTGCCGTTTCTTGGCAATATTAGTCTTGGCTGCTTAAAAGCATAATTATTTAAAATTCAATTTCTATTTAATAGAGAGTGCGAATGGCTAATTCAAATGTAAATGTAAAATGTCATGGCAGATATATTACCACAATACTATTTTATAGTCTTATGGGCTGTATTTACTTTGCCAGCATATCCTGTTCACATGCCGATATCATTGTTGATGATACGGCTCCCCTGAATCAACAGCCCAAAGTCACAGCACATCTTGAGAAAAAGAAAATGTGTAGCGTGCAAAATGCGCATTGTCAGGGGGGAACATTTACGACTGTCAATATTGTTGCACCGGATGAAAATGGAGTGTCACATAATAAGTATAAGCGATTTAATAATGCCATAGGTAAAGGGCACAACGAGCTTATATTAAATAATACGCTGGCTGATAATCCCGAAGCAACAGGCAATCCTCACTTAACGGATAAACCCGCAAGGGTCATTTTAAATGAGGTCACCTCTAATCAGCCGAGTCAGTTATATGGCTTGCTGAGTGTTGCTGGGAGAACGGCACATGTGATTATTGTCAATCCATCGGGAATCACTTGTGATGGCTGTCGTTTCAGCAATACAGGCCATGTGACCTTAACCACAGGAGTGCCCGTGGTCCACGCCGGTACGTTACTGGGCTATGATGTGAATCGCGGTGTGATCCATATTGAAAAAAATGGACTGAAGCATAATGATGATCCCTATACCTTTTTAGATCTCTTTGCTAGTTCATTAAAAGTGAATGGTGAAATTAGAAGTCGCGATATTATCGCTATTATTGGTAAGCATGCAGTCGGCTTTGCTAAAAGTGATGAAACTGTGGCTATTCGATCTATAGGTGGTTTTTCGAGCGATTATAGAAAAGCGGTCAATGTTGATGTGGGTCAATTTGGCAGAATGTACTCTGATAGAATTTTTATTAAAACCAGTGGGGGAAGCGTGGTAAATAAAGGCATTATTGATGCCGATGTGGTGGTGAATATTTTATCCAGTTTCGCCATTAGAAATAATGATGGGATAATATCGAGTCATAGAGTGAGATTAAAAGGTCTGGGTCTTATTGATAATCGGCGGGGGCAAATAAAATCTCAACGGCAAGATCTACCTTCTCATGTCAATGCAAAAGAGAAATTTGCGATTAGACTGGTTGGGCGTAACATCTTCAATAAAGAGGGGGGTATTTATTCTAACAGTGGCAACATCTCTATGCAATCTGCTGATACTGTGGGGAATGTACAAGGTGTTATTAAATCAAACTCAACTTCTGGACCGGCGAATATCAGTATTAAGTCAAAAGCCGTTAATAATTTTATGGGTAAAATTATTACCTCTAGCAATATCGCCATTAATACTGGCCACTTAAAGAATAACCAAGGAAAGATCGTCAGCATCTTCGGGCAAGTCGATTTGTCGTATAAAAAAGTTACGGATACGAGTGGGGTGATACATGGTGGCCTTGAGGTTAATCGAACCATTAAACCCTTACTCACCACCTCTCATCGTGGATGGACGAATTTTTAATACCTTAAGCTAGCCTGCCCCATTTTGGGGCGTCATTAGGGCGCGCTCCCTTGAGTGCTGGGTTGCCTGTTGGGTGATGGCGAGCACGGCAACTTGATTTGGCTTTTTTAACGGCACGCAAGATGTATCAGATTATGGCTGAGTGTGACAACGTTCACGTCACTTATCGGCTGTCACAACAGCATTTCCTCCTGTTTTCTGTCGAAATCACAAAAAAATCTGAACGGATAAGCATCATTTAGCAACAAAGTTTTTCTGTTTGTCTTTGGGTGTTACCACTGCTTTATTGAAATTACCTAGTTAATCACGCTGGCTTATCACTAATAGCATAAATTTTCATGCTATGAATGTTAACAAGAAGTTTTTTTTATGTTTGCATGCTGTTTCTCATTGTCTTGATAAATCCTTTCAGACCGTATTGACGTTGCCACCAACTGTTGCCAAATTGGTAAGTTCAGGGGGAGTAATCGAGTGCAGTTTGGGTGATTTCACGCGTCCAAAATTGCTATCGCGATAAGTTTTATCCGATACCTCAATCCCGCATCCCTGCGACTATTGGGCAAAACGGTACAGACCACGGGCTAAAAAATTATAGGGTCTGGCCGTACACACAACACACATCACCATAATGGAGCACAAGCGATGACGATTTCCTTGGGAAAAACAGGGATACTGAAATTCGGTATTGGGCTGATTGCACTGACCGTGGCGGCCAGTGTACAAGCGAAAACATTAGTTTATTGTTCTGAGGGTTCTCCGGAAGGTTTCAACCCGCAGCTCTTTACTTCGGGCACGACCTATGACGCCAGCTCCGTTCCTATCTACAACCGTCTGGTTGAATTCAAACTCGGCACCACCGAAATTGAACCCGGTCTGGCTGAGAAGTGGGAAGTGAGTGAAGATGGTAAGACCTACACTTTCCACCTGCGTAAAGGTGTGAAGTGGCAAGATAATAAAGAGTTCAAGCCGACTCGCGATTTCAACGCTGATGATGTGATCTACTCCTTCATGCGTCAGAAAGATGATAAACATCCGTACCATAAAGTCTCTGGCGGCAGCTATGAGTACTTCCAAGGTATGGGCATGGGTGATTTGATCACCAATATCGTGAAAGTTGACGACAACACCGTTCGCTTCGAACTGGCCCGCCCAGAATCGCCATTCTTGGCTGACTTGGCGATGGACTTTGCTTCTATTCTGTCTGCTGAATATGCCAACAATATGCTGAAAGCGGGTACGCCAGAAAAAGTCGATTTGAATCCAATCGGTACTGGTCCGTTCCAGTTGCAGCAGTATCAAAAAGACTCCCGTATCCTGTACAAAGCTTTTGACGGCTACTGGGGGACTAAACCGAAAATTGATCGTCTGGTCTTCTCTATTACTCCAGATGCATCAGTGCGCTATGCAAAATTGCAGAAAAATGAGTGTCAGGTTATGCCATACCCTAACCCGGCTGACATTGCTCGCATGAAAGAAGACAAAACCATCAGCTTGATGGAGCAACCGGGCCTGAACGTCGGTTACCTCTCCTTCAATATTGAGAAAAAACCACTGGATAACGTGAAGGTTCGCCAAGCATTGACCATGGCGGTTAACAAAGAAGCGATTATCGAGGCGGTTTATCAGGGTGCAGGCCAAGCGGCTAAGAACCTGATCCCACCGACTATGTGGGGCTACAACGATGAGGTGAAAGATTACGCTTACGACCCAGCTAAAGCGAAAGAGCTGTTGAAAGAAGCGGGCTTACCTGATGGTTTCGCCATCGACCTGTGGGCCATGCCAGTTCAGCGCCCTTATAACCCAAATGCTCGTCGTATGGCTGAGATGATTCAGTCCGACTGGGCGAAAGTGGGCGTGAAAGCCAAAATTGTGACCTACGAGTGGGGCGAATACCTCAAGCGGGCTAAAGATGGCGAGCATGAGACTGTGATGATGGGTTGGACCGGGGACAATGGGGACCCAGACAACTTCTTCGCCACCCTGTTCAGCTGTGATGCAGCCAAACAAGGTTCCAACTACTCCAAGTGGTGCTATAAGCCGTTCGAAGACGTGATCCAACCAGCCCGTGCTGAGTCTGACCATGACAAACGCGTCGCCCTTTACAAACAAGCTCAGGTTGTGATGCACGATCAAGCGCCAGCGCTGATTATTGCTCACTCAACCGTGTACGAGCCAGTGCGTAAAGAAGTGAAAGGTTATGTTGTCGATCCGTTGGGTAAACACCATTTCGAGAACGTGTCCCTGGATTAATTTTAACCTGTTAGATGGCCGGTGAAGGTGCAAACTGCATGTTCACCGGTTTCTTATTTAGGTTAAGACAGATACAGATGTGAGCCATATAAGCGGGGTTGCCCACGAGCAGCCCGGCATTCTACACAGAGAGTTCGGGATATGTTGCAGTTCATACTCCGACGTTTGGGGTTAGTTATCCCAACGTTTATCGGCATTACTTTGCTGACCTTCGCTTTTGTACATATGATCCCGGGCGACCCGGTGACCATCATGGCCGGGGAACGCGGTATCTCCGCCGAGCGTCATGCTCAAATCATGGCAGAAATGGGGCTGGACAAGCCTCTCTATCAACAATACTTCCATTATGTGAATGGCGTATTACATGGCGACCTCGGCATCTCGCTGAAAAGCCGTATTGCCGTCTGGGAAGAGTTTGTCCCACGCTTTAAAGCTACGCTGGAACTGGGGATCTGCGCGATGCTGTTTGCTATCGCCGTAGGGATACCGGTCGGGGTGCTGGCGGCAGTCAAACGCGGTTCAATATTCGATCATACCGCCGTGGGGATCTCCCTCACCGGCTACTCGATGCCTATCTTCTGGTGGGGCATCATGCTGATCATGCTGGTTTCGGTGCAATGGAACCTCACCCCGGTCTCCGGGCGGGTCAGTGATACGGTGTTCTTAGATGACAGCCTGCCGCTCACCGGTTTTATGCTGATTGACACCTTTATCTGGGGCGAACCGGGTGATTTTAAAGATGCCGTGATGCATATGATTCTACCGGCCATCGTCTTGGGCACCATCCCGCTGGCGGTCATCGTGCGCATGACCCGCTCCTCCATGCTAGAAGTGTTGGGCGAGGATTATATCCGCACTGCGCGGGCCAAGGGTCTGAGCCGGATGCGCGTGATTGTGGTTCATGCCTTGCGCAATGCCTTGCTGCCCGTGGTGACGGTGATCGGCTTGCAGGTCGGCACTATGCTGGCGGGGGCGATCTTGACGGAAACCATCTTCTCCTGGCCGGGGTTAGGCCGCTGGTTGATGGATGCACTGCAACGGCGTGACTACCCGGTGGTACAGGGTGGCGTGTTGCTGGTCGCGATCATGATTATTTTAGTTAACTTGCTGGTAGATGTGCTCTATGGCGTAGTTAACCCGCGTATTCGTCACAAGAAATAAGGGGCGCAGAATGTCTCAACTTACTGAGTCAACAGTAAAAAGTGCGCCGAAGCCGATGACTCCCTTGCAGGAGTTTTGGCACTATTTCAAGCGCAACAAAGGGGCCGTGATTGGCCTGTTTTACATCATTATCATGTTGGTGATTGCCGCCGGAGCCACTTGGCTGGCCCCGCACGGGCCAGCAGAGCAATTTCGCGACGCACTATTGAAACCTCCGGTCTGGGAAGAGGGCGGCAGCTGGAAATTCCTGCTGGGTACTGATGATGTGGGCCGCGATGTCTTATCCCGCCTGATGTATGGTGCACGACTCTCGTTGTTAGTCGGCTGTCTGGTGGTGGTGTTGTCACTGGTGATGGGCGTTGTTTTCGGCTTACTGGCCGGTTACTTTGGCGGTATTGTTGATGCCATCATCATGCGCATTGTCGATATCATGCTGGCCCTGCCGAGCTTGTTACTGGCGCTGGTGTTGGTGGCGGTCTTCGGGCCATCCATTGTCAATGCCTCGTTGGCACTCACCTTTGTGGCCTTGCCACACTATGTGCGCTTAACGCGCGCCGCAGTGCTGGTTGAGGTCAACCGCGACTACGTCACGGCTTCAAGAGTGGCGGGGGCGGGTCCGATACGCCAAATGTTTATCAATATCTTGCCAAACTGCCTCGCGCCCTTAATCGTGCAGGCCTCTCTCGGCTTCTCTAACGCCATTCTGGACATGGCGGCTCTCGGCTTCCTCGGCATGGGTGCGCAACCGCCAACACCGGAATGGGGCACCATGCTCTCTGACGTGTTGCAGTTCGCCCAAAGCGCGTGGTGGGTCGTGACCTTCCCCGGTGTGGCGATCCTGCTAACGGTTCTGGCGTTTAACCTGATGGGGGACGGCCTGCGTGATGCTCTCGACCCCAAACTCAAGCAGTAACAGAGGTAGAGAGAGATGGCACTTTTAAATGTAGATAAATTGTCGGTGCACTTCGGAGACGAAGGCGCGCCGTTCAAGGCCGTAGACCGTATCAGTTACAGCATTGAGCAAGGGCAGGTGGTCGGGATTGTCGGCGAGTCCGGCTCCGGCAAATCAGTCAGCTCGCTGGCTATCATGGGGCTGATTGATTACCCCGGCAAAGTGATGGCCGATAAGCTGGAATTTAATGGCCGCGACCTGACCAAGATTTCGGAAAAAGAGCGGCGTCAGTTGGTGGGCTCGGAAGTCGCGATGATCTTCCAAGACCCAATGACCAGCCTCAACCCCTGCTACACCGTCGGTTTCCAGATTATGGAAGCGCTGAAGGTGCATCAGGGCGGCAACCGCAAAACCCGCCATCAGCGGGCGGTGGATCTGCTGACACTGGTGGGGATTCCTGATCCCGCTTCGCGGTTGGATGTTTACCCGCACCAGCTCTCTGGTGGCATGAGCCAGCGGGTGATGATTGCCATGGCGATTGCCTGTCGGCCCAAACTGCTGATTGCTGATGAGCCGACCACCGCACTGGACGTCACTATTCAGGCGCAAATTATTGAGCTGCTGCTGGAGTTACAGCAGCGGGAAAATATGGCGCTGTTGCTGATTACCCATGACTTGGCACTGGTGGCCGAGGCCGCCCATCATATTATTGTGATGTATGCCGGTCAGGTGGTGGAAACCGGTAAATCGTCGGAAATTTTCCGCGCACCGCGCCATCCCTACACACAGGCACTGCTGCGAGCCTTACCTGAGTTTGCGCAGGATAAAGCGCGGTTGGCATCACTACCGGGTGTCGTGCCGGGCAAGTATGACCGCCCAGAGGGCTGCCTACTTAACCCGCGCTGCCCGTATGCCAATGATCGTTGCCGCCGTGAAGAGCCTGAACTGCTGGGGCCAGCGGGGCGTCAGGTTAAATGCCATACACCGCTCGATGATGCGGGGAGGCCGACCCTATGAGCCAGAATAACACTGACATGAAACCAGAATCGCAAGTCGACAAGCCATTGTTGCAGGCCATTGATCTGAAAAAATACTATCCGGTCAAAAAAGGGTTCTTTGCTCCAGAGCGCTTGGTTAAAGCACTCGATGGTGTCTCCTTCACCTTGGAGCGCGGCAAAACCTTGGCGGTGGTAGGGGAGTCTGGCTGTGGGAAATCTACACTGGGCCGTCTGCTAACCATGATCGAGATCCCCACTGGCGGGGAGCTTTACTACCAAGGGCAGGATTTACTCAAGCCGGATGAGAGTGCGGAAAAGCTGCGCCGTCAGAAGATCCAGATAGTGTTCCAGAACCCTTATGGTTCCCTGAATCCACGGAAGAAAGTGGGGCAGATACTGGAAGAGCCGCTGCAAATCAATACCCAGCTCAACAGCAAAGAGCGGCGCGAGAAAACCTTGGCGATGATGGCGAAGGTCGGCCTGAAAACCGAGCACTACGACCGCTACCCTCACATGTTCTCCGGTGGTCAGCGCCAGCGTATCGCCATTGCGCGCGGCTTGATGCTGAATCCGGATGTGGTGATTGCTGATGAACCTGTTTCGGCGCTGGATGTCTCCGTGCGGGCGCAGGTATTGAACCTGATGATGGATTTACAGCAGGAGCTGGGGCTGTCCTATGTCTTTATCTCCCATGACCTGTCTGTGGTTGAGCATATCGCCGATGAAGTGATGGTGATGTATCTGGGTCGGTGTGTTGAGAAGGGTAGCAAAGAGGCCATTTTTAACAATCCACGCCACCCCTATACGCAGGCATTGCTTTCGGCGACACCGCGCCTGAATCCCGATATGCGCCGCGAGCGCATCAAGCTGACGGGTGAGTTGCCTAGCCCAATGAACCCACCACCGGGCTGTGCATTCAATGCGCGCTGCCGTCGTGCTTTTGGCACTTGCACTCAGTTGCAACCGCAATTAAAGCAATATGGTGACCAAATGGTGGCCTGTTTTGCGGTTGATCAGGATGAGGCGGAGAAAGCCAGTTAATCCTGCAATATCGTAAGGTGATATTAATAATAAAAACGCTGGTTATCCGGCGTTTTTTTATCAATGAATGCCTAACGCGGTCTTTAAATCATTCGTGGTATTGATTGACATGAAAAAACAACGCCAGAGTGAGAAATAGCACTCTGGCGTTGTTATCCTGATAGGAAAACACCGAAACCCACGGTATTCTTCCCCTCCGGTTTAGTATCACAAGATAAAATCTGAAAGCGATCGAGTATACTCAGACAGAATCGACGGGTAGCCCCATGATGTGGCAACCACTTTTTTTATTCAGTCGGCATTGGCGGAGAGCGAGTTTGCGGGTAAGGCGTTCATTAACGATTAAACAAATGGCGGCAGTCGCAGTGGTTGCACTGGTGACCATCTGCATTTTTATCGTCCTTCAGTTATTCCACTTTGTGCAACAGCGCAAGGATGACTACGCCAAGCAATTGGAGAGTATCGCTTATTCCGTTCGCCAACCCTTGTCCGAAGCCATATTAAGTGTTGATGTCCCGCAAGCTAAAAAAATCCTCAATAATCTGTTGCCGATTGGCATTCTCAGCCGCGCTGAAGTGATTTTGCCGAACCAAATTCAGGTATTACACGCCAACTTCCCTACCGAGCGGCCTGTGCCCCGCTGGGCCAAGCGCATTTTTTCCCTGCCTGTCGAGATAACCCTGCCGCTGTATGCGCTGGAGCGAGTCTCCGCCAATCCGCAACCGCTGGCGCATTTAGTGTTGCGGGCAGACTCCTATCGGATGTACCAATTTATTCTCAGCGCACTATCAGCCATGCTCTCGACCTATTTGTTGCTTGCATTGGTACTTTCGGTTTCAATCGCTTGGTGTATTAATCGGCTGATTATTCACCCACTACGGGCGATGGCGAAAGAGCTGGAAAACATTGGTCAGCAGGGGGTGCTGCATCACCAACTCACCTTACCCGCCCACCATCAGGATGATGAGCTGGGGGTTTTGGTGCGCAATTATAATCGTAACCAACAGCTATTGGCCGAAGCCTACACGGACATGAGCCGTATCAGTACTCGCTTCCCGGTCACAGAATTGCCTAACCGCTCGCTGTTTATGCATCTGCTTGAGCAGGAAATCAGCGGGGGGATGCGGAATGAAAAATTTCACCTGCTGGTGATTGGCATCGAAACCTTGCAAGAGGTTTCTGGCGTGATGAGCGAAGAACAACACCGTCAACTGCTGTTGACGATGGCGCAGCGCCTCGAGCAGTGCATTGATGAAAACAGCTTGTTGGCGCAACTGAGTAAAACCGAATTTGCGGTACTGGCCAGAGGCATCAGCCGCCCCTTCCCCGCCATGCAACTGGCGCGGCAAATGATGCTGCAAATGACCCAGCCACTGCTTTTCGGCAATATCCAACTGCGACCCAGTGCCAGTATCGGGATTGCCGATTACCAATCTCAAGGTGAAACCGCCGAATCCCTGATGCGAAATGCCAGCACGGCAATGATGGCCGCCCATCATCAGGGGCGAAACCAGATTTTCGTGTTTGAACCGCACTTGACTGAGAAAACCCAAAAGCGGCTGACACACGAAAACGATATTTTACAGGCGATTGAGAACCGCGATTTTACGCTCTTTTTGCAGCCACAATGGAACATGCAAGAAAAGCGGGTGATTGGTGCTGAAGCCCTATTACGTTGGCGTCAACCCGACGGCAGCTATCGATCGCCTTCTGAGTTTGTTCCGGGAGCGGAAGAGGGAGGAATGATGATGCCGCTGGGTAACTGGGTGCTGGAGGAGTCGTGCCGCATTCTGGCCGACTGGAAGACCCAAGGGATTACCTTGTCACTGGCGGTTAACATTTCCGGCTTGCAGGTACAAAGTGACCAATTTCTGCCACATCTGCAAAGCCTCATTAATCAGTATCAGATCGACCCGCGCAAGCTGTTGCTGGAGATTACCGAGACTGCCCGCATTCAGGATCTTGATGAAGCACTGACCTTACTGCGCGAGTTACAAGGGCTGGGTTTGTCTATCGCTTTGGATGATTTTGGTATGGGATATTCAAGCCTACACTATCTCAACCACCTGAAAGGGCTGCCAATAAACATGATTAAGCTGGATAAGAGCTTTGTGAAGCACTTGCCAGAAGATGATGCCATGGCGCGTATTGTGAGTGCCATTTCCGAGGTGCTGAAGCTGCGAGTGATGGCCGAAGGGGTCGAGACCGATGAGCAGCGCCAATGGTTGCTGAAGCATGGTATTCAGTGTGGGCAGGGTTACCTATTTTCGGAGCCGTTAGCACGCGAGGTGTTTGAGTCTCGGTATACTCTTCGTCCTTGACGCCACAGCGTTGTTAGCTGCACTCGCTTACCCGAATCACTGACTTGAGTCAGCTCATCGGGATGCGCTCGTTTGCTGCCTAGCTGTAACGCCAATGCCTTTGAGTATCCTCTTCATCCTTGACGTTACAGCGTTGTTTTGATGAGTATCGTCTATCCTACTTAACCTTCGCCCTTGCTGCGCCTTTGGGGTAATTCTTCTTGTTGTGAGTTATCTTTTTGTAAATCACTGCAATAAAGTAAATTATCAGTGTTTTCGTCTAATGGATTTATATCAAAATATTATCCTTTCCTATATTAAATAATATTTATATTTAAGTGAAAATAGCTGTTCGCGCGGGGGTTGAGATATATATTAGCTCATCCATTTTCTTCCGAAATAAGGAAAATAATAGCCATTATATAAAAGTACTTAAAACTGATAATAATACCGATAAGAAAATATTGGACTGGAATCTATTTGTCCTAATTTGAGCGGACCTACAATATTATTACCCGTCACGTCAAGGCTATTTACCTTACCAATAATCCCGCCAGAAATAGTGTCAATCCCTTGTCATACCTGCGATATAACAGAAAAACGACAGTAGCTAGACATTAGTGAAAACTATTTACTTTGAACTTTGTCACATAAATGGACATTGGCGTCATTAATTTCAAACTATTAGCCATGGATCTCGGAACTTTATATCAAAATAAATAGAATGCTGTTCCATAACTGTTTTTTGTATTTTTTGGGATAAGTATGTTTTTATTAAAATAAGGTAACTGTAATGAATATTAAATTATTATCTCTGGCAGTGGCATCACTTCTCAGCACCAGCGCAATGGCCGTAACTATTGACTATCGTCATGAAATGCAAGACCAAAGTGGCAACACTCATAAAGACCGATTATTAATGTCTCACCGCTTTGCTAATGGCTTCGGGTTATCTCTGGAGGGCAAGTGGAAAGGTGCTCAAGATAAAGATAAAGCATTTAACGAAACAGTCAGTAATGGCACCGAAGTGGTTGCCAGTTATGTCTATAAAATTGATAAAACATTCTCTATCGAACCCGGCTTCTCATTAGATTCCAGTTCGACGGCTAACAGCTATCGCCCTTATCTGCGTGGTAAGGCAAATATCGTTGACGATCTCTCTATTTCATTACGTTATCGTCCTTATTACAAACGCACCAGCGCCAATATTAATACGAAAAAAGACACGTCTGAAAATGGTTATAATCTGACGAGTGTCCTGAGCTACAAAATTAACAAAGATTTCCAATTAGACTATGAGTTGGATTACAAACAAGCCAATAAGGCCGGCGTTGTGCTGTCAGATAACGAAAATTACGATTGGACCCACGATTTTAAATTAACGTATAAGTGGGATAAAAACTGGTCGCCATATATGGCCGTCGGTAATGTCTCCGGCAGTAAAACCACGGATGAACGCCAAACCCGTTATCGTGTAGGGGTCAAATACAGCTTCTGATTTATCACTAAAATGATCAGATTCTGACCTCTGGGGTCACACCTCACCATAACGATTTTTGACAGGTAAAAGTAATGAAAAAAAGAGCATTATTTTTGAGTATGGCTGCGCTGGCAACGCTGTATATACCCGCTGGACAAGCAGCGGATGCCGACCGCCTGACGGTGGTGAAGCAGTATGTCGATAATGTGTTGAGCAAAGCATCGGACACTTATCACGGTGATAAGCCCAGTCCGCTGCTGGCAGATGGTGTTGACCCCCGTACCGGGCAGCAACTGGAATGGATATTCCCCGATGGCCGTCGGGCCGTGTTATCAAACTTCTCTGCACAACAAAACCTGATGCGTGTCATGAGTGGCCTGAGCCAGTTGAGTGGCGATAATCGCTATCAAAAACGCGCTGAAGATATCGTCCGCTACCACTTCCAGAATTATCAGGACCCAAGCGGCTTGCTCTACTGGGGCGGTCACCGTTTTGTTGACCTGAAAACACTGCAACCCGAAGGACCGAGCGAAAAAGAGAAAGTGCATGAGCTGAAAAATGCCTATCCCTACTATGACCTGATGTTCAGTGTCGACAGCGATGCCACTGCCCGCTTTATTCGTGGCTTCTGGAACGCCCATGTTTATGACTGGCGTATCCTCGAAACCAGCCGCCACGGTGAATATGGCAAGCAGATGGGCGCATTGTGGGAGAGCAAATTTGAGCAACAACCGCCTTTCTTTGCCACCAAAGGGCTGAGTTTCCTCAATGCGGGTAATGACCTGATCTATTCAGCTTCGCTGCTCTACAAGCACCAGCAGGATCAAGGGGCATTAGTGTGGGCTAAGCGTTTGGCCGATCAATATGTATTGCCGCGCGATGCTAAAACCGGCCTTGGCGTCTATCAGTTTACCCAAGCGTTGAAACGCGAAGAGCCAACGGATGATGCTGATACGCACTCCAAGTTTGGTGATCGTGCACAGCGCCAGTTTGGTCCAGAGTTTGGCCCAGCCGCGCTGGAGGGCAATATGATGCTCAAAGGGCGCACCAGTACGCTTTACTCTGAAAATGCGCTGATGCAGTTGCAACTGGGTAAGGATTTGGGGGCTCAAGGGCAGGATTTACAGAAATGGACTGTGGATGGCCTGAAAGCGTTCGCCAAATATGCTTATAACGATCAGGACAATACTTTCCGCCCGATGATTGCCAACGGGCAGGACTTATCGAATTACGCGCTGCCACGTGATGGTTATTACGGCAAAAAAGGGACGGTGCTTAAACCGTATAAAGCGGGCAACGAATTCCTGATCTCCTATGCCCGCGCTTATGCCATTGATAACGATCCGCTGCTGTGGAAAGTGGCTCGCGGTATTGCAAACGATCAGGGGCTGGGTGATATCGGCACCGCACCGGGTAAAGAGATGAAGGTCAAACTGGATACCACCAACAGTGACCCCTATGCTCTGTTTGCATTGCTGGACCTCTACAATGCTAGTCAGGTGGCTGATTATCGGCAATTAGCAGAGAAGATCGGCGATAACATCATCAAAACTCGCTATATCGACGGCTTCTTTATGGCCTCGCCGGATCGCCAATATGCCGATGTTGATGCTATCGAACCTTATGCATTACTGGCGCTGGAAGCTTCACTGCGCAATAAGCCACAAGCCGTTGCACCCTTCCTGAATGGCGCTGGTTTTACCGAGGGAGCTTACCGAATGGACGATGGTTCTGCGCGGATTTCAACCCGCGATAATGAACTGTTCTTACTCAATGTGGGTGAGAAGCTGCAACCGAACGGTCGTAAATAGTTCCGACAGCGGCCCGTGCTGGGGTCGCTGTTGATAAAAGTGCCGAGCAATGGCTTCCCAGGGTCTATCTGCTCGGTGCTTTTCCCCTCGGGGGCTGTCGCTAGCCCCCATCTTGAATCACACCCACTACAACCGAATTACTGTAACTGAGCCACAATTAGGGGCCAACGGGCATCAAACTCTTGTGTCGGCCGATAGCGGAACTCAGAACGCACAAAGCGCGACAGCATCCCTTCACAAAACGCCAGCAACTGGGTTGCCAACAGAGCCTCATCATGGATAAAGCCTTGCCCGTCGCGCAGTTTCTTCTCGCGCAGCACCTGACGTAGCTGAACTTCAATACGTTCAAATAGCTGGTTAATCCGGCCTTGCAAACGATCTTGTTCAAACATCAGTGCATGCCCCGTCATAATCCGGGTTAGCCCAGGATTGCGCTCCGCAAATCCTAATACCAGCAGCAGGATCAAACGGAGGCGATTGAACGTCTCTTTTTCATCTTGCAGAATCAAATTGATGCGGGACATCAAACTATCTTCGATAAACTCGATCAGGCTGTCAAACATCCTCGTTTTACTGGGAAAATGCCGATAAAGCGCGGCTTCAGACACCCCCACATTGGCGGCGAGTTTGGCGGTAGTAATGCGTTGGCTGCCATCGCTGGATTCCAGCATTTGCGCTAAAGCCTGCAAAATTTCCTCGCGCCTGTTCCTTTTAATATTCTCTTTTTCTGCCATGTCCGAGTAGACCCTTGCTAAAAATGACTTAATAACAAAAACCCAAATACCGGCCGCACTGGGTACCAAGCCCCGGCGGCTTATGTGATAGCTTTTTTACGGTATCAAGGTCTAGGGTAGGTTATTGGCGTCCAGAATGACCAAAACCACCGGTACCACGTTCAGTCAGGTCAAAATCTTCAACCAGATTGAATTCTGCTTGTACCACAGGAACAAACACCATCTGTGCGATACGCTCGCCGGGTTCGATAGTGAAAGGCTGTTGACCACGGTTCCAGACTGACACCATCAACTGCCCTTGATAGTCGGAGTCAATCAGGCCAACCAGATTGCCCAATACTACGCCGTGTTTATGCCCTAACCCAGAGCGAGGCAAAATGACGGCAGCCAGTGCGTTATCGCCAATATGTATGGCTAAACCTGTCGGTAACAATGTAGTTTGACCCGGCAGCAAATCCACTGCCTTATCCAGACAGGCGCGTAAATCCAGCCCAGCAGAACCTTCTGTCGCGTAGGTTGGTAGCGGGAATTCATTGCCAACACGTGGGTCCAGAATTTTAATGTCGATTTTTTTCATCATAACGGCTGACAATCTCGTCTATTAAATGCTGACTAAGGAGGTGCTTATCGCTGAGCGGTAAACGTTTCTCTCCCGTCGGCCAAAAAAGGTGCAAGGCATTAGTGTCACTGTTAAAACCATGCTCTGCGAGCGAAACATCATTAGCGCAAATAAGGTCCAGATTCTTTCGCGCTAGTTTTTGTCGCGCGTATTCTTCCACATTCTGGGTTTCGGCAGCAAATCCAACAACAAATGGACGATTTTTAGCCATTGAAGCCACTCCAGCCACAATGTCTGGGTTTTTCACTAACTTAAGGGTAATTTCATCGCCCTGTTTTTTAATTTTCTCGTCCGAAATTTGCTCTGCGCGGTAATCCGCTACCGCAGCACAAGAAATAAAAATATTCTGCTGAGCGGCTAAATTCTGAACGGCTTGCTGCATCTCAAGCGCACTGACAACATCAATACGATCAACACCAGCAGGTGTCGGGAGATTCACTGGCCCGGCGACCAATGTCACCTTCGCCCCTCTTTCAGCGACAGCTTGCGCGATAGCGAACCCCATCTTGCCCGAACTTTGGTTGCTGATAAAGCGTACGGGATCAAGTGCTTCACGGGTTGGCCCGGCGGTAATCATGACACTCAAATGTTGCAGGTCTTGTTTTGCAGAAAAATAATCATGCGCCAGTGCGACGATTTCCAGCGGGTCTAGCATTCTACCCGGCCCGACATCACCGCAAGCCTGACTGCCGCTATCTGGCCCCCACAATAATACTCCGCGATTGGCGAGTGTCTGTAAGTTCGCTTGGGTCGCAGCGGCACGATACATCTGTTGATTCATGGCGGGCACTGCTGCGACAGGTGCTGCAGTTGCCAGACAAACCGTGGTCAGCAGGTCATTAGCCATGCCTGCCGCGACTCTGGCCAGCAAATCGGCGGTGGCGGGGGCCATAATTACTAAGTCAGCCCATTTACCTAGCTCAATATGGCCCATCGCCGCTTCTGCCGCAGGATCGAGTAAATCATCAGAGACGGGATAGCCCGAGACTGCCTGCAACGTGAGTGGTGTAATGAACGCTTTGGCGGCGTCGGTCATCACCACGCGCACATCCGCGCCTCTGTCGCGCAAGCGGCGGACCAGCTCAGGTGATTTATAGGCGGCGATCCCCCCACTAATCCCGAGCACGATATGTTTGCCGGAAAGTCCCGTCATCATGATTGTCCGAATGAAAGCTGTAAGAGCCGATATTTTAGCATAACAGCTGAGCAGATTAGCTATCAGGCCATCTCCTGATGCCATCAATCGTCAAATTTGCGAGGCGTTACGCATGCTGTTAATCATCAGCTCGCGGGGCATAAAACCTTCTGCCATGCTTTCCGCGCTGTTCAGGGATTACAGGAGTCAAAGGATGGATGAGTGGTATGGGCAGAGCGCCCCAAGAGAAAAATTACTAAAATATGGCGCTGCTGTGCTGTCAGATGCCGAGTTACTCGCGCTTTTTCTGCGCACCGGTATTCCGGGGATGCATGTCATGAAGATGGCTGAGTGTTTGATTGAAACCTTCGGTTCGTTACATGGGCTGATGTCTGCGGATTATCAGACGTTATGTGCCCAAAAGGGGATTGGTGCATCGAAATACAGTCAGATTCAGGCTATCGCAGAACTGGCCAGTCGCTGCTTTTCATCGCATCTGATGCAAGAGAGTGTCCTGCTCAATCCCAAGGTCACACAACAATTTCTGCAAAATATTCTTTCTCATCGTGAGCGTGAGATTTTTTTAGTCATGTTTTTGGATAATCAGCATCGTGTGATTCGCCATGAGGAGATGTTTACTGGTACCATCAGCAGTGTTGAGGTTCATCCGAGAGAAATTGTGCGTGAAGCGCTGAAGGCGAATGCCGCCGCGTTGATTCTGGCGCATAATCACCCTTCGGGTAAGGCTGAACCGAGCCAAGCCGACCGTTTGATGACGACGCAGGTGATAAAAGCCTGCTCAATATTAGATATTCGGGTGCTCGATCATTTGGTAGTCGGTCGGGGTGAATGTGTCTCATTTGCTGAACGCGGATGGCTTTAGTGAAATAATAATTGATCCTTTTAGGATCTTTAGCTGTTCGGGACTTGAGCACTTACGCTTCAGAGCGTATACTACGCCACCTTTGAGAATCTTGGGTTTGGCGTGAAGAGCCTATCTCAGCAGGTTTATAACCTGGTGACAGGGGTTTCTGACCTGATGACAGTGAGTCTTCTCAGTGAGTTTGCTGAGATGGGCTCTAAAGCCTGACGAGGCGGCCAAATCCTATACGAAGCTCGAGCTGATTTGATTTTTGGAGAATAGACATGTCCCGAGTCTGCCAAGTTACTGGCAAGCGCCCGGTGAGCGGTAACAACCGTTCCCACGCAATGAACGCGACCAAACGCCGTTTTCTGCCGAACCTTCACTCTCACCGTTTTTGGGTTGAGGGCGAGAAGCGCTTTGTAACTCTGCGTGTATCTGCTAAAGGTATGCGTGTTATTGATAAGAAGGGTATTGAAACGGTCTTGGCCGAACTTCGTACCCGCGGTGAGAAGTATTAAGGAACTGAATCATGGCTAAAGGTGTTCGCGAGAAGATCAAGCTGGTTTCTTCTGCTGGTACTGGTCACTTCTATACCACTACGAAGAACAAGCGTACTAAGCCGGAAAAATTGGAACTGAAGAAATTCGATCCAGTTGTCCGTCAACACGTGATCTACAAAGAAGCTAAAATTAAATAATTTTAGTGGATTAAGAAAAACCCGGCCTCGGCCGGGTTTTTTATTATATAAAGTACAGTGAGATACCTTGAAGGGAGGGGAGATGCCTGAATTACCAGAAGTTGAAACCAGCCGACGTGGGATCGAACCTTATCTTGTCGGCCAGACGATTTTATATGCCGTGGTCAGAAATGCTCGTTTGCGCTGGCCGGTGTCCGATGAAATTTTGGCGCTTAGTGACCAACCCGTACTGAGTGTTCAGCGTCGGGCTAAGTATTTACTGCTAGAGCTACCGACTGGCTGGATTATCGTACATTTGGGGATGTCGGGTAGTTTGCGTGTTCTGCCGGAAGAAACCGCAGCAGAAAAGCATGATCATGTTGATTTGGTGATCAGTAACGGCAAAATATTGCGTTATACCGACCCGCGCCGCTTTGGTGCCTGGTTATGGGCGAAAGACCTTGAGACCAGCAGTGTTCTGGCGCATTTAGGCCCAGAGCCGCTCAGTGACGAATTTAGCCCCCAATACTTGTTTGATAAATCACGGCATAAACGCACGTTGATTAAGCCTTGGTTGATGGATAACAAAGTGGTGGTTGGGGTGGGCAATATCTACGCCAGTGAATCTCTGTTTGCTGCCGGTATTTTGCCAGAACGCGCTGCGGGTTCATTGACGCAAGCTGAAATCTCCCTGTTGGTCACAACGATAAAAGCGGTATTGCTGCACTCTATCGAGCAGGGTGGCACCACATTACGCGACTTTTTGCAGTCGGACGGTAAACCGGGTTACTTTGCGCAAGAATTGCAGGTGTATGGCCGGGCGGGTGAACTTTGTCGCCGTTGTGGACAACGTATTGAAATTGCAAAGCATGGGCAGCGGAGTACCTTCTTTTGCCGCCACTGCCAACATTAATAGCTTTGCATTAGAGACCCGTTAAGCCAGCTTAGCCAATAGTGCTTTAGTCACCGGAGCTGGAAGGAAGGGGGTGATGTCACCACCATGGCGCGCCACTTCCTTCACCAGTGAGGAAGAGATAAACGACCACTTTTCTGATGGCATCAGGAACACACTCTCCAGCTTTGGCATCAAGTGGCGGTTCATATTTGCCAGTTGCCATTCATACTCGAAATCTGAAACCGAACGCAAACCCCGCACCAAAATATTCGCATTATTCTTTTTGGCAAACTCCGCCATCAGTTCACTGAATCCCAGCACTTCAACATTCTTGAGTGGTGCCGTTACTTGTTTTGCCAATGCGACCCGTTCGTCGAGGGTAAACATCGGTTTTTTGCTGGAGCTGTCGGCGATAGCCAGTATCACATGACTAAACATCGCGGAGGCTCGTGTCACTAAGTCCAAATGCCCATTCGTCATTGGGTCAAATGTCCCCGGATAGATGGCTTTGGTGGTCATGAGTTCTCGCTTTTCTGATGTTGATGGCTCAATGCCCACAGAGCCGCATATTTGTTAAAAGTATATTGCGCATTGACCACCGCCAGCAAGAACCCTTGTTTACCATCGAGGAAACCGGCACGGAGCAACCATGTCTTACAGAATGCCCCGAGAGTATGGCTAAGAATTGAAAAATAGCGGCAACTTTTACCTTGTTGATGGCGTTGAGTCGCCCAAGCTTCAGCGTAATTGAGCTGTTTACGCTGAAAAGCGAAGAAATCACGACAAGTCAGATGTAGCAAGTCACCTGCCAACGGAATCACTTTGGCAGAACCACTGGCGAGTGATTCATGAACTAAATCATCGTTATAGTGGAATTGGTGGTGCGGATATAGCCGCGTGACTCTATCGGGATACCAACCGCTATGGCGCATAAAGCGGCCTAAAAACAGATTCCGCCGTGCGCAGCTATAAACTGCGCCCTCTTCTGGGGCCAATAGCACGGTTTCGATGGCGGTTTTTAGCTCTGGGGTAACACGCTCATCAGCATCCAGCATCAGAATATAATCGCCACTGGCATATTGCTGGGCTAATTGCCGCTGCTTGCCATAACCGGGCCATTCCGAATTGCTATGCACTTTCGCGCCATATTGCAGGGCTAGTGCGACGGTATCATCTTCACTGCCAGAATCGAGTATGACTATTTCGTCTGCCCAGCTAACGGATGCCAGACAATCTGCCAGCAGTGAGGCTTCATTCTTGGTGATCATCACCACTGACAGACGTTTTTTAGCACCCATTAGTGGCTCCGTTGCGGCAGATAAGGCTCCAGCAAGTGTAATAGCCGTTGAAGTGCGCCCTGATTTTCATGCAGCACATCAACGGCGTGGCGGCCATAATAGAGGCGGCAATCTTCATCCGTCAGCAGCAGGGTAATCTCTTTCACCAGCGATAAGGTGTCGGTGACGGTAATCAGCCCTTCAGCCTGTTCCAGCTTGGCACAGATATCTTTAAAGTTAAATGTATGTGGTCCCATCAGCACAGGGATGGCATGGGCAGCGGCCTCCAGCGGGTTATGACCACCGCGCTCAACCAGACTGCCGCCCACAAAGGCCAAATCAGCAATGCCGTACAGCAGCATCAACTCGCCCATAGTATCGCCAATCACGACTTGTGTACTGGCTGAAGGAATTTCACCTTTGCTGCGTAATGTGTAACTCAACCCAGCTTTCTGTGTCAGTTCGACTGCTTTCGGGAAGCGCTCGGGGTGACGCGGTACCAAAATCAGCAGCAATGTTGGGAAGCGCTGCAATAATTGGCGATGAGCCTCCAGCAAAATGGCCTCTTCGCCATCATGGGTGCTGGTCGCAATCCACACCGGACGATGTGCTGCCCACTGGCGGCGTAAAGTCACCGCTCTGGCGGCTAATTCAGGGGTGACAGAAATATCAAATTTCAGGCTACCCGTGACCGTCAGTTGTGAGCGCCGAAGACCCAGCTCAATGAAACGATCGCCATCTTCTTGATTTTGTGCCGCGATCAGCGTGATGCGTTGCAGCATATTACGGATAAAACTGCCGATCTTTTTGTAGCCCGCAGCCGAGCGGGCAGAGAGGCGTGCATTGGCAATCACCAGCGGTATTTTGCGGCGATGCAGTGCATTAATCAGGTTTGGCCATAGCTCTGTTTCCATGATAATGACCAGCTTAGGATTGACCTGATCCAAGAAGCGGTTCACAGAGCCGGGGAGATCATAGGGGAGATAGACGTGATGAACGTCTTTACCAAAAGCGGACTGGACTCGCTCGGAACCCGTGGGGGTCATAGTGGTCACGGTAATCGGCAGTGACGGGTAGCGGTGACGCAATGCCCTAACTAACGGAATCGCGGCCAGTGTCTCACCGACTGAAACTGAATGCAGCATGATGCCGCCAGCGACAACTTTACCAGCACAAAAACCATAACGTTCTGCCCAGCGCTTGCGATAAGCGGGGGCTTTACGACTACGCAACAGCAACCGTAGCCAAATCAAAGGTTGAATAAGGTAGAGTAGTACCTGATATAAACGCAGCAACATTCTATCAATTTCATTTATATGGATTGCTAAGAATAATACCATATTTGTGCAAGAAAGGCTCTTTTCGGCTGGGTCTGGCTGATAGCCAGAATAGGATCAGGCTATTCCTAAAAAAGAATATAAATTTTTAACAATTTCAGTAAACGAAGGCCACAAACTGGATTTAATAGGTTCAAAAATGAGAATGGGTTTCATTAGTGTCTGCGGGTAATTAATGATTTGGCGGTAGATGCTGTCAGTTAATTTTTTAGTGGTTTTTTTGGCTGTTATTGGCCTGTAACTCAGTGGGTTATCGTTGGTTGATGAGATTGACGTTTTATTGGGATTATATTTCGGCATTAATTACCTAAACAGAAAAATCTAGGCGAGATTATTCGTAATACCTGAGTTATTTGATTCACTCAATTATCCCAACAATCAATTAGTCATGTTTAACAATCATAAAACAGATAACAATCGACTCTGATAATTAGCAGAGTCGATTGTTATTACAGGATAAATAGTGACTGGCGATATTTTCAGCAAAACACATTACGGGAAATAAAAAATGATCACTTATGAAATCAATGTTTCCAGTCGCGCCATAATGGTTTCAGCGGAAATGGTATCCATGTTTTTTTGCTCGGAAATAACGGCAATCTGATTTTCACCGTAGCCGCCAATTAAGCCCGGGTCGGTGGGGCCATACAGCGTAATGTTGGGGCGACTGAGCGCGGCGGTGAGATGGCTTAGGCCCGTATCGACGGACACCACCGCTTTTGCACCGGCCAGAACTTCTGCCACCTGCTGGAGGCTGAGCTTAGGTAATACCTCAACATGAGGAGCCTGTTCCGCGAGCCGCAAAGCGCGTTGATACTCATGCTCTGCGCCCCAAGGTAATTTGATTTTTAACCCGGTTGGGGCAAGCAGTTCAATCAGTTGCAGCCAGTGGCTTTCAGGCCAGTGCTTGCTGTCGCGGGTGGTCGCGTGCAGGAAAACCAGATATTGACCCGCATCAGCGGGTAACTGACTTAAAAAGCGAGGCGCGATGGCGTAATCACCATAACTTTCTGGTTTTTCATAGCCCAGACTTTTGGCAAACAACTGACGTATACGCTCGACCGCATGTTGCTTGGGGTCAATCTCGTGGCGGCAATTATAGAACCAACTGGCAAATGGCTCGCGAGCGCTTTTGCAATCTGGGCCATGCTTGACGCCCTTGGCGATGCGAGTAATGAGCGCCGCACTTTTAATTAGCCCCTGCGCATCGATCACCAAATCATAACTGCGCTGCTGCACAACACGTTTAAAATCACAACGTTCTTGCCGAGTGTCGGTGCCAAACCAGTTTTTGCGCCAACGGCGGATAGCCACCGGAATCACTTTATCCACTGCCGGATGCCATGTGGGGATCTGACTGAAGCCCTCTTCGACCACCCAATCAAAACGAATGCCCGGAATGGTGTGCATGGCATCTGTCAGCGCAGGCAAGGTATGTAAAACGTCGCCCATTGAAGAGGTTTTAACGATCAATACGTGCATTAATCACCCTCTTTGGCTGAGCATTTTTGTGTGGCGAGCTGCTTCTCAAGCGCATCCATCACTTGCTCTGGCTGGATATCAATCAAACTCTGATGATAACCCTGTGCGCTACCGCCTTTGCGCACTTTTTGATAGCCGGTAATCAGGCGAATAACCGTGGATTTGTCAGACAGTGGTGGGGTGAAATCTGGGCTGCTTGGGCCGTATAATGCGACCAATGGCTTATTTAATGCGGCGGCAACATGCATTAAACCAGAGTCATTACTGACCACCGCACGACAGGCGGCAATCAGCACAACAGCTTGATCCAGCGAGGTCTGACCCGCCAGATTGAGGCAATATTCGCGCGACTCTTCGCCCAGCGCCTGACGAATCTCCTCGCCCGCTTCATTGTCTTTTGCTGAACCTAATAAGACGACCTGATAGCCAGCATCAATCAGTTTCTGCGCCAGCACGGCATAGTGATAGTGTGGCCAGCGTTTTGCTGGGCCAAACTCGGCACCGGGGCAGAACCCAATAATGGGCCGGTTATCCGTCAGATTGTATGACGCCGTGATCTCTGCGATCTCTTCGTCGCGAACCTGCAATTGCGGCCAGAGTAATGGCTGCGGTAAATCCGCTGCTGAATGAATTTGTTCTTTATCATAGGCCAGAGCAACATAGCGCTGGACCATCATGGGGAAGGCTTCTTTATCCAGAATGCGCATATCATTGAGCAAGAAGTAGCGCATCTCGCCACGCCAGCCAATGCGTTGCTTAATCCCTGAAAAATAAGGTATCAGAGCTGATTTAAATGAGTTTGGCAGAACATAAGCACGATCATAGCCTGTTTCTCGTAAGGCAAGACCCAAACGGCGACGCTCCTCAAAAGCAAAAGCCCCATGCCCTAATGGCATTGGGATTGCGTGGCGCACTTCCGGCATTCTGGCCAAAAGCGGACGGCACCACGCGGGTGCCATCACATCAATGTCTGCTGCCGGATATTCGGCCTTCAGGGTGCGGTAAAGACTTTGCGACATCATCATATCGCCAACCCAAGAAGGGCCGATGACCAGTATTTTCATACCGTTTATCAATTCCTTGCAGCAAGTAATTTAGATCGGGCGATTGAGCCACGCCAGATACTCTTTGACGCCTTCGGCGACGGTTTTGAACGGCTTGTCATAACCAGCGGCACGCAAATTAGTGAGGTCGGCTTGCGTGTATGCCTGATAACGGCCTTTCAGTTTTTCTGGGAATTCAATGTATTCCACTGGCCCGCTTTGGTGGAAATCGACCACCGCATCGGCGACAGCCTGGAAGGATTCCGCGCGACCTGTGCCGCAGTTGAAAATACCGGAGACGCCGTTTTGCCAGAACCACAAATTAACGTCAGCGACATCACCCACATAGATGAAGTCGCGTTTGAAGTTTTCACTGCCGGAGAACAGCTTAGGATTTTCACCTGCATTAATCTGATTATTCAGGTGGAAAGCCACACTCGCCATGCTGCCTTTGTGGCCTTCGCGTGGGCCATAAACATTGAAGTAGCGGAATCCACAAATTTGCGAATCAGCTTGCGGCAGGATCTCACGCACATACTGATCGAATAAAAACTTGGAGTAACCATATACGTTAAGTGGTTTTTCGTACTGACGATCTTCGATGAAGTTATCAGTGCGTCCGCCATAAGTGGCCGCAGAGGAGGCGTACAAGAAAGGAATACCGCGATCCAGACAGAAGTGCAGGATATCTTTTGAGTACTGATAGTTGTTATCCATGACGTACTTGCCATCCCACTCGGTGGTGGAGGAGCAGGCACCTTCGTGGAAGATCGCGTCAATATCACCCATATCGTCACCGGCAACGATACTGGCAACAAAATCTTCTTTATCCATGTAATCCGCAATATCCAGATCCACCAGATTGACGAATTTAGTGCCGTCTTTCAGGTTATCCACGACCAGAATATCTTTATAACCTATATTATTCAGTGCTTTAACAATGTTGCTGCCAATGAAGCCGGCGCCGCCAGTGACGATAATCATCAGGATCACCCTTGTTAATCTTCTTGGTCGGGCACAATACCCGACACGCTATTTGGCATTATCATAACATTTCATCGGATAGCGCACAGCCGGAAGGGGGCTAATCTCTCGTTTTCTATGCTGCTTTAGGATTGTTCACCGTGATATGTGCTGCATTTTTTGCAATATAAGACAAGGTTGCTCGTCAGTTCCCCTATCAGGCAGTAAAATGTAAGGCGAAACAGCCCATTCTGGAGATAACCGCATGTCCCTGCCTTCTGAGAGAAACCCGTTTTATCAGCAACTAGAACAACAACTCAAAACTACCCGTGCTGAAGGGTTGTATAAAAACGAACGGATCATCACCTCTGCCCAACAAGCCGATATTTCTGTCGCTGATGGGAACCGCGTAATTAATTTCTGCGCCAATAACTATTTGGGGTTAGCCAACCACCCACGACTGATCGCGGCGGCTAAAAAGGGCATGGATACCCATGGCTTTGGCATGGCCTCGGTGCGTTTTATCTGCGGCACGCAAGACACACATAAAGAGCTTGAGCAGAAACTTGCCAGTTTCCTCGGCATGGAAGATGCCATTCTTTACTCCTCTTGCTTCGATGCCAACGGCGGCTTGTTCGAAACCTTGCTTGGGCCAGAAGATGCCATTATTTCTGATGCGCTGAATCATGCCTCCATCATTGATGGCGTGCGGTTATGTAAAGCCAAGCGCTACCGCTATGCCAACAATGACATGAGCGAGTTGGAGGCACAGCTAAAACAAGCTAAAGCCGAGGGCGCGCGCCATATTATGATCGCCACCGACGGCGTGTTCTCCATGGACGGTGTTATCGCCAATCTGAAAGGCGTCTGTGATTTAGCCGATGAATATCAGGCACTGGTGATGGTCGATGATTCTCATGCGGTGGGCTTTGTCGGGGCCAATGGTCGGGGTACGCATGAATACTGCGAAGTAATGGATCGTGTTGATATTATCACCGGCACCTTGGGTAAGGCGCTGGGTGGAGCATCAGGGGGTTATACGGCTGGCCGCAAAGAGGTGGTCGAGTGGCTGCGTCAGCGCTCACGGCCCTATCTGTTCTCAAACTCATTAGCCCCAGCAATCGTTGCGGCTTCAATTGAAGTGCTATCGCTCTTGGAAGATGGCGCTGAACTGCGCGATCGTCTATGGGCGAATGCTCGCTTATTCCGTGAGAAAATGAGTGCTGCTGGTTTCACCTTGGCCGGTGCTGACCATGCCATTATTCCTGTCATGTTGGGTGATGCGACATTGGCGCAAGAGTTTGCCAATGCATTGCTGAAAGAGGGGATTTACGTCACTGGCTTCTTCTATCCGGTGGTGCCAAAAGGTCAGGCGCGTATTCGTACTCAGATGTCGGCAGACCACACCACAGAGCAGGTCGAACGGGCTATCGAAGCCTTTGTACGTATTGGTAAGCAACTTAACGTTATTGCGTAAGGAATGTCATGAAAGCACTGTCCAAACTGAAAGCAGAAGAAGGTATTTGGATGACCGATGTGCCGCAGCCAGAGCTGGGCCACAACGACATCATGATTAAAATTCGCAAAACCGCTATCTGTGGTACTGATGTGCATATCTATAACTGGGATGAGTGGTCGCAAAAAACGATCCCCGTCCCTATGGTGGTCGGCCATGAGTATGTGGGTGAAGTGGTCGCCATTGGTCAGGAAGTGAAAGGCTTTAATATTGGTGACCGGGTGTCTGGGGAAGGCCATATCACCTGTGGACATTGCCGTAATTGCCGTGGAGGGCGTACCCATCTTTGCCGCAATACCGTGGGTGTTGGTGTGAATCGCCCCGGCTCTTTTGCCGAGTTTCTGGTGATTCCTGCCTTTAATGCGTTCAAGATCCCAGACAACATTTCCGATGAGTTAGCCGCTATTTTTGACCCCTTCGGCAATGCCGTGCATACCGCGTTATCCTTTGATTTAGTGGGGGAAGATGTCTTAGTTTCCGGCGCTGGCCCGATTGGTATCATGGCTGCCGCTGTCTGTAAGCACGTCGGCGCTCGCCATGTTGTTATCACCGACGTGAATGAGTACCGCTTGGATCTGGCACGGAAGATGGGTGTCACGCGGGCGGTTAACGTCAGCAAAGAGAACCTGAATGACGTGATGGCTGAGCTGGGCATGACAGAAGGTTTTGATGTGGGCTTGGAAATGTCAGGCGCACCGCCTGCGTTCCGTTCATTGCTTAACTCAATGAATCACGGCGGGCGTATTGCGATGCTGGGGATACCACCCTCTGATATGTCCATCGATTGGAATCAGGTGATCTTCAAGGGGCTGTTTATCAAAGGGATTTATGGCCGTGAGATGTTCGAAACGTGGTACAAAATGGCGGCGCTGATTCAATCCGGTTTGGATTTAACCCCGATCATCACTCACCGTTTCTCCATTGATGAGTTTCAGGAAGGCTTTGATGCGATGCGCTCAGGGAAGTCGGGCAAAGTGATATTAAGCTGGGACTAACTCCCGTCGGACTTGATGTGGCAGGATTGAAGGCGGGGCAGCCAGATAAGGGTTGCCCCGCTTATTTTTAAGCCAATTATGGATTATCCACTTTTGATTTTTCCGCTGTTGGAGCCTCTATTTTCAGTTCATCGATTTTCGGTTTATCAATAGTCGATTTATCAATAATCGGCTCACCAATATTCAGTTTATCAATCGGCTCTACAGGTGCTGACGGCGTAAAATAGCGCTGAATAAAGTTCATCGCCGGGCTTTCCATCAGACTCTCGCCAATAACGCTAAACATCCTGCCAGCATAGATTTTCTCTGGTGTATAACTGGCTTTTGCATGACATTGCTTGATGGCTTTCAGGCGAACCGGTTCACGTGGCTTTGATTTACCCGGCGAGACTGCGCCACTGTTATTTTGCTGTGGCTCATTGAGCAGCGCACTCGGCCGGACTAATACGATGTCAGACGGCAACTGAGGCAGCATCTGTTGCAGCACTTTAATGGTGGCCGGATGCGGGTGCCCGATAGCAATGGCAGAGCCATTTCGACGCGCCAGTTCGACTGCGCGGTTAAACTGCTGGCGGATCGCGGCTTCATTTTGTGAGTCATCCAAAAAGACTTTACGCTTAATCACTTTGACGCCAGTCCCTTCAGCCGCTCTGCTCGCTTGGCTATTGCCGATGGTCACGCTGTCGAGGAAATAGAGCTGATAGTGCTCCAGCGCCTGCATCACTTTCTGCATACCCGGCAAACTGGAGGTCATCGCGCTACCCATATGGTTATTCATGCCTTTTGCATAAGGGACGTTACTGACCGCCTGGCGAATAATGCGCTGAATCTCTTCGCTACTCATTGACGGCTGCAATGTATCGCGCTCCAACGGCTGCTTGCTTAGGGGGGCCATTGGCAGATGAATCAGGATTTCACGGCCCTGATTATGGGCTTTGACCGCCATCTCTCGGGCATAAGGGGCATTAGGCAGAATGGCGACCGAAATAGGTAGCGGCATCTGTAACACCTTGTTTTCATTCTGAGGGCGATAACCAAAGTCATCAATAACGATGGAAAGTTTGCCCGCCTGTGCGGCGTTGGCGATCAGTAGGGTGCTTACGATGATAAATCGGCGTGTGTTGAAATAGCGCAATACGTGTTCCCTTACGTTGTTCCCTATCTTCCTAACCAGGGTTGTGGGTTAACCGCTTGTCCTTGACGGCGGATTTCGAAATAGAGTGATGGCTCACCCTGACCGCCGCTGGTACCAACAAGCGCGATTGGCTGGCCGGCTTTTACTTGAGCACCGACATTGACCAGCGCACTCTGGTTGTAGCCATATAAACTCATGTCCCCTTTACCGTGTTCGATCACCACGACCAGACCATAGCCCTGTAGCCAGTCTGCCAGTAACACGCGACCATCCGCTATCGCTTTGACTTCACTGCCTTCTGGTGCGGAGATAACCATCCCTTTCCAGCGAAGTTCTCCTTGCAAGGATTCACCGAAGCGATGGGACACATTACCGCGTACCGGCCAGACCGCTTGACCGTCTGGGCGACCGAGGCCACCAGTTCGCGCCATTAATGAGCGCTCACTTTCACTCGGCTTATAGCTGGAGCCGGTTTTCTTGGCTTGTTGCTCTTTGGCTTTCACCTGTTCACGGACACGGGCTGCCTCTTTCGCTTCCCGCTCGGCACGGGCTTTGGCTTCCCGTTCTGCTTTGGCGATCTGGTCGCGCAAACGTGATTCGTTCAATTTTAACTCCGCCAGACCCTGCTGATCTTTTTCCAGCGAGGCTTCTAGCGATGTCAGGGTTTTCTTGCGCGCAGTCCGCGCTTGCTCCAGCTTCTGTTGCTGGTTTTTCTGCCCATCTAACAGCGCTTTTTGCTGATTTTGCTTCTGTTCTAGCGTTTTTTTCTCAGCAGAGAGGCTCGTACGGGTCTGTTTCAGCTCCTCAATGGATTGCTGTCGGGCGTCATTAAGATAACTGAAATAGGCCAAAATACGCTCACTGCGCTGGCTCTCCTCTCCGCTTAAAATAAGCTGTAAACCACTGTGCTGGCCCTGCTTAAAGGCGGCATCAAGTTGTTTAGACAGAATATTTTGCTGCTGAGATTGCTGGCTTTGCAGTTTGGCAATGGACGAGGTAAGACTTGAAATTTCCTTGTCTAGCGTGGTCAGAGTACCTTGGGTTTCTCGCAGGCTACGACTGGCCTGAGCAATGGTATTCTCTTGCTGTTTCAGCTGATCCAACAATGAACTGCGCTGCTGTTTTTGTTGCTGAACACTTTTCTCTTTTTCGGCGATATCCTGCTGAAGTGTTTTTAGCTGGTTTTTGTTCTCTGCTGTTTTCGTGGTCGCAGGAGTATCGGCGGCGTTGACGGATAATGGCAATAGCAATACGCCAGCGCAAAAAACGCTGGCGTAGAGTGCTAACCACGGATGACGCACAACCTTATTTGGCAACAGAGAGATAAACTCTTTGCTGCCAGTCGTGATGTCGGCCGTAGCCATTGATATCGTGAATGTCGCTTTTTCCTTCATAACGAAGGATTATTCCACGATGAACAGCGGCTTACCAGTCATCTCTTGCGGGATTTCCATTTCCATCAGTGACAGCATGGTTGGCGCGATATCAGAAAGTTTGCCGCCTTCAACCGCTTTAACCTCTTTATTGCCGACGTAAATCAGTGGCACAGGCAGGCTGGTATGGGCGGTGTGCGCCTGACCGGTTGCCGGATCGCGCATCTGCTCTGCGTTGCCGTGGTCAGCGGTGATCAGCAATTGGCCATCAGCGGCTTTGACTGCGGCAACCACTTGCTCAATGCAATTATCCAGTGTTTCTACTGCTTTCACTGCGGCATCATAATCGCCGGTATGGCCGACCATATCGCCATTAGGATAGTTACAAATGATCACATCATATTTACCGCTGGCGATAGCCGCGACCAGCTTTTCAGTCAGTTCTGCTGAACTCATTTCCGGTTGCAGGTCATAAGTCGCCACTTTCGGCGAATTAATCAAAATGCGGTCTTCACCTTTAAATGGCTCTTCAACGCCGCCGTTATAGAAGAAAGTAACGTGAGCATATTTTTCAGTTTCAGAAATGCGCAACTGAGTTTTGTCATGCTTCATCAGCCACTCACCGAAGGTATTCTCCAGTGATGCCGGTGGGTAAGCGCAGGCGACTTTGATATCCGCCGCATACTCCGTTAGCATGATGAAATCGCCGAAGTTAACCACTTTATCGCGTTTGAAACCGTCGAAATCGGCATTAACAAAGGCGCGGGTAATTTGACGGGCGCGGTCAGCACGGAAATTCATGAAGATTAATGCATCGCCATCGTTCATGGCGGCATCCGCTTCGCCTGCGGCTTGAATCACGGTCGGCTTAACGAATTCATCATTTTCATTGCGGGCATAAGCCGCTTGCAGGCCAGCAACGGCGTTATCTGCGGTGAACTCGCCTTTGGCTTGTGTCATCAAATCGTAGGCCAGTTGCACACGATCCCAGCGGTTATCGCGGTCCATGGCGTAGTAACGGCCAATAATCGACGCGATGCGGCCTTTGCCCAACTCTGCAAACTTCTCAGTGAATCGTTTCAGTGACGGCTCAGCACTGCGCGGCGGAGTGTCACGGCCATCGAGGAAAGCGTGCAGATAAATAGCAGTTGCCCCGCGTTGGGCGGCTAACTCAATCATGGCGAGAATGTGGTCTTCGTGGCTATGAACGCCACCGGCAGAGAGCAGACCCATGATATGAACCGCTTTACCTGCTGTAACCGCTTTATCAATGGCGGCGGTCAGGGTCTGGTTGGTGAAAAAATCACCCTCTTTGATCTCTTTGTCGAGGCGGGTCAAATCCTGATAAACAATACGGCCCGCACCCAGATTGACGTGACCGACTTCAGAGTTACCCATCTGACCATCGGGCAGGCCGACATCCAGACCTGAGGCGGCGATCAAGGTGTGAGGTTGTTGCTGCCATAAACGATCCATAACCGGCGTCTTGGCATTCAGAATGGCATTATCCTGCTGTTCTTCGCGGTGACCGTAGCCATCCAGAATAGTCAGAACCAGTGGTTTTTTAGTGCTCGACATTGCATAACCTCTTTCTTGTTCTATTGGGTATATATGTAGTTGGGGATATATGTAGAAAGGCGGTAATTTACTATAAAACCGGTTAAAAATAGCCCAAAGAGATCAACATTGGTGCGGGGTTGTGCGTAAATATTACTATTTAGGCGACAAAAGTTCCCGAGACTGCTCGCAGTTTCTGCAATAGCGCTTGCATATTGGCTGTATTTGCCGCATCGCGCAGGTATACTCTGTGGCCTTGAATATTATCCCCTAACTTACGGGAGTTTTTACCCCCATGTTGCAAGAGATTATGCAATTCATTAGCCAGCATCCAGTTTTGAGTCTGGCCTGGGTGGCGTTACTCGTCGCCGTGATTTTCACCACCTTCAAAAGTTCTCTCTCAAAAGTGAAAGAGATCACTCGTGGTGAAGCGACGCGTCTGATTAACAAAGAAGATGCGGTTGTGGTTGATATCCGCACACGTGATGACTATCGCAAAGGCCATATTGCCAGTTCCCTTAATTTGCTGCCAACTGACATCAAAAACGGCAATCTGGCTGAGTTGGAAAAGCACAAAGCACAGCCTATTATTGTAGTTTGTGCCACAGGCACGACCTCCCGTGCTTCTGCTGAGCTGCTAAATAAAGCCGGTTTTGAGCGGGTGTACACCTTGAAAGAGGGTATCTCCGGCTGGAGTGGCGAGAACCTGCCACTGGCGCGCGGCAAGTAATGACTAAATTTGCTATATCAATAGATTGAAAATTTAACTGGGGTGTATCCATGGCGAAGATTGAGATTTATACCAAAGCAACCTGCCCGTTCTGCCACCGTGCCAAGGCACTGCTGAACAGTAAAGGTGCCGCGTTCCATGAAATCGCGATTGATAGTGATCCGGCCAAACGTGAAGAGATGATTGCTCGTAGCGGGCGGACGACTGTGCCTCAGGTATTTATTGATGGGCAGCATATCGGTGGCTGTGATGATTTACACGCCCTGGATGCGCGCAGTGGGCTAGATCCGCTGCTTTAACTCGTCAGTGGGCCACTGTTTTTCACTGAAAGAGCCCACGGCGGAAGTGCTGTTTAATAAGGACGTCTAACTTTAGGGTATCTATACACATGTCAGAACAAAACAACACCGAGATGGCTTTCCAGATCCAGCGTATCTACACCAAGGATATCTCCTTCGAAGCACCTAATGCTCCGCAGGTTTTCCAGCAGGATTGGCAGCCAGAAGTTAAACTTGATCTTGATACTGCTTCCAGTCAGCTGGCTGAAGATGTGTATGAAGTGGTACTGCGTGTTACGGTCACTGCCTCTTTAGGCGAAGAAACTGCATTCCTGTGCGAAGTTCAGCAAGGCGGCATCTTCTCCATCGCAGGTATCGACGGCACCCAACTGGCGCATTGCTTAGGTGCATACTGCCCGAACATTCTGTTCCCGTATGCTCGCGAATGCATCACCAGTCTGGTTTCTCGCGGTACTTTCCCACAGCTGAATCTGGCACCGGTTAACTTTGATGCCCTGTTCATGAACTATCTGCAACAGCAGGCTGAAGGCGAAGGTGCTGAACAACGTCAGGATGCCTGATGAACACCACCCATGCTTCAATGACTGTCATCGGTGCCGGATCTTACGGCACCGCATTAGCCATTACGCTAGCGCGTAATGGTCATCAAGTTGTGTTATGGGGTCATGACCCTAAGCATATTCAACTTCTGCAACAAGATCGTTGTAACCAAGCTTTCCTGCCCGATGTCCCTTTCCCAGACACTTTGCTGCTGGAAACCGATCTGGCACGAGCGCTGGCGGCCAGCCGTGATGTGTTGGTCGTCGTGCCGAGCCATGTTTTTGGGGCAGTATTGCATCAGTTGAAACCCCATTTACGCCAAGATGCACGTATTGTCTGGGCAACCAAAGGGCTTGAGGCCGAAACAGGCCGCTTGCTACAAGATGTCGCGCGGGAAGTGTTGGGTGAGAGCATCCCGCTGGCTGTTGTTTCTGGCCCCACCTTTGCCAAAGAGCTGGCGGCCGGTTTACCGACCGCTATCGCACTGGCCTCAACGGATGCGAAGTTCAGCGAAGACCTGCAACAGTTGCTGCATTGCGGCAAAAGTTTCCGGGTTTACAGCAATCCTGATTTTATCGGGGTGCAGCTGGGTGGCGCGGTTAAAAACGTGATTGCGATTGGCGCGGGGATGTCCGATGGTATTGGCTTTGGAGCCAATGCACGTACTGCGCTGATCACCCGGGGCTTGGCCGAGATGACGCGTCTGGGTTCTGCATTGGGCGCTGATCCCTCCACCTTTATGGGCATGGCAGGATTGGGTGATTTGGTGCTAACCTGCACTGATAACCAATCCCGTAATCGTCGGTTTGGCATCATGCTGGGTCAGGGGTTAGGGGTGCAAGAAGCGCAGGACAAAATTGGTCAAGTGGTTGAAGGCTACCGCAACACCAAGGAAGTTCTGGCACTGGCACTGGCACAGCGTCATGGTGTCGAGATGCCAATAACTGAACAGATTTATCAGGTGTTGTATTGCCACAAAAATGCCCGAGAAGCGGCATTGACTCTGTTGGGTCGGACCAAAAAAGATGAAAAAAGCGGCATTTAGCTAATGAGGCTATTTGCCTGCAATAAAATCGGGGCTGAAATAAAATAATAACAATATATACCCAATAGATTTCAAGTTGCAGGTAGGCGGCAACTGAATGAACCCAGGGAATTGAGATAACTCAATGACTTGGGTGAGTGATGGCAGCCAACAACCCTGTAACTTGAAAGATGACGGGTATATCCAACGTCACTGGGGCTGTTGCCTCAGTGAGTTAGGATATCAGTTGCTTCGGCCGTTCCCCGAAGTGACCTGTTTATGGGCAGGAGTATGCAATGTCGTCAGAAGAGTTAGAGCTGGTCTGGAGTAGCATTAAATCAGAAGCCAGAGCACTGGCTGAGTGTGAACCGATGCTGGCAAGTTTTTTTCACGCGACATTATTGAAGCATGAGAATTTAGGCAGTGCGCTGAGCTATATTCTGGCGAATAAACTGGCTAATCCAATCATGCCTGCGATTGCCATTCGTGAGGTGGTAGAGGATGCCTATCGTGCGGATGAACAGATGATTGTCTCCGCCGCCCGCGATATTTTGGCTGTCCGCTTGCGCGACCCCGCCGTTGATAAATACTCCACGCCGCTGCTGTATCTCAAAGGTTTCCACGCGTTACAGGCATACCGTATTGGGCATTGGTTGTGGGCGCAGGATCGTAAAGCGCTGGCAATTTATCTGCAAAATCAAGTGTCTGTCGCTTTTGGTGTCGATATCCACCCTGCCGCGACCATTGGTTGTGGCATCATGCTAGACCACGCCACCGGTATTGTTATTGGTGAAACCGCGGTGGTTGAGAATGATGTTTCCATCCTGCAATCCGTTACCCTCGGCGGTACCGGTAAAACCAGCGGCGATCGCCATCCGAAGATTCGCGAAGGGGTGATGATTGGTGCTGGTGCGAAAATTCTGGGGAATATTGAGGTCGGGCGTGGTGCCAAAATTGGTGCTGGATCTGTGGTGTTACAATCCGTCCCCGCCCATACCACCGCCGCTGGCGTACCTGCTCGCATCGTGGGTAAACCAGAAAGCGACAAACCCTCGCTGGACATGGATCAGCATTTCAATGGGGTGGGTCATGGTTTTGAGTATGGCGACGGCATCTGATCATATCCTTCGGACTTAAAGCTGTAGCTGTGTTAGCTGCACTCGTTACTCGGCCCATCCATGGGCCTCACCTCTACGAGGCCGCTGCAAGCAGCGTTCAAATCTGCTCCCGGCAGATTTGTCACCCGAGTCGCTTACTTCTGTAAGTTCATCGGGATGAGTTTGTTTGCGGCTTTGCTACCACTCCAAGACTTTGGATGTACACCTTTCTATATTGGGTTATTAGCTGGTCACAGCTATATTTGGGCAAACACAGCTATATTTGGGCAAACACAGCTACATTTGGGCAAACACAACTACATTTGGGCAAACACAACTACTCTTTCAGTAGCGCGCCGGGATAACCCAACTGCCGCCAAGCTTCATACACCACCACTGATACGGCATTTGACAGATTCATGCTACGGCTATCTGCTTGCATTGGAATCCTGATTTTCTGCTGAGCGGGTAGCGCATCCAGAACAGTGGCGGGTAAACCACGGGTTTCAGGGCCAAACAGCAAATAATCATTAGCCTGATAACTGACGGCGCTGTGGGCGGGTGTCCCTTTGGTCGTCAACGCAAATAAGCGGGCAGGTGTTGCTCCGGCGGATTGCGCACCATCGAGTTTTTCACTGTCCAAAAAGGCTTGGTAATCATGGTGATGTTTGATGCTGGCAAACTCATGATAATCAAGACCCGCACGGCGTAAGCGTTTGTCATCCCAAGTGAAACCCAAAGGTTTAATCAGATGGAGCTGGCAGCCGGTATTCGCACATAACCGGATGATATTGCCGGTATTGGGCGGGATTTCGGGTTCAAATAAAACGATATTAAGCATATGTCCCCCAATAATGAGGGGCGCAGGATATCAGAATCCCCCTCTCAGTGCAGCGGTTGCCGATGCGGGTGCTGTAAAACAAAAATTTAAAAGCAAGGACCGGAGAGTGCGAGCTGCGGTTATTTTATATGCTGGTCGCCACAATCAGTATTCATGGGGGATTCATCATGATATCAGCCAAAGTAGTGAGCGGCAGTGCGCAGGACCCAAGATGGGCCGCTGTTCTGACTCGCGATAAAGCCGCCGATGGTCAGTTCGTTTATGCGGTGAAAACTACCGGTATCTATTGCCGACCTTCTTGCCCATCCCGCCAAGCCAAAGCTGAACACATTGAATTCTTTGCCGATAATCACGCTGCCGAGCTTGCGGGCTATCGGCCGTGCAAACGTTGCCAGCCCACTCAGTTGCCACTGGCGCAGCAGCACGCAGAAAAAATCAGTCGGGCATGTCGTTTAATTGAGCAGGCGGAAACACCACTTAAGCTCGATGAACTGGCGGCTGAATTGAATCTCAGCGCTTTTCATTTTCATCGGCTGTTTAAAGCGATGACTGGGCTGACTCCGAAGGCGTATGCCAATGCGATGCGAAGTGCACGAGTTCGCACTCAACTGGCTGAGGGCGGCTCAGTGACTGACGCTATTTTTGATGCTGGTTACAACGCCAATGGGCGGTTTTATGCTCAATCAAATCAGCTATTGGGAATGACGCCGACCCGTTATCGTAATGGCGGACGCGATGTCACGCTGCGATTCGCCGTCGGTGAAAGCGCCCTTGGCGCGATTTTGATGGCGAAAAGTGAGCTGGGCATCTGCGCTATTTTGTTGGGTGACTCACCCGGCCCACTGGTGCAGCAGTTGCAGGATAAATTTCCGCAGGCGGAGTTAATCGGTGGTGATGTCGAGTTCGAACAGTGGTTCGCGCAGGTGGTGGGGTTGGTTGAGGCACCCCAATTCGGCCTTGATCTGCCGCTGGATATTCAGGGTACCGCTTTTCAGCAGCGGGTATGGCAGGCGCTTCGGGAGATCCCGACAGGTGAAACTGCCAGTTACGCTGATATTGCCGCCAAGATCGGTTCACCCAAATCTATGCGCGCGGTTGCGGGCGCTTGTGCGGCCAATATGTTGGCTGTGGCTATTCCTTGCCATAGGGTCATTCGGCAGGATGGTTCACTATCCGGCTATCGTTGGGGTATTGACCGTAAGAAGCGGCTACTGGAAAAAGAGGGTGTGGTGGTGACAGACAACTCTCTGCCCAATCCAAAATGATCGGGCAGAGAGGTTATTTCAAGTGCAACGGACTGATTAGGCTTTCAGAGGATGTAGCGGCAGCCAAAGTATCAAGCGCAGGCCACCTAATGGGCTGTCCTCTGCTCGTACCCAACCGCGATGCTGATTAACGGCAGTTTCAACAATCGCCAGCCCCAAACCGGTTCCGCCTGATTGGCGATCACGTGCCTCATCAGTGCGATAAAACGGCCGGAATATCTGTTCACGGTCATCCGGGCTGACGCCTGGGCCATCATCATCAACAATGATAGTGACACCATGATTATCCGAGCTGAATGCCACCGCAATGTGGTGATGGGAATAACGCAGCGCATTACGCACGATATTCTCCAGCGCACTGTCAAGAGCCGCAGGGTTGCCAAATAGGGTCCATGGCCCCGGAGGTGATGTTACCTCCAGCGTTTTACCCATTTGGTCCGCTTCGAATTGAGCATCTTCCAGCACTTCAGACCATAAATCATTCGCTTTAATCGGTTCACGATGCAGCTCATTTTTGTGCTGACTGCGAGATAGCACCAGCAAATCATTGATCATGCTATCTAGCCGCTGTGCTTCCATTTCGATGCGCTCCAACTCTTTCCCTTCACCATGTCGGCGGCGCATCAGCGCAGTCGCCAGTTGCAAACGGGTCAGCGGAGTGCGTAATTCATGGGAGATATCCGAAATCAGCCGCTGTTGGGCGACGACCATCCGATCGAGCGCACTGATCATCTGATTGAAACTGGCTCCAGTTGCTAAGAATTCTTGCGGGCCGGATTCCAATTCAGGGTGCTGTTTCAGGTTGCCCCGTGCGACATCATCGGCGGCATTTTTCAGCTTACGCGCGGGCTTTGCCAAACTCCACGCCAGCCACAAGAGCAACGGCGAGCTGATCAACATGGTAGCAATCAAGAGCAGCAGCGGGCGGTCAAACATCAAATTAATAAAATCAGATTGTGGGCTGTTGGCAGGGCGCAGCAAGTAGAGCTGATAGTTATCTTCCCCATCACGAATAGAGAAGGGGCCGACCATCTCGACGCGGCCATATTTTTTCTTTTTCGGCTGATCTGAGTTATCTGACTGGCCGATAAAATTACGGACCATTTGCATTTCGTGGCGCTGGGCACCAATGACACGCCCCTCGGTGGTTACCAGCACCAAATGCTGACCTGGCGGTGCCCACTTCTCAATGGCGCGATAAAGCCTGCGCCACCACATGAGATCATTCGCCGGATCGCTGGCCAGTTCAGCTTCAATATGCTGCTCCAGCATTGTTCCTTGACGCTCCTCACTTTCGAGCAAGGTGGTCATTTGACGCGAATCCAGCTTGGGCACCATCAGCACAAGCATCAATACCAGTGCTAAGGTAAACCAGAAAATAGCAAAAATTCGCGTCGTTAAACTGTTAATCATGTTTCGGATACCATCAGATACCCACGTCCCCGCAGGGTTTTAAACCACGGCAGACCATCTTTACGATCCGGCAACTTACGGCGCAGATTTGAAATGTGCATATCAATGGCGCGGTCAAAAGGCGTCAACCGTTTACCCAGCACTTCTTGACTCAGATGCTCGCGTGAGACGACCTGACCGAGATGCTGTGCCAGTAGGTAGAGTAAGGTAAATTCGGTACCGGTTAATTCCAGCGACTGGCCTTCAAAGCTGGCCTCCTGACGGCCCGGATTCAATTGCAGGCAATCAACTTCCAGTGTTGGCGCACCCTGATCGACATTTTGCTGCTGTTCGCTCCAGTTAGAGCGGCGCAAAATGGCGCGGATACGGGCCACCAGCTCGCGGTCATTAAAAGGTTTTGCCAGATAATCATCCGCGCCTAACTCAAGGCCAAGCACCCGATCCAATTCACTACCACGGGCAGTCAGCATAATCACCGGTGTCTGGTGATGTTGACGCAGTTCTTTCAGCGTTTCGATACCGTTCTTACGCGGCATCATAATATCAAGCAATAACAAGTCGATAGAACTGTCCAACAGATTCAATGCCTGTTCGCCATCATAGGCAACAACAACATTAAAGCCTTCCATTTCTAGCAACTCTTTCAACAGCGACGTCAATTCACGGTCATCATCAACTAATAGGATTTTATGCATGTTTATTTCTCCTCTTGACGCAAAATACGTTATCAATTGCCGGTATTCCATGACTTTACTTAGCTTTACATGCCCTGACTCCAGTTTTACATCCGCTGACGCATGTTTGCAGCTGGGCCGATAGACTGCTTCTCAATGAATCGCATAGCAGCAAATCGCTTAGCAGATAGAAACCAGGAGTTAAATGATGCGTAAAGTAACTAAATTAACAACGTTAATCATGGCGTCAATGTTAGTTCTCGGCTCTTCAGCCGCCTTCGCCGCCGATAAGACCGAAGCTGCAGATGGCTGGTGCCACGGTAACGGTGACGGTGCGATGATGAACAAGAAAGACGGTCGTGGTCACCATAACATGTTTGACGGTGTGAATCTGACTGAGCAGCAGCGTCAGCAAATGCGTGACCTGATGCGCCAGTCGCGCCAAGGCCAACCTCGCCTTGATGTTGCTGACCGTGAAGCCATGCATAAGCTGGTTACCGCCGATAAGTTCGACGAAGCTGCGGTAAGAGCGCAAGCCGAGAAGATGTCCAAAGACCAGATTGAACGCCAGGTCGAAATGGCCAAAGTTCGTAACCAAATGTACAACTTGCTCACCCCAGAGCAAAAAGCTGCCCTGAATCAAAAGCACCAGCAGCGCATTGAGAAAATGCAGCAGGCGCCAGCAGCACAACCCTCTTCTGCCCAGAAGTAAGTAGTACCAAGTAATACCCTGTTTTCCTTGCCATAGACACCATCCCTGTCTTTCCCCGCCATGATGGCGGGGCTTTTTTTTTTGTCACGCCCCCCAATTGCTCTCTCGCTCCAACTCAATTTATTTAAGGTATATACTAATAAGCCCTGAATATTATTCGGAATGAGTTATGGATCCGCAATATGCGCGACTGGTTAAAGCTGCTGCGCTCAGTGCGACGGTGTTGGCCTCAATCTTACTGATTATTAAAATTTTTGCTTGGTGGCATACCGGATCAGTGAGTTTATTGGCCGCGTTAGTTGACTCGCTGGTGGATCTTGCGGCCTCGCTGACAAACCTTTTTGTGGTGCGCTATTCACTACAACCCGCTGATGAAGAACATACTTTTGGTCATGGCAAAGCTGAATCACTGGCGGCGTTGGCGCAAAGTATGTTCATTTCAGGTTCGGCGTTATTCCTGTTCCTGACCGGCTTCCAACATTTAGCGTCACCGGAGCCATTGCAAGATCTGGGTGTCGGTATCTGGGTGACGTTAATCGCACTCTTCAGTACCCTGATATTAGTCACTTTTCAGCGTTGGGTGGTACGAAAAACCCACAGTCAGGCCATTCGCGCCGATATGTTGCACTATCAATCTGACGTCATGATGAATGGTGCTATTCTTATTGCGTTGGCACTCAGTTGGTACGGTTTTCATCGTGCAGATGCGCTGTTCGCGTTGGGGATCGGCGTTTATATTCTCTATAGCGCGCTGCGTATGGGCTATGAAGCGGTGCAAGCCTTGCTGGATCGTGCATTGCCTGATGCCGAGCGGCAGGAAATTATCGACATTGTGATGTCATGGCCGGGGGTGGTTGGCGCTCATGATTTGCGTACCCGTCAGTCGGGACCGACACGCTTTATTCAACTGCACCTTGAGATGGAAGATATGCTGCCGTTAATGCAGGCGCATATTTTAGCTGAACAAGTTGAACGTGCACTGCTGCACCGCTTCCCCGGTGCTGATGTGCTTATCCACCAAGATCCCTGCTCCGTGGTGCCAAAAGAGCGCCATGCGCATTGGGAACTATAATTACGTAATAAATAATTGATTCATTAACGATAAGTAAACTGTGGTTACATTATGGTTCGGTCATGAAGAAAATACCGCCAAATGGCATGACTTGAATCAATTCAGCTTGGTGTTTTTGCTATAATATCCGATATTAAGCTCATAAAGCTGATTTTCTGTACTCTTCACCTGTGCAAGACATAAATCAGCAGACAACGAATTTTAAAAAATCGCATCTACAAGTTCAGAGGTAGTCATGGTCAAGAAAATCGGTGTACTAACAAGCGGCGGTGACGCGCCAGGTATGAACGCAGCCATCCGTGGGGTCGTTCGTGCTGCTTTGTCAGCAGGATTGGAAGTTTACGGTATTGAAGATGGCTACCTTGGCTTGCATGAAAATCGCATGAGGAAACTGGACCGCTATAGTGTGTCAGATATGATTAACCGTGGCGGTACTTTCCTCGGTTCTGCCCGTTTCCCTGAGTTCCGTGACCCAGAAGTGCGTAAAGTTGCCCTTAAGAACATGGCTGACCGTGGTATTGATGGTTTGGTGGTTATCGGCGGCGACGGTTCTTATGCCGGTGCTGATTTGCTGACAAAAGAGGGTGGCATTCACTGTGTCGGTTTACCGGGCACCATCGATAACGATGTGGCAGGGACTGACTACACCATCGGCTTCTTCACCGCTCTGGAAACTGTGGTCGAAGCGATTGACCGCCTGCGTGATACCTCTTCTTCACATCAGCGCATCTCTATCGTGGAAGTGATGGGTCGTTATTGCGGCGATTTGACCTTGGCTGCGGCCATTGCTGGGGGTTGCGAGTTTATCGCTATCCCAGAAGTGGAATTTAAACGTGAAGACTTGGTTGCTGAAATCAAAGCGGGCATTGCGAAAGGTAAGAAGCACGCTATCGTGGCGATTACCGAAAAGCTGGATGATATTGATTCTCTGGCTAAATACATTGAGAAAGAAACTGGCCGTGAAACTCGTGGCACGGTGTTGGGCCATATCCAGCGCGGTGGTGCTCCGGTGGCTTATGATCGCATTCTGGCTTCCCGTATGGGTTCTTATGCTGTTGACCTGCTGTTGCAGGATCATGATTTCACCCAAGGCGGCTTCTGCGTCGGCATCCAGAATGAGAAAATGGTGCATGAATTAATCTCCGTTTGTATCGCACCAGAGAATAAGAAAAGTAAATTTAAAGAAGATTGGTACGACACCGCGAAAAAACTGTTCTAAAACAGTCTATCGCGCGATAACAGAGCCTCCGCTTGCGGGGGCTTTTTGCATTTTAGCGATCGTATATTTCGTATTGATATAATCAGAAGTTTTTTATTCTTTAATTGGATGGATAGTTTCTGGCACGCTCTCTATCAAGCCAACCTATTGGGTTGAATAATCACTTAAGTTAAAACTATTTAGGTTAATAACCATTATTCTGGGGAGTGGGTCAATGCGTAAATGGGGTGTGGGTTTGTCGTTACTGCTGTTGGCATCAGGTGCTATGGCGAAAGATATTCAATTACTGAATGTGTCTTATGATCCGACGCGCGAGTTTTATCAGGAATATAATCAGGCGTTCAGTAAACACTGGGAACAGCAGACTGGCGACAAAGTAACAGTACGCCAATCCCACGGCGGTTCAGGAAAGCAGGCGACCTCGGTAATTAATGGTATTGAAGCCGATGTGGTGACACTGGCACTGGCTTATGACGTCGATGCTATTGCTGAGCGTGGTCGCATTGATAAAAACTGGATCAAGCGCCTGCCAGACAACTCTGCACCTTACACCTCGACCATCGTATTTTTAGTCCGTAAAGGGAATCCTAAGCAGATTCATGATTGGTCAGATCTGGTCAAACCGGGCATCTCAGTGATCACCCCTAACCCGAAAACCTCCGGTGGGGCGCGCTGGAACTATCTGGCCGCTTGGGGTTATGCGTTAGAGCATAACAATAACGATCAGGCTAAGGCGCAAGAGTTTGTCAAAAACCTGTATAAGAATGTGGAAGTGTTGGACTCTGGCGCACGTGGTGCCACCAATACCTTCGTTGAACGTGGCATTGGCGATGTGTTGATTGCTTGGGAAAATGAAGCCCTGCTGGCGGTGAATGAAGTGGGTAAAGATAAGTTCGATATCATCACGCCGAGTGTGTCGATTCTGGCAGAGCCGACGGTGTCGGTGGTGGATAAAGTGGTTGATAAGCGCGGCACCCGAGAAGTCGCCGATGCTTACTTGAAATATCTGTACTCACCGGAAGGCCAGACCATTGCGGCCAAGAATTACTACCGCCCACGTGATCCGGCAGTGGCGGCCAAGTTTGCCAATGAGTTCCCGAAACTGAAGTTGTTTACTATTGATGACGTCTTTGGTGGCTGGACCAAAACGCAGCAGACACATTTCGCTACTGGCGGTGTGTTTGATGAGATCACTAAACGCTAAAATAGTGTGCTGATGGTTGTCGTTAACAAAACGCCCGTAAGTGGATGCTTACGGGCGTTTTGTTATATTTATCCACCTAATTGGGTAAACCAACTGAGTGTTTTGTGCTCCGGCTTAACCCATAGCGTAAAAGCGGAATTAGGCTTTTTTAGCTTTTGCTGCTGCTTTCACGATAACCGCGAAGGCATCGGCTTTCAGTGAAGCACCGCCAACCAGCGCGCCATCGATATCAGGCTGGGTGAACAGTTCTGCTGCGTTTTTGTCGTTAACAGAACCACCGTACTGAATGATCACTTGTTCTGCTACGGCGGCATCTTGCTTAGCAATATGGTCGCGGATGAATTTGTGAACGGCTTGAGCCTGTGCTGGAGTGGCTGATTTGCCCGTACCGATTGCCCAAATTGGCTCATAGGCGATAACCGCGCCTTCGAATGCTTTTACACCTAAGGTGTTCAGCACGGCATCCAGTTGTTTAGCGCAAACGGCTTCAGTTTGACCCGCTTCATTTTCTGCTTCGGATTCACCGATGCACAATACTGGGATCAGGCCAATCTCTTTCAGTACGCCGAATTTCTTCGCGATCAGCTCATCACTCTCTTTGTGATAAGTGCGGCGCTCAGAATGACCGATGATGATGTATTGGGCACCGACATCTTTCAGCATTTCAGCAGAGGTTTCGCCAGTAAATGCGCCTGACAGATTCACGTCAACATTCTGTGCACCCAGAGTGATACGGCTACCTGACAGCTCATGTTTAGCCTGATTCAGATAGATAGCGGGTGGGGCAATAGCAACACCACAACCGTCAACAGTGCTCAATTCTTTACGCAGGCCAGCGATAAGTTCGTTAACCATGTGGGTGCTACCGTTCAGCTTCCAGTTACCCATAACTAATGGATGACGCATGTTTCTTCCTCCAACAAAGGGACACGAGGGTCAATAATAATGACTGCCCGACAGGCAGTTTACCTGTCCAACAGTATAGAGATGATTAGTGACAATGGCTTTGCTTTTCGTCATTAATTGCGGTGAGATTATGCTTCAGATAGTGACAGCTTAATCGGTTCAACAGCGAAGGTAAGCCCTTTTTCGCCATTATCTGCCACAACATAGCGAATTGCGCCGACAGGATGAGTGTAGAAAGTTGACCCTTTACCTTTGGTCAATAGCTGCTGCACGTTATCAATACTCTGCTGTAGCGTGAGCGCCGGTTCAAACTGCCGCATCAGGGCTGCCATGTAATTGACGGCCACCAGTCGGGCTGTTTTCTCCTCGCTCCCTTTTATCGGCAAATAGGTGATTTGTAAGGTTTTAATCTTACCGGTGCCTTTCTCCAGTGCGGTTGAAGCATAGAGATTTTCATTGATTTTACTGGCTGCTCGGGTCAGTGGCGGCGCATCGCCCTTGACGATGATGGCGTGAAACTCACTGATGGGCAGTGTCGGGTTGGCGCGGTTATAACTTTCACGGAATTTAACTAGCGTTAAATCAAAGGTTGGCGCGCCGGAAAGCAGATAAGGTGCAGTCGGTTGTGCCTCTTCCGTTGGCTGACCACTGTCGTCTGCGGGATCGGCATGAGCGCGGCTAACCGCTGCGATTAGCAGCAATATTGTTAGCGTTGCGGCAATTTCTTTTCTCATGACTTACGCCGTCGTTAGAAGTGTGTGAGGGGATTAAAACGGTAATCAGGGGTGATTGTCAAAATTCACTGCAAAGTTTGTGGGCTAGTTGTGTGGTTGAGTTACACTTCGCACACCCGTCATCTTTCAAATTGCAGGCGTGTTGGCAGCACTTGTTACTCGGCCCGTCCATGGGCCTCGCCTCTGTGAGGCCGCTGCAAGCAGCGTTCAAATCTGCTCCCGGCAGATTTGTCACCCGAATCACTTACTTGTGTAAGCTCATCGGGATTTTCTCGCTTGCCACCTTCCTGCACCTTGAAATCTATTGGGTACATGCACTAATAAACTATTTTTAAGTAAATGGATCAGTTCATCGATGACAATACAGCAGTGGTGTTTTTCATTTAAAGGCCGCATCGGGCGGCGGGATTTTTGGATCTGGATCGGCCTGTGGCTTATGGCGATGCTGGTGATTTTTACACTGGCTGGGCAGGATTGGTTGCCGATTCAAACCGCTGCGTTTGCGGTCGTTTTTTTACTGTGGCCAACGGCGGCGGTGGTGGTCAAACGCTTGCATGATCGCAATAAAGCGGGTTGGTGGGCATTTTTGGTGGTGCTGGCTTGGATGTTGATGGCCGGTAATTGGCAAATGCTGGCCCCTATTTGGCAATGGGGGGTCGGGCGCTTCATTCCCACGCTGATTATTGTCATGATGTTTATTGATTGCGGCGCGTTTCTGGGGAGTGACGGTGATAACCGTTTTGGCCCGCCCGCCGTGCCAGTAAAGTTTCTGGCAGATAAAGTATAGGGTCGAGTGGGGTTGGGGGAGGTGAAGGAGGGGGCAGGTGCTAAACCCTCCTTGCTGGTTATTTGTTAGCCAAATACGTGTGTCGCCTAAGGTCTGACCCCCAATGTATGGCAAATTGCATAACTCAACTCCGCCCGATTCAGGGTATAGAAATGGAAATCTTTCACGCCTTCGCGGCTTAAGATTTTCACCATGTCCATCGCCACCGAAGCACCGACCATTTTACGCGTCTCAGGGTCGTTATCCAGCCCTTCAAAAATGGTGGTCATCCAGTTAGGCACCCGCACATTGGTCATGGTGGCGAAGCGCTGAAGCTGCTTAAAGTTGGACACGGGTAAGATCCCTGGCACGATTTCGACATCAATACCGGTGGCCACGCAGCGGTCACGAAAGCGCAGGTAGCTCTCGACATCAAAAAAGAACTGCGTAATGGCACGGTTAGCGCCCGCATCAATCTTGCGCTTCAGGTTAATCAGGTCCGCTTGCGCGCTCTTTGCTTCGGGGTGAACTTCCGGGTAAGCCGCCACCGAAATATCAAAATCGCCGACGTCTTTCAGCAAGGTCACCAAATCAGAGGCGTACATCTCAGGCTTGCCGCTATCCGGCGGTAAATCACCGCGCAGGGCCACGATATGGCGAATACCGCTATTCCAGTAATCAGCCGCAATATCACGCAACTGAGTCGGAGAGGCATCAACACAGGTCAGGTGTGGCGCGGCTTCCAGACCCGTGCGCTCTTTAATGCCTTTGATGATGCTATGGGTACGATCGCGCTCGCCGGAGTTTGCGCCATAGGTCACTGAAACAAATTTGGGTTTCAGTGTGCTTAGGCGGTCAATCGAGCTCCATAGGGTCTCTTCCATCTCGCTAGTACGTGGCGGGAAAAACTCAAAAGAAACATTAATTTGGCCTTGCAGCTCTGCCAGACTCTGATTTAGCGCTTCCCGCTGGTTTGCGTGAAAAAAACTCATACCCTGTCACTCCATTGTCGCTATAACGACTTATGTTATCTGTTGTCGCCCTTTCGTGAGCGTCTATACGTTTAGATGGCCAAATAGAAGGTGCCGGAAGTTGGCTAAAGAGTCAACGTTTAAATAAGTTTAGCTGATGATTAATCTTTACATGCATCACGCGGAAAATTCATGTACAGGTTACTTTAACATAGCTGCTTATTTATCAATTCGTTATGATTAACATCACTCTTCTGTTGAGGTCGGGTTTCTCTTTTATTGCTGCTAATTGTTCACTCAATACTCGTTTTATTATATTCACGAATATTACCTATATGTAATGCTGGAATACTATTGCGGATTATTGGATATATTTAAAGGGAGTACTCATGAACGTTAGAGAGCGTATTCAGTTCCATAATAACTTTACAAAATCCTCACCAGCAATCGATCAAAAAAATAGAGTACAAGGAAATATCTATAAAAAATCGTTACTTTTATCTGAAAAAATAACTAAAATTTCAGCAAGAAATAATTTTGAATTGAATGCGCCAAAAAACTATTTCAGTAAAGAGAATAACATAAACAGAAAAGAGGTCATTGCAGCAAATAAAATTAAGCATTGTTTCAGGGGACACTTAGAAAAGCTGGAAAAAATGAAGAGCGAAGGCCTTTATACTGATAAAGGATTTATAAAAACAACCTATTTGGGTAATAATAAATCTATTCATGGTAGAGAGTATTATCACAGCAGGAATAAAGACTATCCTATCGTCTATAAACCTAGCGAAATACCTTCTGGCGTAGAAAATGGCAGTTTTAAAATAGTCACCAGAAAAGACGACCGTTTTGTTGCGTTGGAGCCAGTCGATATAAGTGACAGATTTGAGTCAGATAATAATTTCAATGATATAAAAGACATACGTAGCATGAAGACTGGACTGGCCGTTAGCACAAAACTGATCATTGCGCGCAATGCCGGGAAAAATGTTTTTGATTGTATCAATGACGGGGATGCTATTCCTGATAGTGCATTTAAAAATGCAGCCAATGATTTAAAAACACTTCATCGAAGACATGGTTACCTAAGAGATATTAAGCCAGAAAACACAGCTTATGATGGTAAACAGATTAACTTTATTGATGTTGATGACAGAATATCAAAAGATACCGATCAGCAAGATCTGAAGTTCAAACTCCATGGTGAACAAGCTATATGTACGATGAATTATATTACTGAGAAATTGTTGGGTGGGATTTATGATAAAAACTATAAAATTTCAAATAATAAAGATGTAGCGAAATACTTAAAAGCAGCTGATGAATATGCATTTTTGCTAACAATCATCGCTGCAACCACTAAATCAAAGGTACTAAGAGAAGCGATTATATCGCCTGACCCGACCAGAAAAATTCAAAGATTGAGCTATGTGAATAGAGATCGCGTCTCCGAATGGATTCGCTACAATACCGAATTTCAACACAGAGACAGGGTACGCTTATTATTTTCTGCCCCAGATAAGTATGCCGTACTAAATAATGATATCTATTTATCCGATATGTTACTGCTTTCTGGCAAATAAGCATTATACCCAATAGATCTCAGCAAGAGCGGGCAAGTAAGAACCGTATCCCATGTCGCCTTTTGTAACAGACGCCCGACTCATCACCTCGGGCGTCTGTTTATTTCAGATGTAGATCACATTACAGCAATTGCGACAGGCGGTTTAAATCAGACTGAATCGCCCCCGCAGTGACATCCCGTCCAGCCCCTGGGCCACGGATCACCAGCGGGTTATCGCGATACCATCGGCTCTCAATGGCGAAGACGTTATCGCACGGCAGCAAGGAGGCCAGTGGATGGTCAGCCCGTACCGCTTCAACCCCCACCCGCGCTTTACCATTGGCATCAAAGCGGGCCACATAACGTAACACCAGACCCATTTCATTCGCGGCTTCTAAGCGCTGAACCATTTGCTGATTCAATGCCTCACCATTTTCAAAGAACTGATCGACTGAGCCAACATCGGCACCGGCAGGCACCAGCGACTCTACTCGTACCTGATTGGGTTCGATGTCGTAGCCCGCTTCACGGGCCAGAATCACCAACTTGCGCATCACATCCTGACCGGAGAGATCCACACGCGGGTCCGGCTCGGTCAGCCCTTGCTGCCAAGCTTGATCGACCAGCTCGGTAAAGGGCACGGTGCCGTCAAATTGCAGGAATAGCCAAGAGAGCGTCCCGGAGAAAATGCCGCTGATCGCCAGAATACTGTCACCGCTGTCACGCAGGTCACGTACCGTGTGATTAACCGGTAAACCCGCGCCGACCGTGGCGTTATACAGCCAATGACGGCCTGTTTTGGCAAACGCATCGCGAATTTGGCGATAGTTATTGCTGCTGGATGCGCCGGCGAGCTTGTTCGCACTGATCACGTGGAAACCGTAGCTAGCGAAATCCAAATATTGCTCTGCTAGCGACTCACTGGCGGTGACATCCAGCACCACCAGATCGTCAAAAGGATGTGCCCGCATCCACAAGAACAGCGACTCTTCATCCTGCTCTTTGGCTTCGTCATCGTAAAATGCCAATGTCCGGCTGGCGTCTAATCCGTCATAGCTCAGCAAGCTGCGACGGCTATCCACCACACCTGCCAGCACGAACTCAAAGCCACTGCGGGCTGAAATATTTTTTTGCTCACGCGCAAATAGCTCCAGCCAGCGAGCGCCGATATTGCCTTTGCCGAACAGCACTAAGCCGATACGTTTTTCCGCGCGGAACAGTGACTGATGCAGCCCCTGAATCAGGTGCTCGGTCGGCCCAAGGCGCAGAACAGCCACCAGACTGATGCCATCTTCCGCTTGCCAGATAAACTCAACCGGTTGATCTTTCAACTGTTGGTAGAAGCGGTGGCTGTGCAGAGGGTTCTTACTCACCCCTGCGCCAACTAGCGCCACCAGTGCCAGCCCTTCGCGCAGGGATAATCTCCCCGGCAGGGTGGCATCTTCCAGCACGCGGAGCGCACTGTTCACCACTTCGGAGGTGTAGCAAAGTTGCAGCAGGTTGCGATCGGGGTGAATACCCGTCGCCAGCGGCTTGATTTGCGCACGTTTTAGCAGCAAATCGATCTCTTTCTGCGCCATTGAGAAGTCATGATGGCCTGCAATCTGCAATTCGATCAGGCAGACATCATCATGGCTGGTAACAATTTTGGCCCCCGAGCCAGAGGCCAATACGCGCTCAATGCGGGTGGAACCTTGCTCCGGCTGGTAGCTACAGCGTAGCTGCAAATCGATATCGCTGCCTGAAACTGGCTGTAATGTGCGGGTGTGCAGCACTGGAGCTGCCAAACGGGCCAGTTCACTGGCTTCATCCAACCGCAGCAGGGGCAGCAGACAGGCGTCTTTCACTTTGCGCGGGTCAGCACTGTAGACCCCGGCAACGTCACTCCAAATGGTGACGCGCTCGACCCCCGCCAGCGCACCCACTTGTGTCGCTGAGTAGTCACTGCCATTACGCCCTAACAGTACGGTTTCACCGGCGTTATTGCGCGAGATAAAGCCAGTCACCACCAAACGCTGGTGTGGGTGTTGCGCGATTAATTGTTGCAACAGCGGATAAGAGCGGCCTTCGTCTATCTGGGGTTGTGCTGCCCGTTCAGCCCGCAGGAAACTGCGCGCATCCAGCCAGCTTGCTTTCATATCCAGCTTGTTCAGCACCGCAGCCATCAGGCGGGCGGACCAAATCTCACCATGCCCAACCACTTCGGCATAAATGGCATCGTCAACTTTGTTATCCAGCAGACCGGCCAAGCGCTCTAAATCATGGATAAACTCGCTAATCAGCGGCTCAGCCATTTCGGGTGACAATAAACCGCTGATCAGATCGTGCTGATAACGGCGCAGACTCTGCTGCACCTGATGAGCAGAAAGACGATCACTTTGACTGAGTTTTAACCAGCTAATCAGCTGGTTTGTGGTACTCCCTGCCGCAGACACCACCATCAGATCGCCGGGGCGACTGTAGTTGGCCATAATATTGGCCACCCGCAGGTAACACTTCACGTCCGCAAGGCTACTACCACCAAATTTATGCAGCTGACGGCCAGTGACCGCCGCTGCTACCGCTGTTGCATTCATGCTTACCTCGTTCCCGCCAACTGGAAGGCATTTTCCAAATCGGCAATCAAATCTTCGCTGTCTTCAATACCCACGGAAATCCGCAACAAGCTGTCAGTAATCCCTGCGGCAATGCGCGCTTCTGGCGCCATACCGGCATGGGTCATGGTCGCGGCATGGGAGATCAGGCTCTCCACGCCGCCCAAAGACTCCGCCAAGGTAAACAGCTCAAGAGCAGAGAGGAAGCGGCGTAATAGCTGTTCATCACCATCAAGCTCAAAACTGAGCATCGCACCAAAACCTGACTGCTGACGGCAAGCAATTTCGTGGCCGGGATGTTGTGGCAGAGAGGGATGATACAGCTTTTTGACCAAAGGCTGCTGCTGTAAATAACGAACAATCTCATCGGCATTACGTTGCTGTTGAGCCATACGCGGCGACAATGTCCGCAAACCGCGTAATAACAGGTAGCTATCAAAGGCCGCACCAGTGACGCCGATATTATTCGCCCACCAAGCCAGTTCAACCGCTAGCTCAGGATCTTTGGCAATCACCGCGCCAGCTACCACATCGGAGTGACCATTCAGATATTTGGTGCAGGAGTGAACCACCAGATCCGCACCTAAAGAGAGCGGCTGCTGCAAGGCGGGACTGAGGAAGGTGTTGTCGCAAACCGTCAGCGCGCCGACGGCATGGGCCGCTTTGCAGATGGCGGCAATATCCACCACCCGCAGTAGTGGATTACTGGGCGTTTCAATCAATACCAGCTTAGGTTTTTCAGCCAATGCGCGACTCAGGGCCACTTCATCACCCTGATCAACAAACAGCACTCGGTAAGCTCCGCGTTTGCTCAGGCTATCAAATAGGCGGTAGCTGCCGCCATAGCAGTCATGCGGCGCGACCAGCAAATCGCCCGGCTGCAAAAAGGTGGTGCAAACCAAATGAATCGCCGACATCCCGCTGCTGGTCATCACCGCACCGGCACCCCCCTCCAGTTCAGCCAAGGCCCGCTGCACCACATCACGCGTCGGGTTACCGCGACGTGAATAGTCATGTGCGCGTGGCTGATTGAAATCGATAAAATTGTAAGTACTGGAGAGGTGAATCGGGGGGACAACGCAGCCGTATTGCTCGTCGTCATTCAACCCGCTACGGACTGCTATTGTTGCCTGTTTACGCGTCATATGGATTTCCACCAGCCGGGATCGAGAAAATGTTACGCCAGAGTAGACGCACAAATTACGGACGTCAATACATCTGGACATCTAAACTTCTTTGCGTATAGATTGAGCAATGGAATAATAACCGCTAAAATTATAGAGGTTTTAGATATCTTAATGATGTCAGTCAGGTTTCGGTGAGGTTTTGTTTCACCGCAAAGATGGCAGAGAAAGGTATCGGCTATTAATAAATGGCGGAAATGATTAAATGAGTGACATTAGTCTAGTTAAATCGACATTTATTTAGTGAGAACAGCGAAGATCGGGCATAATTGGCCCGTTTTCAGAATTTAGTATTTTTCCGATAAATTTAAGGTGTCCCATGGCTGAGTGGAACGGCGAGTATGTCAGCCCTTACGCTGAACACGGCAAGAAAAGCGAACAGGTCAAAAAGATCACGGTATCCATTCCGCTGAAGGTGTTAAAAATCCTCACCGATGAGCGGACCCGCCGTCAGGTGAATAACCTGCGCCACGCCACCAACAGTGAATTGTTGTGTGAGGCTTTTTTACATGCATTTACTGGACAGCCGCTGCCGAATGACGAAGATCTGCGTAAAGAGCGCAGTGATGAAATCCCGGAAGCCGCGAAGATTTTAATGCGTGAATTGGGTGTTGATCCCGATACTTGGGAATATTGATTCCTAACGATGATATTTCCAGCTACTCCCCTGCTCATCAATGAATATGGGCGGGGAGTAGAAATGAAAAAAGGCGCCTAAGGCGCCTTTTTCGTCTGACGGGCAGACATTACTTCTTAGCTGCACCTGGCACGCTGAAACGCTTGTTGAAGCGGTCAACACGGCCACCGGTCGCAACATCACGCTGCTTGCCAGTGTAGAACGGGTGGCATTCGCCGCACACGTCCAGATTCAGGTCATGACCAACAGTAGAGTTGATCTTGATAACGTTACCGCAAGAGCAAGAAGCAGTAACTAAATCGTATTTAGGGTGGATACCTTGTTTCATGGAAACCTCTATATTTAGGCCGTGTCGCTATCCAGCCCTGTTCCGCCAGACACCACACGATTGATAACTAACAATCGCTGATAAAGTAACCAACGGTTGTTAACAGGATTTGATATCGAATTATACCAAAGGCGGCGAATCATACAGAATTTGCCAAAGCCGCGCAATCGAATCCGCACATTGTGAGGCATGCAGTGTAAACTGTTCAATCATTATTTATTCGAGTCCATTTTATTCAGGATGGCAACACATGCCCGTTGTTCAAGTGGCTTTACCCGTACCACTCGCCCGCACCTTTGATTACCGATTAGACAGCGCCATGGCCTGCCCGGTGGTGGGTGCTCGCGTCAGTGTGCCGTTTGGGAAACGTAAAGCCATCGGCATTGTGGTGGGGATCAGTGATACCAGCGCATTCCCTCTTGAGCAGCTGAAAGCCATTGATGCCATTTTGGATGATCGCAGCTTATTCCCGCCCAGCTTGTGGCGCATTCTCTGCTGGGCAACCGAGTACTACCACTATCCGATTGGCGAAGTGCTGTTTCATGCTCTGCCTATACTGTTACGGCAAGGGAAACCCGCGCAATCGGCTCCTTTGTGGCAATGGTTTGCTACCGAGCAGGGCCGTGCGACACCGCCGGAAAGCTTAAAACGCGCCCCCAAGCAGCAACAGGCGCTTGCTGCATTATTGCAAAAACCGGTCTATCGCCATCAAGTCAATGAAATGGCATTAACCGAAAGCGCGTTGCAAGCCTTGCGCAGCAAGGGGTTGATTGATCTGCGAGCACAGGAAGTGGCCGTTACCGATTGGCGTCAGGGTTTCGCCGTACTGGGTGAGCGCCTACGGCTCAATACCGAACAGGCCACCGCCGTGGGTGCGATCCGCAGCGAAGATACCCAGTTTGCGGCTTGGTTACTGGCGGGGGTGACCGGTTCAGGTAAAACGGAAGTTTATCTGAGTGTGCTGGAGAATATTTTGGCGCAGGGGCGTCAGGCGCTGGTGATGGTGCCTGAGATTGGCTTGACCCCACAGACCATTGCCCGTTTTCGCGAGCGGTTTAACGCGCCGGTTGAGGTGCTGCACTCTGGCTTAAACGACAGTGAGCGTTTATCGGTCTGGCTAAGGGCGCGTAATGGCGAAGCCGCCATTGTGATTGGTACGCGCTCCGCACTGTTTACGCCCTTCTCCCGTCTGGGGGTCATCATTATTGATGAGGAGCACGATAGCTCCTATAAGCAGCAGGAGGGTTGGCGCTATCATGCGAGGGATTTAGCGGTATTCCGCGCTCGTGAAGAGGGCATTCCTATCGTGATGGGCACCGCCACCCCCGCGCTGGAAACCTTGCATAATGTGCAAATGGGCAAATATCGCCAGCTCACATTGTCGAAGCGAGCCGGTAATGCCAAACCCGCTGCGCAGCACTTGCTGGACCTCAAAGGGCTGCCGCTAAAAGTGGGGCTTTCTCAGCCACTGCTAAAACGGATGAAGGCCCACTTGGCGGCGGATAATCAGGTGATTTTATTTCTGAATCGCCGAGGATATGCGCCCGCTTTACTGTGCCATGAGTGCGGCTGGATTGCCGAGTGTCAGCGCTGCGACCACTATTACACTCTGCATCAGAATCACCGCCAGTTGCGTTGCCACCATTGTGATAGCCAGCGGCCAGTGCCTCAGCAATGCCCGAAATGCGGGACGACGCATCTGGTCTCGGTGGGTGTCGGTACTGAACAGTTGGAGAATGAGCTGGCCCCGCTGTTCCCCGACACACCAATCACCCGAATTGATCGCGATACCACCAGCCGCAAAGGCTCGCTGGAACAGCATTTGGCGGACGTTCATCAGGGCGGCGCGCGTATTTTGATTGGCACGCAAATGCTGGCGAAAGGGCATCACTTCCCCGATGTCACGCTGGTGGCACTGCTGGATGTCGATGGTGCGCTGTTCTCAGCGGATTTCCGCTCAGCGGAGCGCTTTGCCCAGCTTTATACGCAAGTGTCAGGTCGTGCGGGCCGCGCCGGTAAGCAAGGTGAAGTCATTTTACAAACGCATCACCCTGAGCATCCACTGCTGCAAATCCTGCTGCAACAGGGCTACGATGCTTTCGCCAAACAAGCCTTGGCAGAGCGCAAAAGTGTATTTTTACCCCCTTACACCAGCCATATTATCGTGCGCAGTGAAGACCACGATAATCAGCAGTCAGCCCTCTTCCTGCAACAATTGCGCAATTTATTAGAAGCTAGCCCGCTTAAAGATGATGCCCTCTGGATCATGGGGCCAGTGCCCGCACTACAGGCCAAGCGGAGTGGGCGCTTCCGCTGGCAACTCTTGTTGCAGCATCCCTCAAGGCAATTACTGCAACGGCTGATTAAAAGCTCTCAGCCACTGATCAATACGTTGCCGCAAGCACGAAAAGTTAAGTGGACGTTGGACGTCGATCCCATCGATAGCTAATTACCCTGCGTCCTTGACGCCACAGCGTTGTTGGCTTCACTCACTCACCCGAATCACTGACTTGAGTCAGCTCATCGGGACTCATTCGCTTGCCGCCTAGCTGTGACGCCAATGACTTTGGGTAATATCTTTCGTTTTTGATGCTACAGCTGTGTTGGCTGTACTCGCTTACCCGAATCACTGACTGATGCCAGCTCATCGGGATGCACTCATTTGCCGCCTTGCTGCGACGCCAATTAGTTTGCGTAATTCCTTTCTTACTTGCCGCCTAGCTGTGACGCCAATGACTTTGGGTAACGTATATTCTTCATATTATTTGGGGTAAAAATGGGTGATGGGTTGTTTGATCGGTATCTCAAAGCAATCGTTTACCCGGTATTCTGCGAGCCAGTTCGAAAAAACCTACTTATGTCACACTTTTAATGCAAATTAGGTAACAAATTGCCCCCACTATCTGTATAGAATGTTGCAAAGTCTCTATTTAACCGAAACTACATTGCCATGAAAGGATATGAGCGCGGCTGACCGGTTACCCCGGTTGACGTGTGACAACTCGTTAATATCCTGAGCCATTGGCCTCGGGATATCTCAAAGCAATCAGTGCTGGCATGGAGCCAGAGCAAGGAGAAAGGCGTTGGAACAGAAGAAAGAATTCACAGTGGCCACCATGAAAGATGTTGCGGGAATGGCAGGTGTTTCCACTGCGACGGTGTCACGCGCATTGATGAACCCAGAAAAGGTTTCAGCAGTGACCCGACAAAAGGTGGAACAAGCTGTTCTGGCTGTGGGCTACTCTCCTCACGCTTTGTCTCGAAACATTAAACGTAATGAATCGCGCACCATCCTAGTTATCGTGCCGGATATCAGCGATCCGTTTTTTGCTGACATTATTCAGGGCATTGAGCATGCCGCAGCCCAGCAAGATTATCTGATCTTGATTGGCGACTGCGCACAACAAACTCAGCAAGAGCGCACCTTCGTCAACCTGATCATTACCAAGCAGATCGACGGCATGTTGTTGCTAGGCTCTAATCTGCCGTTTGATGCTAGCAAAGAGGAGCAGCGCAATTTGCCACCGATGGTGATGGCAAACGAATTCTCGCCTGAACTGGAATTACCCACTGTCCATATCGATAACCTGACCGCGGCCTATGAAGCAGTAAACTATCTGCATGAATTGGGGCACAAACGTATCGCTTGTGTGGCGGGGCCTGAGACGTTGCCGCTGAGTCACTATCGGCTACAGGGCTATATTCAAGCGCTACGCCGTAATGGTATTGCGGTTGATAACGACTATATTTTGCGGGGCGATTTCAGCTACGAAGCGGGTGCTGAAACCTTTGCCACGCTGATGGCGCTACCTAATCCACCCACGGCAATATTTTGTCACAATGATGTCATGGCGATAGGCGCTATGTGGCAGGCGAAGAGAATGGGGCTGAGTGTGCCGCAGGATGTCTCGTTGGTGGGGTTTGACGATCTGAAACTGTCGCAATATTGCGATCCGCCTTTAACCACGGTGGCGCAACCTCGTTATCAAATTGGTCAGCAAGCCATGTTACTATTACTTGAGCAGTTACAAGGGCATTCAGTACAAAGTGGCTCCCGCTTGTTAGACACCGAATTAATTGTCAGGGAAAGTACTGCTGCGCCTAAAAGCTAGGCAAATATTCAGGGGTTCAGTAACATGACGGACTTATTCCATCATTACGACGCAGCGAAACGATAGTGGCACAAAGAGATTATGTAAGCCGAGGGCGCTCAGGAGCGCGGCGCAAAAGCCCCAGCCGGAAAAAACGTAGTGCTCCAGCAATATCTAAAACCGTGGTGGCACTGGCCGTCGCGCTATTAGTGGTATTTGTTGGTGGCCTCTATTTCATCACCCATAACAAACCGGGTGACCTTCCGTTACTGCCCAGCCATGACCCTCGAACTGGCAATGGCTTACCCCCAAAACCGGAAGAGCGCTGGCGCTACATTAAAGAGCTGGAAAATCGCCAAATTGGCGTGCCGACACCGACAGAGCCTTCTGCGGGTGGCGAAGTGAATTCCAAGACTCAACTGACGAATGAGCAGCGGCAATTGCTTGAGCAGATGCAGGCGGATATGCGCCAGCAGCCGACACAGCTGTCAGAGGTGCCTTATAACCAAGGGATATCGGTGCCACGTTCTGCGGTGACTATCACTCCGCCACCGGCTAATATGCAGCCGCCGCGTCAGGCAACTGCGCCGATACCGGCACAAACGCCAATTCAGTCACAAACGCAAATTCAGTCACAAACACAAATAGCGCCGCAGGTCTCTACGCTACCGCGTACCCAACCAGCAGCACCGGCAGTGACACCGCCAAAACCGGAAAAAGAGAAAGAAAAAGCGCAACGTTGGATGGTGCAATGTGGCTCATTCAAAGCCGTCGATCAGGCTGAATCTATCCGCGCCCAACTGGCATTTGGTGGTATTGAAAGCCGCATTACCGCAGGTGGTGGCTGGAATCGCGTGGTGCTCGGTCCTTACAGCACCAAAGCTGCGGCCGATAAAACCTTGCAGCGTTTGAAAGATGCTGGTCAATCAGGATGCATTCCCCTCGCTGTCGGGGGTTGAAAAGCAGTAATCCTCCCCCATTTATAATCTCAATATACCCCATGCTGTTTTTCTGAAAGGCAGCATGGGGGTCCATTCAGTCTGCAACGAGGGTTCGCTCGTGACAACAATTGTAAGTGTTCGCCGTAATGGTCATGTTGTTATCGGTGGTGATGGTCAGGTCACTCTGGGCAACACCGTCATGAAAGGCAATGCGAAAAAAGTTCGCCGCCTTTATAACAATCAAGTCATTGCTGGTTTTGCAGGGGGGACCGCTGATGCCTTTACGCTGTTTGAACTGTTTGAGCGTAAACTGGAGATGCACCAAGGCCATCTGACGAAAGCGGCAGTTGAGTTAGCCAAAGATTGGCGCACAGACCGCATGCTGCGCAAGCTCGAGGCGCTGCTGGCTGTTGCTGATGAAACCGCCTCACTCATCATTACCGGTAATGGCGATGTTGTTCAGCCTGAAGATGACCTGATTGCTATCGGCTCCGGTGGGCCTTACGCTCAGTCTGCCGCGCGTGCACTGCTGGACAATACCGAGTTAGGTGCGCGGGATATCGTTGAGAAATCACTGAGCATTGCGGGGGATATTTGTATCTATACCAACCGCTTCCAAACCATTGAAGAATTAACGTACAAAGCGTAAGGATAGAGAAACATGTCTGAAATGACCCCACGCGAAATCGTCAGCGAACTTGATAGCTATATTATCGGCCAAGATAAAGCTAAACGTGCAGTGGCCATTGCTCTGCGCAATCGCTGGCGTCGGATGCAGCTCAACGAAGAGTTGCGCCACGAAGTTACTCCTAAAAATATTTTGATGATCGGCCCAACCGGTGTGGGTAAAACTGAAATTGCCCGCCGCTTGGCAAAACTGGCTAATGCGCCATTCATCAAAGTTGAAGCCACGAAATTCACCGAAGTTGGCTATGTTGGTAAAGAAGTGGACTCAATTATCCGCGATCTGACTGATGCTGCCGTTAAAATGGTTCGCCATCAATCCATTGAGAAAATGCGTTATCGGGCGGAAGAGTTAGCTGAAGAGCGCATTCTGGACGTGCTCATCCCGCCAGCCAAAAATAACTGGGGTCAGCCGGATGAAACACAAGAGCCATCTGCCACCCGTCAGGCTTTCCGCAAAAAATTGCGTGAAGGTCAGTTAGATGACAAAGAGATTGAGATCGATCTGGCTGCCTCGCCGATGGGGGTTGAAATTATGGCTCCTCCGGGCATGGAAGAGATGACCAACCAGTTGCAATCGATGTTCCAGAACATTGCAGGTCAGAAACAAAAACCGCGCAAAATCAAAATCAAAGATGCATTCAAACTGCTGATTGAGGAAGAGGGCGCGAAGCTGGTTAACCCAGAAGAACTGAAGCAGCAGGCGATTGATGCGGTGGAGCAACACGGGATCGTGTTCATCGATGAAATCGATAAAATCTGTAAACGCGGCCAGACCTCTGGCCCAGATGTTTCCCGTGAAGGGGTGCAGCGTGATTTGCTGCCATTGGTTGAAGGTTGCACGGTTTCCACCAAACACGGCATGGTAAAAACTGACCATATTCTGTTTATTGCTTCCGGCGCATTTCAGGTCTCCAGCCCGTCAGACCTTATTCCGGAATTGCAAGGTCGCTTACCTATCCGCGTAGAGTTGCAGGCGCTGACTACGGATGATTTCGAGCGTATTCTGACGGAGCCGAGTGCCTCGTTAACCGAGCAGTACAAGGCGCTGATGGCGACCGAAGGTGTGACTGTTGAGTTTACCCGCGAAGGTATCCGCAAAATCGCTGAAGCGGCATGGCAGGTGAATGAACGCACCGAAAATATCGGCGCACGTCGTTTGCATACCGTGCTGGAGCGCCTGATGGAGGATATCTCCTATGACGCCAGCGAAAGTCATGGTCAATCCATCACCATTGACGCGGCCTATGTCGGTAAGCATTTGGATGAACTGGTTGCAGATGAAGATCTGAGCCGTTTTATCCTATAATTCGCTTTATAGTCCCATGCTGGATAAAATGGTCCGCCAATAAATATCGAGTGGGAGGCATCGCCTCCCACTCTTGTTTTCATCAACATGTTTTTGACTATTATTCTTGGCAGACATGAATCTTTTTAACGCGCCAATATGGGCGGACCAGACCCCTATAAAATGAAGCGAAAAATGAGCCTATCAACTAACACCAGCCAAACTCAGGCTTGGCTGGAAAGCCTACGGCCACGAACCCTACCTCTGGCTTTTGCCTCTATCGTCACTGGCTCAGCATTGGCTGTCTGGCTCGATAGTTTTAAACCCGCCGTCGCTTTACTCGCCTTATTGACGGCTGGCCTGCTGCAAATTCTCTCCAATCTGGCCAATGATTACGGCGATGCTATTAAGGGCAGTGATACTGAAGAGCGTATCGGGCCGTTGCGCGGCATGCAAAAAGGGATGATTACTCGCCATCAGATGAAAGTTGCGCTGATTATCACCGTGACCCTGACGGTCGTTTCCGGTATCTCACTTATCGCCATCGCCTGTGAAAAACCCAGTGACGTTTTAGGCTTCCTGCTGCTCGGCCTGATGGCTATTGTGGCCGCCATTACCTACACCGTGGGTAATAAACCCTATGGTTATATGGGGTTGGGCGATATATCCGTGTTGGTATTCTTTGGCTGGCTGAGTGTCGCCGGGACTTATTACCTTCAGGCTGGGCACTTTGATAGCATTGTCATGCTGCCTGCCACGGCCTGTGGTTTACTGGCTACCGCTGTTTTGAATATTAATAATTTGCGTGATATTGAAAATGACAGAGCAAATGGCAAAAACACACTGGCAGTGCGACTCGGCCCAGTGGTTGCGCGTTACTATCATGTGCTGCTGATTGCTGCTGCTATCTTCTGTCTGGCGCTATTTAGCTTTTTGAATCTGCATAGTTGGGCTGGATGGATCTTTATTTTGGCTGTCCCACTGTTGGCTAAACATGCCCTGTTTGTCCTGCGCGACCCAACGGCGGCGGGCATGCGCCCGATGCTTGAACATATGGTAAAAGCCGCGCTGCTGACCAATATCCTGTTTGCCGTCGGCTTGGTATTGAGTTAATCCCACCGCTCTCTTTACCCTAGCGGGCTGGCGTGAAGGTCCGCTTGGGTAAATTTAACAATTGATGCTTTTGCCAACAGCGACCAGAAAGGGATATACTTAGCATCCCAGCCGCAACCAGACGTTAATCCTATGAAATATGATACTTCCGATCTCTGCGATATCTATCATGAAGAGGTAAATGTGGTAGAACCCCTGTTCTCCAATTTTGGCGGACGTACTTCATTTGGTGGCAAGATTACTACTGTAAAATGTTTCGAAGATAACGGCTTGTTGTTTGACCTGCTTGAAGAAAATGGTCTGGGCCGCGTTTTGGTCGTCGATGGTGGTGGCTCTGTGCGCCGTGCATTAATCAATGCTGAACTTGCTGATTTGGCGCTGAAAAACGAGTGGGAAGGGATTGTTGTTTACGGTGCCGTCCGTCAGGTTGATGAACTGGCTGAGTTGGATATCGGGATTCAGGCGATGGCTGCTATCCCTGTTGGAGCTGCCGATGAGGGCATTGGCGAGAGTGATATCCGCGTTAATTTTGGCGGCGTAACCTTCTTCTCCGGTGACCATTTGTACGCTGACAACACAGGTATCATTCTGTCAGAAGAACCCTTGGATATTGAATAATATACCACGTACCTTTCAGCGAAAAACCTAAAAAAGGGCGATATTGATATCGCCCTTTTGCATTCCTGCTACTTCAAGCAGGAAGAGTCGATGAAAGCCAGTCAGTCGTTAGACTTCTTCCATCTTTCCCAACAGTGCCCGCAGACGATCCTGCCAGACGTGTTGCTCTTGCTTTAGTTGCTCATTTTCACGCACTAAGGCTTCACGGCCACCCGCTACATCCTGAACTTCTTGGGACAGGGTGTTATTTTTCTCTTTCAGCTCTTCAATTTCCATCTGTAACAAAGTGATGGTATCAATCGCCTGCTGAACTTTAACTTCCAATTTCTCAAATACTTCAAATGACATTCTTCGGTCCCCTTCTGGTAGCAAGGCGTACAACTTTTAGTCGCAGTCATCACTCTTCACCGAAGTTACCCTATGCACGACATAACCTTATCGACTAAAGCAACCCTCGGTAGATGAAACTGCTGTGAATACTTATCGCGCTATATATCCATCGAACGAGTGTAACAAGCGCTATGTTCTAACGCGTCCCTTCGTAAAGGCAACGCAGCTTGATAAAAACGATGCTCTTGATAAACCGATTGTATGTAGCCAGTCTCCCCCTGTCTAGCGCCATACGGCACAAACCACACTCTGTAGCAATTTCGTATCAGGAGATATCGGCAAAAACTGAAAGACGGTGACGGCCTATACTGTAAAACTCTACATTCTCTTAACAAGCAGATAAGAAACCACTGGTCTGATCACACTTTTAAAGTCCCTTAACAGCCACGAATAACGCGAAATCGCTCATTTTTATGACGCACTACACACATTTTGATTTCGCTATTTCTCGTTTGTGCTCGTTAACGATAAATTTACATCACTCCCTTCGCGGTACGAAGGGCAAAAATAAGAAATACCCTATAAATCTCTGTCTGTAGGACATCTACTATGAGCCAAACCGCTAGTTCGACCTTGAAGGGCCAGTGTATCGCAGAGTTCCTCGGTACCGGTCTGCTAATCTTTTTTGGTGTGGGTTGTGTTGCTGCGTTGAAGTTGGCCGGCGCCAGTTTCGGGCAATGGGAAATTAGTATCATTTGGGGCTTGGGTGTTGCCATGGCCATCTACTTAACAGCAGCAATCTCAGGTGCACACCTTAATCCGGCAGTCACCATCGCATTGTGGTTATTCGCTTGCTTTGATCGCCGTAAAGTTATCCCTTACATTGTGGCGCAGGTTGCGGGCGCATTTTGTGCTGCGGCATTAGTGTACGGCCTGTACTACAACCTGTTCGTCGATTTTGAGCAAACTCATCAAATGGTTCGCGGCAGTGCCGAGAGCCTAAATTTGGCGGGTATCTTCTCTACCTATCCAAATCCGCATATCTCTGTTTTCCAAGCTTTCTTGGTTGAAACAGTAATTACTGCCATTCTGATGTGCCTGATTTTGGCACTGACTGATGATGGTAACGGTATTCCACGTGGTCCGCTGGCTCCTCTGCTGATTGGTATTCTGATCGCCGTTATCGGTGCATCAATGGGGCCATTGACCGGCTTCGCATTAAACCCAGCACGTGACTTTGGTCCAAAAGCATTTGCTTATCTGGCTGGCTGGGGTGAAATCGCCTTCACTGGCGGACGTGATATTCCTTACTTCTTGGTGCCAATCTTCGGGCCAATTGTCGGCGCATTGCTCGGTGCATTTGGTTATCGTGCGCTGATTGGCCGCCACTTGCCATGTGATGTGTGTGCCGCCGATGAAGACGAAAACACGGTCACGGCCACAGAACGTAAAGCATAAAACATAAATAATAGATTGTAATATACCCAAAGAAATTGCCGTTGCGGGTAAGTGAGTGTCACTAACACCCCTGTGGCCTCAAGGACGATGGGTATAAATGGCAACTTAAAATGTGAGCTTATTATGACAACTGAAAATACGACTCCAAAAAAATATATTGTTGCGCTTGATCAGGGTACCACCAGCTCCAGAGCGGTGGTGCTGGATCATGATGCTAATATCGTGAGTGTGTCTCAGCGCGAATTCACCCAGATTTACCCGAAAGCGGGTTGGGTCGAACATGATCCCATGGAGATCTGGGCAACCCAAAGTTCGACTCTGGTTGAGGTGCTGGCAAAAGCGGGTATCAGTTCTGATGAGATAGCTGGCATCGGCATCACTAACCAACGCGAAACCACCATTGTTTGGGATAAAGCGACCGGCAAACCGGTGTATAACGCCATTGTCTGGCAATGTCGCCGCACTGCTGATATCTGCGAAAAATTGAAGAAAGAGGGGCTGGAAGAGTACATCCGCCACAACACGGGCTTAGTCGTTGACCCTTACTTCTCTGGCACCAAAGTGAAATGGATCCTCGATAACGTGGAAGGCGCGCGTGACCGTGCTGAGCGCGGCGAGTTGCTGTTTGGTACAGTGGATACTTGGCTGGTGTGGAACATGACACAGGGCCGTGTACACGTTACGGATTACACCAACGCATCACGTACCATGATGTTTAATATCCGCACCAAAGAGTGGGATGAACGTATGCTGGCGGCGCTGAATATCCCGCGTGCCATGCTGCCTGAAGTTCGCCCATCCTCTGAAGTCTACGGTCAGACCAATATCGGGGGTAAAGGTGGCACGCGTATTCCTATCGCGGGGATCGCGGGTGACCAACAAGCGGCGCTGTTCGGCCAGCTTTGTGTACAACCGGGTATGGCGAAAAACACCTACGGCACGGGCTGCTTCCTGCTGATGAATACTGGTGAAGAAGCGGTTCAGTCTAACCATGGGCTGCTGACCACTATCGCCTGTGGCCCGCGCGGTGAAGTTAACTATGCACTGGAGGGCGCGGTGTTTATTGGCGGTGCCTCTATCCAATGGCTGCGTGATGAGCTGAAACTGATCAGTGATGCTACCGACTCCGAATACTTCGCGACTAAAGTGAAAGACAGCAATGGCGTCTATGTCGTGCCTGCCTTTACTGGCTTAGGTGCTCCTTATTGGGACCCGTATGCCCGTGGTGCAATTTTCGGTCTGACGCGTGGTGTGAACAGCAACCATATTATCCGCGCAACACTGGAGTCGATTGCATACCAAACTCGTGACGTACTGGATGCGATGCAAGCGGATTCCGGTGCCCGCCTGAAATCACTGCGTGTCGATGGCGGCGCGGTGGCGAACAACTTCCTGATGCAGTTCCAAGCCGACATTCTGGGCACGCGTGTTGAGCGCCCGGCTGTGCGTGAAAGCACCGCGTTGGGTGCGGCATTCTTGGCAGGTCTGGCGACAGGCTTCTGGAATGATCTGGATGAAGTGAAGAGCAAGGCAACCATTGAGCGCGAATTCCGCCCAGGGATTGAGACCACTGAGCGCGATTTCCGCTACAAAGGTTGGAAGAAAGCCGTCGCCCGTGCTCAGGCATGGGAAGACCACGAAGAGTAACGGCCTACCTGTTTTACGCTGAACGTGTTTTTGTCATCAACGCGCTATCGCCCCCCGATAGCGCGTTTTTTTATGCGCTCACCGCTGCGCCTTCAAGGACGAAGAGTGCTAGAATTCCCGCCCATATATCGTTCCTCCATTTCGCAATCAACAGGTCTAACCATGAAACGTGAATTAGCCATCGAGTTCTCCCGTGTTACCGAAGCTGCCGCGCTAGCAGGTTATAAGTGGCTGGGTCGGGGCGATAAAAATGCCGCCGACGGCGCTGCGGTACGGGCTATGCGCATTATGCTCAATCAGGTCAATATCGATGGGCAGATTGTTATCGGTGAAGGCGAAATTGATGAAGCACCGATGCTGTTTATCGGTGAGCGCGTCGGTACGGGGCAAGGGGATGCTGTTGATATTGCGGTTGATCCCATTGAAGGCACCCGCATGACCGCCATGGGGCAGGCCAATGCGTTGGCGGTGTTGGCGGTGGGCGATAAAGGCACATTTTTACATGCGCCGGATATGTATATGGAGAAGCTGGTGGTTGGCCCCGGTGCGAAAGGCGCTATCGACCTTAACCTGTCGCTCGAGCAAAACCTGCGTAATGTTGCCAGCAAGCTGAATAAACCGTTAGTTGATTTAACCGTGATCACGCTAGCCAAACCGCGTCATGACGGCATCATTGCTGAAATGCAGCAACTGGGCGTTAAAGTCTTCGCCATTCCAGATGGCGATGTCGCGGCATCCATTTTAACCTGTATGCCAGAGAGCGAAGTGGATGTGATGTACTGCATCGGCGGTGCACCTGAAGGGGTGATTTCGGCTGCGGTGATTCGTGCATTAGACGGCGATATGCAAGGCCGTTTGTTGCCGCGCCATCAAGTGAAGGGGGATAACGAAGATAACCGTCGAATCGGTGAGCAAGAGCTGGCGCGCTGTAAATCCATGGGCATCGAAGCAGGTAAAGTTCTGTTATTGGGGGATATGGCGCGCAATGACAATGTCATTTTCTCCGCCACCGGAATTACCAAAGGTGATCTGCTGGAGGGGATTTACCGCAAAGGGAACATGGCGACCACCGAAACACTACTGATCCGGGGCAAATCTCGGACCATTCGCCGCATCCGTTCCACCCATTTCTTGGATCGCAAAGACCCGTCACTGCACGAATTCTTACTGTAACTTGGTCGGCATCAATAAAAACGGGTACTGCATTCAGTACCCATTTTAGTCTTAGTATGCTCAGCCTCGCTTAAACGCGGTGTTCTTGTGGCTGCATCCGATGGGATAACGGCCACCAGCAGAGCAAAATCAATATCGCCATGGCGAACATCAGCAACCCCAGACTAAATTGCCCGGTCTGCGGCAGCATAGCGGACAACCATGTCGCCAATCCTGACCCCACATTCTGTAGCCCGCCGACCAGTGCCCCTGCCGCACCTGCCAGATAAGGGAATGGCTCCATTGCTCCGGTGGTTGCCAGTGGGAATAACATCCCCGCCCCAAAGAAGAATAGTGCTGCCGGAATGACTAGCGTCCAGATATTCATCACGCCAAACCAGCCCGGTATCCACATCATCAACCCTGCCAGCAGGCAACTGATCACTGAATGCCACATCAGACTGTGGAAGCTTTTACCGTCGCGACCGGCATACCATGCGCCAAAGAATGCCGCTGGAATTGGCAGGATAAACAGAATACTGACGGTTACCCCACTCAGCCCAAGCACGCCGCCCATTAACACGCCAGCACTGGCCTCAAAGACCGCAATTCCAGCCAGTGCGCCAATCAGCATCACCAGATAGCAGCTAAAGGCGCGGTCAGATAACAACAGACGGAAGCTGGCGAGCATTCGCCGTTTTTCAGTCTGCTGCGGACGGGTTTCCGGCAGCCAGCGGAACATACAAAATGCCACGCCGCCGCATAAAAACAGCAGAAATGCGTAGCAAGCGCGCCAGCCAAACAGACTCGCCAGCACCCCGCCAATCACTGGAGCCATGAGCGGGCTAACCAGAATCCCCATGTTTAACATGCTGTTGGCGTAACGTAATGTGGAGCCGGAGTAGAGATCCCGAGGCATGGTTCGCGCCATCACACCCGCAACTCCCGTCCCCATGCCTTGCAAAGCGCTGGCTGCCACCAGCATGGCCAGGCTACCTGCCAGCCATGCCCCCAATGCGCCTAACATAAAAATCATCATGCCCGCCAGAATGACGGGGCGACGGCCAATCCGGTCTGATAGCGGGCCATAAATCAGTTGTGAGAAGCCATAGGTCAACAAATAGGCCGCCATCACGCGCTGTACCACACCGGTACGCACGGATAAATCACGGGCGATATCCGCGATAACCGGCACATAGATTGTCTGCGCCATCTGACCCACGGCAACTAACAGGATTAACATCACCAGCAGGTGAAAATTCTCTATTTTTTTCATTATCTTAACGTGTCAATTAGCTGTAACTCGTGCCGTTTTGCGACACACCTCACTATTTGCGCATAAGCTAACAAATTTAAAATTTTTAGCGAGACAGCACGACATATTGCCAAATGGTCAACTGGCAGATAAAACCACCACCCACGTAAACTAAAGTGTCCATATTCACGGTGGCGACGTGAATCTGCTAAGCAAAACAGCGCCATAACATTTAATCGATAATACTTTCCAGCCAGATCCCCTAAGATATCGCCTGCGCTTTTGGCTCGATTTCTAATACACCTGCAATTTGAAAGATGACGGAGGGACCATAACGATGGCTGAATGGGTTAGTGGCAAGATTACTCACGTCGAGCACTGGACAGACGCGCTGTTCAGTATTCGGGTCAGTGCACCCGTCGATCCCTTTACTGCGGGTCAATTTGCCAAGCTGGCATTAGATATTAACGGCGAGCGGGTGCAGCGGGCCTACTCTTACGTCAATGCCCCGAGTGACGACAATCTGGAGTTCTATCTGGTCACGGTGCCGGAAGGAAAACTCAGCCCACGGTTAGATCAACTGGCGGTGGGCGATGAAGTGATGGTGACCAAGCAGGCTGCTGGCTTCTTTGTGCTGGAAGAGATACCGGATTGCGATACCTTATGGATGCTGGCAACGGGCACCGCTATTGGCCCCTATCTCTCTATCTTGCAGGAGGGGCGCGATCTGGAGCGCTTTAAGCATGTGGTGTTAGTTCATGCCGCACGTTTTGCCCGTGATCTCAGCTACTTGCCATTGATGCAACAGCTAGAACAGCGCTATAACGGCAAGTTGCGTATCCAGACGGTGGTGAGTCGCGAGCGCTCTCCCGGTTCGTTGACGGGCAGGGTACCCGCATTGATTGAAAATGGCTCACTGGAGGCGGCGGTGGGGTTGAACATTGATGCGAAGGACAGTCATGTGATGCTGTGCGGTAACCCGCAAATGGTGCGAGACACCCAGCAATTACTGAAAGAGCAACGCGAAATGCGTAAACATTTGCGCCGTAAACCGGGGCATATGACCAGCGAACAGTACTGGTAGGATTCGCTTTATATCAATGAATCAGCGCATGCGCCGATAGACAATTGAAGCATTGGCGGTCGGTTGGACGTAAATTGCCTGCCAACCGACCTCACCCTCGAGCTAACGGCTAGCCAGTATTGCGCATTCCCGCCGCGACACCCGCGATGGTCACCATTAACGCCTGCTCAACACGGGCATCGGGGTGCTCTTGCTGACGCGAACGGTGCAACAGCTCTGCTTGCAAGACGTTCAGCGGGTCGGTGTACACGTTACGTAACGCGATAGACTCCGCAATCCACGGCAAATCAGCCATCAAGTGATCATCATTGGCAATCGCCAGCACCACGTTAATGTCCGCTGCCAATTGATCACGCAGTTGCTGACCCAACGGCCACAAAGATTTATCCACTAAACGCTGATCATAATACTCTGCCAGCCACAAATCGGCTTTGGCGAACACCATCTCCAGCATGCCGATACGGGTCGAGAAGAACGGCCAGTCACGGCACATGGTGGCGAGGACATCGCGCTTGCCAGCATCAATCGCTTTCTGCAACCCAGCCCCGGCACCTAACCAGGCAGGTAGCATCAGACGGTTTTGTGTCCAGGCGAAGATCCACGGAATCGCCCGCAAGCTCTCCACACCGCCATTTGGGCGACGTTTGGCTGGCCGTGAACCCAACGGCAGCTTGCCTAATTCCAGCTCTGGGGTGGCGGAGCGGAAGTAAGGGACGAACTCTGGATTTTCGCGCACATAGCCGCGATACATATCGCAGGATGCGTTCGACAGAATATCCATCACCTCAACCCACTCTTTCTTTGGTTCCGGTGGTGGGAGCAGATTGGCTTCCAGAATCGCGCCAGCATAGAGCGCCAGACTGCTGATGGTGACTTCCGGCAGACCAAACTTAAAGCGAATCATCTCGCCTTGCTCCGTCACACGTAAGCCACCTTTCAGGCTACCTGGAGGCTGAGAGAGCAGTGCGGCGTGAGCAGGTGCGCCACCACGACCAATAGAACCGCCACGGCCATGGAACAGCGTCAGGGTGATCCCTGCTTTCTCGCAGGTTTTGATCAACGAATCCTGTGCGCGATATTGCGCCCAAGAAGCCGCCATCACACCGGCATCTTTCGCCGAGTCAGAATAGCCAATCATCACCATCTGCTTGCCTTGAATCAGGCCGCGATACCAATCGATGTTCAGCAACTGCGTCATCACGTCATCGGCGTTGTTCAGGTCATCAAGGGTTTCGAACAGTGGGGCCACTGGCAGGGTGAACGGGCAGCCCGCCTCTTTCAGCAGCAAATGCACCGCCAGTACATCCGATGGCACTTTCGCCATCGAGATAACATAGGCCGCGATAGAGCCTTCCGGCGCTTCGGCGATCACCCGACAGGTTTCCAGCACTTCTTGTGTATCAGCGCTCGGTTCCCATTTCAGTGGGACCAGTGGGCGCTTGGAGTTCAATTCGCGGATCAGGAAGGCTTGTTTGTCCGCTTCAGACCAGCTCTCATAATCGCCGAGGCCCAGATAGCGGGTTAGCTCAGCAATGGCATCGGTGTGGCGAGTACTTTCTTGGCGCACATCGATACGCACCAATGGCACGCCAAAGCAGCGAACCCGGCGCAGGGTATCCAACAACTGGCCGTTGGCAATAATCTCCATGCCGCAGGCTTTCAGTGATTGATAGCAGGCGTAGAGCGGGTCCCACAGTTGGTCATTGCTAACCAGCAAATCAGTCGGTGGCAAGACACGCTCGCCTTTCAGGCGTTTTTCTAAGTAAACCTGAGTGTTGGTCAACTGGGTACGGACGCGCTTCATCAGCTCGCGATAAGGTTCCGGTATCTCGTCGCCACCCGCCAGCTCACGCAGTTCCGGCGTGCATTCCGACATCGATAGCTCTGACACCAGCACTTGAATATCACGCAGGAACAGATCGGTGGCTTTCCAGCGGCTAAGCAGCAGCACATGGCGGGTGATTTCAGCGGTCACATTCGGGTTACCGTCGCGGTCGCCGCCCATCCATGACGTAAAGCGAATCGGCACGGCTTCTACTGGCAAGCGGTAGTCGAGGGAGTTTTGCAACTGCTCGTTAAACTCGCGCAAGAACGCGGGCACCCCTTCCCATAAGCTGTTTTCGACCACGGCAAAGCCCCATTTGGCTTCATCCACTGGGGAGGGGCGAATTTTACGAATTTCGTCGGTATGCCATGATTGTGCAACCAACTGCCGCAAACGACGCATGATCTTGTTGCGTTCGTAATCGGCTAAATCATTGTGATCCAACTGGCTCAGGCAGGTATTCACTTCCACCAGTTTATGGATCAGGGTGCGGCGGGTAATCTCGGTTGGGTGAGCGGTCAGCACCAGTTCGATGGATAACTCATCAACCGCGCTACGCATATCTTGCTCGCTCAGTTTTTTGTCTTTTAAGCGGGTGAACAGTTGGGCCAGGGCTTCCGGGTTACTTGCCGCTTCACCGTGTGGCGAAATGCTGTGGTATTGCTCCGCCGTATTCGTCAGATTGAGGAATTGGCTAAAAGCACGGGCCACCGGCAGCAGCTCGTCGTTGGAGAGATTTTGCAGTGTCGTCAACAACTCCTGACGGCTCGCTTCATTACCAGCACGCGAAGATTTGGATAATTTACGGATGGTTTCTACTCGATCAAGAATGTGTTCGCCGAGCGCTTCCTTGATGGTATCCCCGAGTAGTTTGCCGAGCATACTGACGTTACTTCGCATTGCGGAATATTGTTCGTTCATATGACCCCTGACCCATATCCCCTTCGCCCTTGACGCCTACCTGCAACGCCAATGGCTTTGGGTATAAATTTTTATGGTTTCTTTTTGTAAATTAGTTTCACCCAAAAGGCTGAGATGGACAATTCCACTCGCCACGTTCAATTCCATACCCCAATTGACACTATTTTTAGCAAAAAAACATCAATTTTAGGGATATTGCTGAAATTTAATTACCAGACTCAGGTTATCAGTCTGGCTTATGGACAATATTGATCCGCCTACCCCATTAGGGTTATTTCTGTTGGCAGAAATGGTCAACTAACTGACCAATCAGCTCGCGGGTTGGTTCGATAAAGGCCATATCAATAAACTCATCCGGCTGGTGGGCCTGATTGATTGAGCCTGGCCCCAATACCAATGTTGGGCAAATTTGCTGGATAAATGGCGCTTCGGTGCAGTAGTTCACCACCGCCGTGCGCTCACCCAATAATTTTTCGATAACCCCCACCATATGGTGATCTGTCGGGCATTCATAGCCAGGAATCGGCGGATGCAGTTCATCAATGCTCAGGCGGCCCGGCCAGCGCTGGCTGACTGGCGCTAGCGCTTCAGTCATCAACTCATCCAGATCACTTAATGTCAGACCCGGCAACGGGCGTATATCCATATGTAATTCACAGCAAGCACAGATACGGTTTGCTGCATCACCGCCACTGATATGACCGAAATTCATCGTCGGATAAGGGATAGCAAAAGCTGGGTTGTTATAACGCGTTTGCAGTGTGGTGCGCAGCTTCATTAGCTCGGTAATGGATTCATGCATCAAATCAATCGCATTGACGCCGCGCGCGGGATCACTGGAATGACCGGACTGGCCAGTAATGCGGATCGCGCTGGAGATATGCCCTTTGTGCGCCCGCACCGGTTGCAGTGAGGTTGGCTCGCCAATAATGGCAAAGTCAGGGCGCAATTGGGTAGAGGCGGCAAAGTAGCGCGCGCCTGCCATGGTCGTCTCTTCATCGGCGGTCGCCAGAATATAGAGCGGTTTACTCAGCTTGCTGGCGTCGATATCGCGCACCGCATCGAGAATAAAAGCAAAAAAGCCTTTCATGTCGGCAGTGCCCAAACCATATAACTTATTGTCGTGCTCGGTCAGCGTGAAGGGATCACGCGTCCAGCGCCCCTCATCGTAAGGGACGGTGTCGGTATGACCCGCTAGCAGTAATCCGCCATTGCCTTCGCCGATGCTGGCTAATAGATTAAATTTGTGGCGTGTATCGGGTACGGGTTGGATTTCAATACGAAAACCCAAATCGGCAAACCATCCGGCTAACAAGTTGATTAACGCCTCATTGCTTTGATCGAGGGCGCTATCGGTCGCGCTGATCGATGGCGTGGCGATTAACGCCCGATACAGCTCAATAAATGGAGGTAATTTCATCTTCACTGTTGACAGCCTTTGGTTAGGATAGTATCAATATTCATGCAATAATTATGAATAAAAATACATTAAGCTTAAGTGTAAGGGAACCTAAAAACACCCTTAAATTTACGAAAATGTCAATGCTCAATCACATGGGGGACAGTGAAACCTTGCTGACCACCCAAATGCCGATTTTGACTACTTATGTCTTTATACCCATTAAATGTTATACCCAAAGTACTGAGTGTTGTCGCCCGCGAGCCAATCTCGCCGCAACGCGCAGTAAGAAGGGTAAGGTGAACTGAACCCATGCTAAATACGCTAATTGTTGGTGCCAGCGGCTATGCCGGAGCGGAACTTACGGCTTACCTCAATCGTCACCCACATATGAACATAACCGCTTTAGCGGTTTCAGCGCAAAGTACAGATGCAGGAAAATTACTGTCCGACCTGCATCCGCAACTCAAAAGCATCATTGATCTTCCGCTGCAACCCTTGGTAGACGTGGCGCAGGCGGCAAAAGGCGTTGATGTGGTGTTCCTCGCCACCGCCCATGAAGTCAGCCATGATTTGGCTCCGCAGTTTTTAGCGGCGGGCTGCGTGGTGTTTGATCTCTCTGGCGCATTCCGGGTTCAGGACGCTAATTTTTATAGCCAATACTACGGTTTTGAACACCAGCACGCTGATTGGTTGGACAAAGCGGTTTATGGGCTGGCTGAATGGCAGGCCGAAGAAATTAAGCAGGCCCAATTGATTGCGGTTCCCGGCTGCTATCCAACCGCTTCACAATTGGCATTGAAGCCACTGGTCGAGGGCGGTTTACTCAATCAGGCGCAATGGCCTGTGATTAACGCCGTCAGTGGCGTTAGCGGGGCGGGGCGTAAGGCCAGCATCGGCAACAGTTTTTGCGAAGTGAGCTTGCAGCCGTATGGCCTGTTTAATCACCGTCATCAGCCGGAGATTGTTGCTCACCTTGGCACCCCCGTGATTTTCACCCCGCACTTGGGCAATTTCGCGCGCGGCATTTTGGCGACCATCACTTGCCGCCTGAACGCCGGTGTCACGGCGGAAGATATCGCCGAGGCGTACCATAACGCGTATCAAGATAAGCCGCTGGTGCGGTTATATCAGCAAGGCGTACCGGCGCTTAAAGCGGTCGTCGGCCTGCCTTTCTGTGACATTGGTTTCTCAGTGCAGGGCGAGCATTTAATCATTGTTGCGACGGAAGATAACCTGCTGAAAGGTGCTGCGGCACAGGCGGTACAATGCATGAATATCCGTTTTGGCTTTACGGAAACTCAGTCCCTATTGTGAGTCACCAAAGGGCGATAACTGAGTCAAAATGGGCAGAAACTGATACTTTATCCAATTATATTGAGGCGAAACATGATGAACCCGTTGGTCATTAAATTAGGTGGCGTGTTGCTGGACAGCGAAGAAGCGCTGGAACGCCTGTTTACTGCATTGGTGACCTATCGTGAGAAGCATGAGCGCCCGCTTGTGATTATGCACGGTGGTGGCTGTCTGGTAGATGAGCTGATGAAAAAACTCGCGCTGCCAGTGGTGAAGAAAAACGGCTTGCGGGTCACTCCGGCTGACCAGATTGATATTATCACTGGCGCACTGGCGGGAACCGCCAACAAAACGCTGCTCTCTTGGGCGGTGAAACACCAGATCAATGCTGTGGGCCTCTGTCTGGGCGATGGCAATACAGTTTCGGTGACACCACTGGATGCAGAGCTGGGGCATGTAGGGAAAGCGCAACCCGGCTCACCCGCCTTGGTGCAAACCCTGCTGGCAGCGGATTACATGCCAATCATCAGCTCAATTGGTATTACCGCAGATGGCAAATTGATGAATGTGAATGCCGATCAGGCTGCAACCGCACTGGCGGCGACACTGGGGGCCGATCTGATTTTGCTCTCTGACGTGAGCGGTATTCTGGATGGCAAAGGCCAGCGGATTGCAGAAATGACCGCCCAGAAAGCCGAGCAATTAATTGCTCAGGGCATTATTACTGATGGCATGATTGTTAAAGTGAATGCCGCGCTGGATGCCGCTCGCTCATTGGGTCGCCCAGTGGATATCGCCAGTTGGCGTCATGCAGATCAATTGCCGGCGCTGTTTAATGGTGTGCCGATTGGGACGCGGATTCTGGCGTAACGGGCTATTATCTCCATATCAAAACGATTTGTATTCAGAACTTAGACTTAGGGAAGCAAGATTATGGCATTGTGGGGCGGACGGTTTAGTCAGGCAGCAGATCAGCGTTTTAAGCAATTCAATGACTCCCTGCGGTTTGATTACCGACTGGCAGAGCAGGACATTATAGGTTCTGTTGCTTGGTCGAAAGCACTGGTCACGGTGGGTGTATTAACGGCTACCGAGCAGCAGCAACTTGAGCAGGCACTCTCTGTTTTGTTGGAAGAAGTACAGGCCGATCCACAGGCCATTTTGACCAGTGATGCGGAAGATATCCACAGTTGGGTAGAGACCAAACTGATTGGCAAAGTGGGCGATTTAGGCAAAAAACTGCACACGGGTCGGAGCCGTAACGACCAAGTGGCGACGGACCTAAAATTGTGGTGCAAATTCCAGATAACTGAATTAAAAACCGCTGTGCAGCAGTTGCAGCAAGCGCTGGTGATCACTGCCGAAGCCAATCAGGATGCGGTGATGCCGGGTTATACCCACTTGCAACGCGCCCAACCGGTGACTTTTGCGCACTGGTGTCTGGCTTATGTTGAAATGCTCGCGCGTGATGAAAGTCGTCTGCAAGATACCCTAAAACGCCTTGATGTCAGCCCATTGGGTTCTGGCGCATTGGCGGGGACAGCCTATGCTATCGACCGTGAACAACTGGCGAGCTGGCTAGGTTTTGCCTCGGCGACACGCAACAGTCTCGACAGTGTCTCTGACCGCGACCATGTGCTGGAACTGCTGTCCGATGCCAGCATCGGCATGGTGCATCTGTCTCGTTTTGCGGAAGACCTCATCTTCTTCAACAGTGGCGAAGCGGCGTTTGTTGACTTATCTGATCGCGTGACCTCAGGCTCCTCCCTGATGCCGCAAAAGAAAAACCCAGATGCATTAGAATTAATCCGTGGTAAGTGTGGTCGGGTACAAGGCGCATTGACCGGGATGATGATGACGCTGAAAGGCTTGCCTCTGGCTTATAACAAAGACATGCAGGAAGACAAAGAAGGGCTGTTTGATGCGCTCGACACTTGGCTAGACTGCCTGCATATGGCCGCACTGGTGTTGGATGGCATTCAAGTAAAACGCCTACGTTGTAAAGAAGCGGCAGAGCAGGGCTATGCCAATGCCACAGAGCTGGCTGACTATTTGGTCGCTAAAGGTGTGCCGTTCCGCGAAGCGCACCACATTGTGGGTGAAGCGGTGGTTGAGGCTATTCGGCAGGGCAAAGCACTGGAGGCGTTATCGCTCAGTGACTTGCAGAAATTCAGTGCAGTCATTGGTGATGATGTCTATCCGATTTTGGCGCTGCAATCCTGTCTGGATAAACGCGTCGCTAAAGGTGGGGTTTCACCACAGCAAGTGGCTTTTGCTATTGCTGAGGCTAAAGCGCGCCTACTGTAGTTCGCCAAGCCGTCATATCGATAATGGGTCACTTCAACAAGTGGCCCATTTTTCATTATAAAAACTGAATTATATTTTCCCCTCGCTAATCATCTCATTCAGAAAAAATTAACTCACGTTACAGCAATCCTTATTCCACGGTTATTTAAAATTTCTATAAAATCAATATTCTCAGACACATACTGTTTTATACTGGAATGGCATTGAGTTTATATCCGCAAATGATTATGATAATCATTATCAAATGGTGGCGTTGTGGTAAAACCTCTACTAGCATTAAGGAATTAAAGAAATTTAAGTCAATTCTAATAACTGAAGAGGTTAATCAGAAATATTAATTTACCGACTAATAAAATAATTGTTTTTATTTTTTCAATTTAACCTCCCTCTGTGTGGGTTAATTTATTTCCCTATTTTATAGAAAGTCACAACATATTAATTATCCGATAATTTCTATTATTCGGTGTGGGTAACTATTGCCAAAATTATCGTGCATGTCATGAAGTAACAATAATGAGTATACATATTGTTTTTTGTATTAATAAGGATGGGTTCTCATAAATGGATAGTATGGTTAGAGATAAAAAAGAAACAATAAACGCGCTGAATAAAATCGCCCTCGGTATATTTTTAGCTCTGACGGCGCAAAGCTATTCAGAGAGTGCTAAAGCTGAAACCGCAGTGGCACCACCGAATAAAAATGACATGGTGCTGGATAAGCTCAAAGTCGAAGAGGCGAGCCATGCTTATGAGGGCGACTGGGTCTATGATGAAATACGCTCGGTTAGCGAAATCTCCCGTGAACAAATGGATAACCGACCCGCGCGCCATGCAGCGGATATATTAGAGCAAACGCCGGGAGTCTACTCTAGTGTTAGCCAGCAAGAGCCAGGGTTATCGATCAATATCCGTGGTATGCAAGATTTTGGCCGCGTGAATATGAATATTGACGGGATGCGACAGAATTTTATGAAAAGCGGCCACGGTCAACGCAATGGCGTAATGTATATTGATCCGGAAATTCTGAGTAACGTCATAATAGAGAAAGGCGCGATCAGTGGTATTGGCGGTGCGGGTATGATTGGCGGGATTGCCACCTTTAATACCATCAATGCCAGCGATTTTCTTGAGCCGGGAAAAGAGATTGGCGGTAAAGTACGCGCCATGACCGGAGATAATGGCACCCAGTTTATTGGCAGCGCAATGCTGGCGGTGGGTAATGAGTATGGTGATATATTATTAGCGACCAGTGAACGTAATTTGAAAGATTACTGGCCGGGTAATAAGGGAGAACTTGGTGAAATTCGCATTGGATCTAAATATAACCATACAATATTTGATACTGCCCTGAAAAAGAAAAAAGTCTCATTTACTGATTTTAAAATGCATTCGCAGTTGGCAAAAATAGGTTGGAATGTATCCGCTGATCAGCGCTTGGCATTCAGTTATCTACAAACCCAAGTAGACAGCCCCAATGCGGGTATATTTACCGAGGTAGGTCTTAATATGTCAACCCCGATATACGGTTGGCTGAGCAGCAGTATGACTGAAGTGAACAACCGTAATATTGGGCTAGATTATAGCTTAAAGCCGGAGCACATTGCCTGGCTGGATCTAACAGCAAAAATCTATTACGTTGATACTGATGATATAACCGATACACATAATGCAAACACTATTTTTCGAAAACCATTCTGGACTCAAACCCGTTTAACAACCCAAGGTCTACAACTGCAAAACAGCAGTTTATTTACCCCCGACGACCAACATCAATTACGCATCAACTATGGCCTTGAGTGGTTTAGTGACCGCTCCAGAGGCAATACAACCAACGACTATATGATTGAACGTACCCCTGTGGGCATGAGTGTGAATGGGTTAACCCCCCCGGGTAAGCGGACAATCACCAGTACTTTTGCCCAGCTTAATTACGATTATGCTGATTGGCTGCGGCTGGAAGGGGGGTTGCGTTATGACCAGTTTCGTTTGCAGGGTAATACCTGGATGTATGTCAAAGGGTTCCGCAAACCCTATACCCTTGAGAACCCTTGTGACCCCAAACGAGATGAGCAATCCGAAAGAGCAAACACACGATGTTCATCTACTGTTCTATCAATGATGACTTGGGATGTGGATCGCCATGAACGGCAACTTTCACCCACGGCGGCGGTTGGTATTAAGCCCGGCGCACAGTGGCTAGAGTTTTTTGGCACTTATGGTAAATCCTGGCGACCACCGGCAATGACGGAGGCGTTGGCGACGGGCAGTGCACACGGTCATGGGTGGGTTTTACCCAACCCTTTGTTGGCAGCGGAGCATTCTAAAGCATGGGAGCTGGGTGTTAATATTCAACAAACGGGTCTGTTTATCAGTGAAGATCGCTTTGTGGCTAAGGTGGCATATTTTGATACCCGAGTGAGTAATTATGCCAATCTTCAATTATCCAAGACGAGACCAAAATTGGGTGGCGGATCTTTCACTGATGTAACCTATGTAAATAATTTACTGCAAACTTATTTTCGTGGTCTGGAATATCAATTAAGTTATGATGCTGGGTTATTTTATACAAATATAAATTATACCAGAATGATTGGTGAAAATAATATATGTTCAAAAGTGGCTTGGTTAGGTGGAGTGCAAAAAGGTAAACGAATCAATAAAAAAGAGCGTTATCCAGTTGATGATCCTGACATGAATAATAGAATTGAATGTTATGCGGCAAGTGCGTCATTTGGCTCATCAGCTTATTTGCCCGGCGATCGTGGTAGCTTTAATTTCGGCGGAAGAATATTTGATCAAAAGCTGGATCTCGGCACTGTTATCCGTTATAACAAAGGACATCAGGATAAGTCGGTGCTTAATAAATATGGGTTGCCCAATGTTGTTTATGTGGCAGATTGGCCCGAGTATATAATATTAGATCTCTATACTAGCTATAAGGTGACTAATAGTTTAACGCTACGAAGTTCAATAGAAAATATAACTAATCGTGCATATTTAGTCAGCTATGGAGATACACTCTCTTTTGCCCCGAATCGTGGTAGAACTATTCAGGGTGGTTTTGAGTATAAATTTTGAGTTATAAAGTCTTTAGGTGAATATATTATTTACCTATTGAGTGAATAGCTTAGCAATAAGCTATATTTCGGAGTGGTAATCATTAATTAAAAGGATATTATTATGAGTACAACCATTAAATATAACAGCGAGTTTGCTGATCACAGCATCACTTCTTATCTTAATAACTGGGCTGAGAACTTCGGTGATATAGATCAAGCGGCAACCAAAGATCGTGGTCAGTTTGCTGGCGGGGGAATGCTTGATGGTACCCAATATTCCATAGGCAGTTCTCACGGTACTGATATGGGGATGATTGTTGAAGGGACTTTAAGCTATGCTTTTGCAGCCCATGCTTTCCATGGTCAAATAACTGGCATGCAGTTTGGTCATGAATTAATTGCTAATTCTAATGGTGTGGGTAAAGCTTTTGCAGATGTGCAAGTCACCTTTAACGGTCTGGATATTTCTGGTGAATTTGATGCTGCCAAGTCAGTGGCCGAAAATCGTGATACTGATATGCAGAAATCGGTACATGGCTTAATGAAAGGCAATGCCGATCCAATGTTGGACATCCTCAAAGCCAAAGGCATTGATGTGGATACCAAGTTTAAAGATCTGGATATCGCCAGCCAGCTTGATACCACCAGTGACGTCATGGCTGATTCACCTGTCGTTGATACAGTTGGTGCATCTGACAATGTTGAAATATTGATGGCGGCCTAAGTGCCTAAGAAAGCCAGACAGAAAAGGATTTTCTGACTAGGTAGTAAATGCGCCACCGCCGCACTCTGGTATATTGGCTACGGCGGTGGCTCACATTATTTAATACCTAATTGTGATTGTGTTATCTATATTGTTTTTAAATATGAATATCGGGGTATTACTCAGCAACGAGTAATATTTTTTATTTAAAAAGGATATTATTTATGACCGTAAGCATTCAATTTAATGCTCCATTAGGAAGTGCTACCCTCGCGAGTTATAGTCAGACCCTGAAAGTAAAGAATAGAAAAGAGACAATAAGTAATGATACAACGGAGACAAAAGAAGCACAGGCATTAGCCAGCATGTGTGATGACTCTTCTGACGATGCGGTAGGTTACGATTTTATTGGCATTGATGCAGGCACCAGTTGCAAAAGTAACACTGATATTATTGTCGAAGGGAGTTTATTCTACTCCCATACACCTCAGTATACCTTTTACGGCAAGATAGAGAGTTTGATGCTGGGTAAAGACTTGAACCCTAATCCTGATGGAATGGGTAAACAGCTTGATGAATCGCAACTAAAATTGAGCGGGTTGGGCATTTCCAGTGAATTTGATGCAGGCAAAACAATAACAGAGAACCACCAGGGTGAGGTTCATAAAGTCATTGATGGTTTGATTCGGGGTAATGCCGAACCATTACTAGAAATACTTCAGGCCAGAGGTGTTGATATCAATACGCCACTGAAAGATCTGGCAATCGCCAGCCAATTTAGTGCGACTAACGAAGTTATGGCCGATATACCCGTCGTTGATACCGTCGGCACATCTGATAGCGCCGAAATATTAATGGCGGCCTAATGAGTTAATAAAGTCAGATAGAAAAGGATATTTTTATGACCAATATATCGATCAAATATAGCAGTTCAGATCACGAAAATTGTACACTCGCTAATTGTGTTAAGAATAGTAGTGTAAACATAGGTAATATAACAGAGACAACACAGCCACAAGTATTAGCTAAAATGTATGTTGACTTCACTGCAACTGTTAACAGCGGTGATTACAGCGGGTACCAATATATATTAGTTGATAGTGCTACTGAAAATGACGCAGTAACGGTAAATGATGCAGTGACGATAGTGGAAGGAGATCTAAAGTCATCGATACTGAGTTATCGTCATAATAAGACTTTCTCAGGAAAAATAGATAGCGTGACATTGGGTGACGGCTTGATGCCAATTCCTGGAGAGTTTATTAAACAGGTTGAGGTAGCGAGACTGAAATTGAGCGGGTTGGATATTACCAGTGAGTTTGATTCGAACAAGACAACGGCAGAGAACCAACAAGGTGAGGTGCATAAGGTCATTGATGGTTTGATGCGGGGCGATGCTGATCCATTACTGGAAATACTCAAGAGCAAAGGTATTAAGATCAATACCCCACTGAAAGAGATGGCGATTGCTAGTCCGTTTGATACGACGAGTGAAGTTCTGACTGATGCACCAGTCATTGATGCAATTGGTATTACTGATGATTTTGACTCGGCCATGTTAATGGCGGCCTAAACGGTAAAAACAGAAAAGGATTTTATTATGACAGTCACTATTCAATATAGTAGCGAATTCGCTGATTCTACCCTCTCTTCTTATACTCAAATGTGGACGACGAGAAATGGTGATATAAGAGAGATAGAACATAAATATCTTGGCTCTTTTTATGGTGATTTTGTTAGTGATTTTCAGAACCAATATGTAGTGGGTAGCTCTCATGGAACTGAGGCTGCAATGATTGTGCAAGGTAATATACGTTCTGCTGTCGTTTATTATGGCAAAATTGAAAACTTGGAACTGGGTGATCACTATGATTTTGATATTGTTAGTCAGCAGCTTGATGAGCGGCAACTGAAATTAAGTGGGCTTGATATTACCAGCGAATATGATGCTACTAAAACGATGGCAGAGAATGAACAGGGTGAAACACACAAGATTATTTATGGCTTAATGTGCGGTAATGCCACCCCATTGCTGGAAATACTCCAGACCAAAGGTATTGATATCAATACGCCACTGAAAGATCTGGCTATCGCCAGTCTATTTGATTCTCCGAGTGAAGTTCAAGCTGATGCGCCAATTATTGGCACAATTGGTATGACTGATGATTTCGACTCGGCAATGTTAATAGCGGCCTAAACGGCAAAGACAGAAGAGGATTTTATTATGACAGTAACAATTCAATATAATAGTAAGTTCGCTGATTCTACCCTCTCTTCTTATACTCAAGCATGGGCGACGAAAAATGGTGATATAAGGCAGGCAGAATGGAAAGATTATGGCACCTTTACGGGCGACTTTGTTGGTGATTCTCACAATCAATATACCGTGGGTAGCTCTCATGGAACTGAGGCGGCAATGGTTGTCCAAGGGAGTATACGTTGCGCTGCCCAGCCCTGTATTTTCTACGGTAAAATTGAAAACTTGGATCTGGGTGATCACTATGACTTTGGCGTTAATAGTCAACAGCTTGATGAGCGGCAACTGATATTAAGCGGGCTAGATATTATTGGTGAATATGATGCCACCAAAACGATGGCAGAGAACCAACAGGGTGAGACACACAAGGTCATCTATGGGTTGATGTGTGGCAATGCAACCCCATTGCTGGACGTGCTCCAAGCCAAAGGTATTGATATCAATACACCACTGAAAGATATGGCTATCGCTAGTCAGTTCGATATGACGAGTGAAGTTTTAGCCGATGCGCCAATCATTATTAACACTGTAGGTATGGCTGATGGAACTGACGTCACTATTATCTTATTAGCCGCCTAAAATATCTTATAGGTTGCCTAAAATAGTCATCAGGAAATGATCTTCAGATTAAATGCTATTGAGTTGGGCAAAATATCACCGCCATGTTTTTTTGGGGATATTAATTTTTTTATTGGCGGTGATTAATATTCTCCCTCTGAGCTCATTAAGACTGAAAATGAGTGTGCTCTGATAAATATTGCATTCTAATAAATCAAATAGACATTATGCATAAAGTTAAATCAATCACGAAAGCCTCTGTATTTGTATGGAAATGGACGCCATGGAATCAAGTAATAATACCGGTTTTTCATCATCTTCACCGACTATTCTCTCCGTTCTCACCCATCACAAAAAAAACCTTTGGGGTATTGGGTTATTTACAGCGGTAATAAATTTATTGATGCTTGCCCCTGCTATTTATATGTTGCAGGTTTATGACCGTGTTCTTGCGTCAGCGAATACCATGACATTATTGATGCTCACTATATTGGTGCTGGGTATATTTGTATTTATTGGGCTTTTAGAGTGGGTTCGAAGTGCGGTGGTTATCCGTTTGGGAACTCGCATTGATATGCAACTTAATCAGCAGGTATTTAATGCTGCATTTGCCTCACAACTGATGGGTCATAAAACTCCAGCAGCTCAAGCATTGAATGACCTAACAGCTTTGCGTCAATTTGCCACCGGCAACGCACTTTTCGCCTTCTTCGATGCACCTTGGTTCCCATTTTATCTGTTTGTCATTTTTCTGCTCCATCCATGGTTAGGCGCATTGGCTGCGGCAGGTGCTTGTATGCTTATTTTTCTGGCATGGCTTAATCATTGGGTATGTAAAAAACCACTGAAAGAAGCATCAAACATCACCTCACAGGCCACTCAACAAGCCAATGCGAATTTGCGTAACGCCGATGCCATTGAAGCGATGGGGATGCTAAAAGCCATGCGCGAACGCTGGCTTAAGCAGCATTCACATTTCCTCTATCAACAAAATATTGCCAGCGATAAAAGTAGTCGCGTCACCGCCTTATCTAAATCCAGCCGTCAGGCGCTGCAATCAATGATGCTAGGTCTGGGCGCATTGTTGGTTATTGATGGCGCAATTACGGCGGGCGTCATGATTGCGGGTTCTATCTTAATTGGGCGGGTATTAAGCCCAATTGATCAATTAATTGCGGTCTGGAAACAGTGGAGTCATGCCCGATTGGCTTATCAACGACTCTCTGACTTATTGGCGCAGCACCCACCCGAACAGACGGGTATGCATCTCTCTCCCCCAACGGGGAAATTGAGTGTGACACAGCTAACCGTTTGTAAACCTGGCACCCATATTCCGGTGTTACAGGCCATCAATTTTGAGTTGCAACCCGGTGATGTCCTTGGTGTTTTGGGGCCGTCGGGTAGTGGTAAATCTACCTTGGCGAAACTATTGGTAGCATGTAAACCCGCCTTTAGCGGCTCAGTTCGCTTAGACAGTGCCAATCTTGCGCAATGGGATAAAACCCGCTTAGGGGAATTTATTGGTTACCTGCCGCAAGATATCCAGCTATTTCGTGGGTCGATTGCTGAAAATATCTCGCGCTTTGGCCCGGTTGATACCAAAAAAGTGATCGCAGCAGCGCAGTTCGCGGATGTGCACGATCTCATTCTGCATATGCCGCAAGGCTATGATACTCAGCTAGGGGATGGCGGCGAAGGGCTATCCGGCGGTCAACGCCAGCGTATTGCTTTGGCGCGGGCCATGTACGGCATACCACGACTTATTGTGCTGGATGAACCCAATGCCAGTCTGGATAAAGAGGGTGAAAAAGCCTTACTGAATAGCATCATCCAACTCAAACAGCAGGGCAGCACCATCGTGATGATCACCCATAAGCCAGAGTTATTATCCGGTAGTGACTATTTGCTATTGCTCAATAATGGCCGAATGGAACTGTTTGATCGTACTGAGGCGGTTTTACAAAGCGTTAAGGGGCAGGACAAGTCCAAGGTCAACGCTGATGTAAAAGCATTCAATAGTAAAAAGAGTTGGGGTAGCGACATGTCATATGGTATCGCATCAGCCCGCACGGCATCACAAAAATCATGACATTAATGAGATATACCACGGATGGGAGATAACCGATGTTACCTGAAACAGGTCGTGATCTGACTACTGATATGGGCAGCCGACAGCAAAACTTACCCCCATTACAAAGCGATAGCGGGAGCTATCTTAGCTTAGGTGGATTATTGATCTTTGGAGGCTTCATCGGTTTTTTACTTTGGGCCGGGCTGGCACCTTTGGATAAAGGAATTGCGGTTATGGGGCACATTGTCGTTGCCGAAAACCGTAAAGTGATCCAGCCGTTACAAGGCGGACGAATTCAGCAATTACATGTCGGCGAGGGGGATGAAGTCACGGAAGGGCAGTTACTCATCACGCTGGATGATACTGCGATTCGCAGTCATCGGGATAATCTACAGCATCAGTACCTCAGTGCGCTGGCTCAGGAGTCCCGCTTAATCGCCGAGCAACATGATTTACCTGAGATTCATTTCCCAGAGGCATTGCTTCAGGATCCCGCGCAACAGGTGGTTGAACGTATCACTGTTTTGCAGCAACAACTTTTTCAGCATCGCCGCCAAGCTCAACTGAGTGAAATTGCACGTTTATCTGCACAAATTACGCGCCATCAGAGTCGGCAGAGTGGATTACAAGTGCTGCGGGATAATAACCAACAGCAACTCGACCTATTCCAACAGCAATTGGATGGCGTGCAGTCGTTGGCAAAAAATGGCCATGTTGCCAAAAATCAATTATTGGATATGGAGCGTCAGGCCATTTCACTGCGTACCAGAGTTGAGCAGGACGCCAGCGATATCGCGGAGGCTTATAAGCTCATTGATGAAACGGAACAGCATATTTCACAACGGCACGAACAGTATCAAAGTGAGAATCGCGAGCAATTAGCCAAAGCGCAGCAAAGTACCCAAGAGTTAACGCAACGTTTGAGTGTTGCGGAGTATGAATTGGACAATACCCGCATTATCGCCCCCGTCAGCGGTTCGATTATTGCACTGGCACAACACACTGTCGGAGGTGTGGTGAGTAGTGGGCAAACATTGATGGAGCTGGTTCCCAGCGGGCAGCCCTTGTTAGTTGAAGCCCAGTTGCCAGTGGCGCTAATTGATAAAGCCATGGTGGGCTTACCGGTCGACCTTAATTTTTCTGCCTTTAATCAAAGTACTACCCCACGATTATACGGCTCGGTATTACGTATTGGGGCTGATCGCATACAGCATCCACAAACTTTAGAACCCTATTACCCTTTAACTATCGCGATTGATACAAATCAAACCCCGCTAAAAATCCGACCGGGTATGTCGGTTGATGTTTTTATCCGTACTGGGGAGCGATCATTGCTCAATTATCTGTTTAAGCCGCTAACCGACCGTCTGTATGTCGCGTTTGCCGAAGAGTAATTGTCGCGATGAGTTATTTTCATAACTCATTAAAGATAAAGGAATATAGTGATTTAATTGATGAAAATACAACAGAATAACAACCGCATTCTACTTTGGTTGGGAAGTGCCTTATTTGCGAGTTGTGTTCATGTATATCTGCTTTGGTGGTTGAGTGCTCCCGCTGTCGCGGTAACGCCACCCTACCCGTATCCGGTGGCGGTGATGCTCGGGTTGTCAGCCGAGCCAGAGTTCACCCCCAATGTAGAACAAAACCCGGTGGTGGGTATCACTCAGGCAGTCAGCGAACCGGAAGTTGAACCAGCGGAAAGTCAGCCAGAGCAAGTGAGCGAGTTGCTGACCGCCCCAGAACAACCCAATGCAGTTCTGATCGTTGAAAAAGAGCGAGAGAGAGTTAAAAAAGAGCCGACTAAAGCCAAACGAACACCAAAAGAGGTCATTAAGCCGCGCAAGCCCATCATGGAAGACACGCCAGTGAATCGTAGCAAACCCGCCCCCTCCGCAGTAACCAGCAGCAGCACACTGTCGGGTGAGAACCAACAAATTGCCGCCGCGACCAACAGTGATTCTTTGCATATGCAGCAGATTAAATTGAATTGGAGAAGCCGCTTACAAGGGCATCTGATGGGCTATAAACGTTATCCACCTATCGCCAAAAAACAGCGTCAGCAAGGCACTGCCACGATTCGTTTTGTGGTCAATAAACAGGGGGATGTTCTCTCGGCTCAACTGATCAATAGCAGCGGGGTCGCTATTTTAGATCACGAAGCTCTGGCACTGCTCAAACGTGCGCAGCCTCTACCTAAACCCCCTACCGAGTTGCTATCACATGGGCAGATAACATTGGCGCTACCCATTAGTTTTGATCTCAAAAATAAAAATCGGTGAGTGTCATTAGGAATAGTATTGCTATGAATTAAGTCAATTCATGAGGTTGGTGATTTAACGCCACGGGAGTGACAAAGCTCACCCCGTGGCGTTAAATCCGATTCAGACAGCCAATCGCGCGCACAGATAACGATTTAGACTCACCCCTTCTTCTGAGGCACTAATTGCCAGACGCCGATGCTGTTCAGGGGGTAAGCGAAGGACCAATTTCCCGCTATAATGCTTTTCGGCTAAGGGCTCTGGTGGCGTTATACCATTGGCTTGCATATCTTGCAGGATATCGGCAACCAAGGTGGTAATCCCTGTCAGTGCCTCGATACGATCCCCTGCCAGCCATGACAAACTGGGGAATTCTGCACATAAACCAACGAACTCAGCATCCTCTGCCGACCAAGTAATGCGGTACGTGTAATGCTCGATATTAACCATGATCCCTTTCCTCAAGTTTAGCCAAAGCAGCAATCACCTGTTTTACTTGGTAAAACTTTGCCATCCCACTGCTATCCTTTTGAATGTTAATCCGTGGGTCACCCTGCCAAGGTGTGCCGTAAACATGATGGCTACTGGAGTAATGTCTGGGAAAGCCAAAATAGAAATTACAGATTTTGACCCGTTCGCGGAATTTCACCCCAGCGGGGTTAGCTTTTATCCGAGCAACCCGACTCTCCATGTCTCTCATTACGCCTCCATTTTAGTATCACTATCGATATCAAATCAATATTCACGTTTTAACTCGCGATTAAGCGGTTAGAACTTGGCAAACAGTGAGCCTTACCGACTGGCTTGCCAAGCATGATGCTCAAATGCGTGGAGGCCGTGCGCAAAAAAGGGCATAAAAAAACCGGGCATAACAGCCCGGCTTAGTCAGAGAGTCATAATCAGCAGTAATATTATTCGCCCGGGCAGCGCAGACAGCGTTCGGCTTCGTCGGCACCCACTTTTAGTTTGGACTGCAAATCACGCAGCGCGGTACGCAATCCCTCCTCAATGACCGGATGATAGAATGGCATATCGAGCATCTGATCGATGGTCATTTGCTGTTGATGCGCCCAAGCCAACAGGTGCGCAATATGTTCAGCGCTTGGCCCCATCATCTCGGCACCCAAAAAACGGCCTGTGCCTTGCTCGCCATAAACCCGCAAAATACCTTTATTTTTCAGCATCACCCGCGAGCGACCCTGATTTTCAAAAGAGACTTCACCGATTTCAAAACAGCCGCAGGCGCTAAATTTTTGCGTCAATTCGCGGAAAGTAGAGCCTACCATCGCAATCTGTGGATCAGAGAAAACCACCGAAATGGGGCTACGACGTAAGCCGGGCACCACTTCTGGGAACCCTCCGGCATTCACTCCAGCAATACGAGCCTGATCGCTCGCTTCATGCAGTAATGGCAATTGGTTACTGGCATCACCGGCAATAAAGATATGTGGCACACTGGTTTGCATCGTCAGCTTGTCGGCTGGGGGGACGCCGCGCTCATCAAGCACCAGCGAGGTGTTTTCCAAACCCAGCTTATCAACATTAGGACGCCGACCCGTGGCGGCTAAAACATAATCCACCATCATCTCTTGCGGCTTATCGGCTTTATCCAGATAACGAATAAAGACTTTATCCCCTTCCCGCTGCATCACTTCAACTTTCACATCCGGATCAAGATAGAACTCTTCACCCAGCGTTTTCGCGGCGTAATTGCGCACAATGCTATCCGTCAGCGGGCCAACACCCCCGCCCACACCGAACACTTTTACCTGAACTCCCAATCGGTGCAGTGCTTGACCCAGCTCCAGCCCGATAACGCCGGGGCCGAAAACAGCGACAGATTCGGGTAAATCATCCCAGTCAAACACATCATCATTCACAATCAGTCGCTCACCTAGCTCATTCCAGACGGCGGGCCAAGTGGGACGGGAGCCGGTGGCGATCACGATGCGCTGCGCAACAATGCGCGTGTGATCATCCACTTGCAGGGTGTTGTCATCTATAAAGCGAGCATAGCCCTGAATTTTATCTGCCGCCGGAATGTTATCGACGCCTTCCAGTACGAAGCCGACAAAACGGTCGCGTTCACGCTTAACGCGATCCATCACTTCACGGCCATTAATCAGGGTTTCGCCTTGCGGATGAATACCGAATCCGGGGGCTTGTTCAATGTGATGCACTGCATCAGCTGCCGCAATCAACAGTTTGGATGGCATGCAACCGACGCGTGCGCAGGTGGTGCCGTACTCGCCACCTTCAATCATCACCACACTTGGGGTCGATAGTTTGGCAGCGCGATAAGCGCCAAGTCCAGCCGTGCCACCGCCGATCACGGCGACATCAACGTTTAAGGTTTTCATGTCTACTCCTAACAGGGAAAACAGCAAGAACAGCAAAATAGAAAATTTAATAAATAGAAAAAAAGGGTAGGCCGAAGCCTACCAAATTACTTCACTTTATCTTCATTTTTATTGATGTTATTAGGCAGACAGGTAATTCTCTAAATCATCACTGCCACCGATGTGTCGTCCGCCGATAAAGACTTGCGGTACAGTGCCACGGCCAGTGACGGCGCGCAGACTGACAGTGGTTGCATCTTTGCCCAGCACGATCTCTTCATATTGAATGCCGCGCTCTTGCAGCATTTGTTTCGCTTTGGCGCAGAATGGGCAGCCCGGTTTGGTAAAGACAGAAACAGATTCCTGTACTTTAAAATCAGGTGCCAGATATTTCAGCATGGTGTCGGCGTCAGAGACTTCAAACGGGTCGCCCGGCTTGTTGGGTTCCACAAACATTTTCTCAACCACGCCATTACGTACTAGCATGGAGTAACGCCATGAACGTGGCCCGAAGCCCAGATCCGCCTTCTCAACCAGCATATTCATGCCTTTGGTGAATTCACCGTTGCCGTCTGGAATAAAGGTAATATTTTCAGCACTCTGATCCGCTTTCCAAGCATTCATCACGAAAGTGTCATTGACGGACACACAGAGAATGCTATCAACACCGTGCTGTTTAAACACACTGGCCAGCTCGTTATAACGTGGCAGATGGCTGGAAGAGCAGGTCGGAGTAAACGCACCCGGCAGTGAAAACACAATCACCGTTTTGTTGTTGAATAGCTCGTCGGTGGTGACATCAATCCACTGGTCGCCCTGACGGGTATGGAAAGTAACCTGTGGGACTTTTTTCCCTTCTTGGCTTGCGAACATGTGTAACTCCTTAATTGGAAACTGAAATATTTAAATTTTTTGAAGTCATTCTTCGTTGGGACACATTATTCATTTTATCGCTTGATAGTTCTAATCACTGGTTGCTATCTTATCTATCGTCAATGGCTATCATAAAACGGAGTATCGATGAATATTCGAGATCTAGAATACTTGGTGGCGCTGGCTGAATTCAGGCATTTCCGGCGTGCTGCCGACTCTTGTCATGTCAGCCAACCCACGTTAAGCGGCCAAATCCGTAAACTGGAAGATGAGTTGGGTGTGATGCTATTAGAGCGCACCAGCCGTAAGGTTCTGTTTACGCAGGCCGGATTATTGCTGGTGGAGCAGGCCAGAACGGTACTACGGGAAGTCAAAGTACTGAAAGAGATGGCCAGTTTACAGGGCGAAAGCATGTCTGGCCCGCTGCATATCGGGCTGATTCCTACTGTCGGGCCTTATCTGTTGCCGCAAATCATTCCTACGCTGCATCAAGCATTCCCAAAACTGGAAATGTATCTGCATGAAGCGCAGACCCAAAACCTGCTAGCCCAGCTAGACAGTGGCAAGCTGGATTGTGCCATTCTGGCACTGGTCAAAGAGACTGAGGCGTTTATTGAAGTTCCGCTGTTTGACGAACCCATGCAACTGGCGATTTACGCCGATCATCCGTGGGCAGATCGTGATCGAGTGCAGATGCATGAACTGGCTGGCGAGAAATTGCTGATGCTGGAAGATGGTCACTGTTTGCGCGATCAGGCGATGGGTTTTTGCTTCCAAGCGGGCGCTGAAGAGGACACGCATTTCCGTGCCACCAGTTTAGAGACCTTGCGCAACATGGTCGCCGCAGGCAGCGGCATCACGCTGTTGCCTTCATTGGCGGTGCCGAATGAAAGAAAGCGTGACGGCGTATGCTATCTGGAATGCTACAAGCCCGTCCCCAAGCGCACCATTGCTTTGGTCTACCGCCCCGGCTCCCCATTACGTGGCCGCTATGAGCAACTTGCCGAGGCGATACGTGAGCACATGCAACCACGCATGAGCGAAGAACTAAAACAGGCGGTTTAAACCATTGAGCGCCGCCACACGATAGGCTTCAGCCATGGTGGGATAGTTGAAGGTAGTATTGACGAAATACTCGATGGTATTACCTTCGCCTTTTTGCTCCATGATGGCCTGTCCAATGTGGATAATCTCAGCCGCGCGTTCACCAAAGCAGTGAATGCCGAGGATCTGTTTGGTCTCCCGATGGAATAGGATTTTCAAGCTGCCGGTATTCATCCCAACAATTTGTGCGCGCGCCAAGTGTTTAAACTGCGCCCGGCCCACCTCGTAAGGCACTTTCATTGCGGTCAGATCCTGCTCGGTTTTACCGACAGAACTGATCTCAGGAATGGTATAAATGCCAGTCGGGATATCTTCGATCAAGTGAACATTGGCTTCACCTTTGATCATTGCTTGTGCGGCAATCCGCCCCTGATCATAGGCCGCAGAGGCCAGACTCGGATAACCAATCACGTCGCCGACGGCATACACATGGGGTAGCGCGGTCTGGTACATGCTGTTGACCTTCAGCAGGCCACGGCTATCCGCTTCCAAACCAATTTTTTCCAGCCCTAAGCCGCTGGTATTCCCCGTGCGGCCATTGGCGTACAACAAACAGTCCGCTTTGACTTTCTTGCCTGATTTCAAATGAACGATAACCCCATCAACCGTCCCTTCAATCTGCTCAAACTCTTCGTTGTGGCGGATAACCACGCCGTTATTCCAGAAGTGGTAAGAGAGGGCATCTGACATCTCCTGATCAAGGAAAGCCAGCAAGCGGTCACGGGTATTAATCAAATCCACTTTGACACTCAGGCCACGGAAGATTGACGCATATTCACAGCCAATCACCCCCGCGCCATAAATAATGACGTGTTGTGGCTCATGGCTGAGCTGCAAAATAGTATCACTGTCATAAATACGTTCATGGGTGAAATCAACGCCTGCCGGGCGATAGGGGCGTGAACCGGTCGCAATGACGATATTATCGGCGCGCAGTGTATCGTTGGTGCCATCGGCATAACGGACATTGATTGTATTGGCATCAATGAAGCTGGCATCGCCGGAGAACATCTGGCAGTGGTTGCGATCGTAAAAGCCTTGGCGCATACGGGTTTGCTGGTTAATCACGCGATCCGCATGGCTTAAAATATCAGCGAAAGAGGAGCTGATGGTTCGGGCATTGTCGCTGTAGAGTGGGTTTTGGTTGAATTCGATAATACGGCTAACGGCGTGGCGCAATGCTTTGGACGGGATGGTGCCCCAATGGGTACATCCACCGCCCACATTATTGTACCGCTCAATCACGGCAACGCGGGCGCCTTGCTTGACCAACCCCATAGCGGCACCTTCACCGCCAGGACCCGAGCCAATCACAATGGCATCAAAATGGAAGTGCTGTTGCATGTAGGAGAGACCTATTATTATACAAAATTACAACGAGATATTAACATCATTCCCGGTATAACCCAATCAACAATGGGTAAATCATTGTGATGGATGCTGTAAAGCAGCAATTCCGTCTTGGGATGATGCGTTTGTATAACGGTTGTTACTATAAAGTTTGGTATATTGCTGACTATATGTCTTAGATTGAGAATTTGGATATCCCTTGGGCACGATTATGGGCGTCAGAGCACAACAAAAAGAGCGGACTCGTCGTTCCCTTATCGAAGCGGCGTTCAGTCAGCTAAGTGCTGAGCGGAGTTTTGCCAGCTTAAGTTTGCGGGAGGTCTCTCGTGAAGCTGGCATTGCGCCGACTTCTTTTTATCGGCATTTCCGTGATGTTGACGAGCTTGGCTTGACGATGGTCGATGAAAGCGGCCTGATGTTACGCCAACTGATGCGTCAGGCACGCCAGCGAATTGCCAAGGGCGGCAGTGTTATCCGCACGTCAGTTTCTACATTTATGGAATTTATCGGCAATAACCCCAATGCTTTCCGCTTATTGCTGCGGGAGCGTTCCGGCACCTCTGCGGCTTTCCGTGCAGCGGTTGCGCGTGAAATTCAGCATTTTATTGCCGAGCTGGCCGATTACCTTGAGCTGGAAAATCACATGCCGCGCAGCTTCACCGAAGCGCAAGCTGAGGCCATGGTCACAATTGTCTTCAGTGCCGGTGCAGAAGTGCTGGACGTGGATATTGAACAGCGGCGACAGTTAGAAGAACGCTTGGTCTTGCAACTGCGGATGATCTCCAAGGGCGCTTATTATTGGTATCGTCGCGAGCAGGAGAAGCTCGCCGTTTCCCGCACGTCATAAGGAAAGGAAAATGATGGAACACTCTAACCCAGAAAAACACGCTGATCCTGAAACGCCAATGAATCCAGAGAAACCGTCTCACGCTGAAAAGCAGTCTTACTCTGAAAAACCGTCTCACGCTGAAAAACAGCCTCGCCGTGAAATCGGCACTCTGCTACTGGCGTTGATAACAGGGTTGGCCGTAAATGGTTCATTTAACGCACTCTTTAGCGCGTTCGTCCCTTTTTCAATTTTTCCGCTGCTGGCATTAATATTGGCGGTTTATTGTCTGCACCAACGCTACCTCAATTTTGCCATGCCACAGGGCTTGCCAGTGCTGGCTTCAGCCTGTTTCTTGCTGGGCATTTTGCTCTACAGCGCGATTGTGCGAGTTGAGCATCCGGCGATTGGTTCGAACTTTGTTCCCTCTATTCTTAGCGTGGCGCTGGTGTTCTGGATCTTGTTCAAGCTGAAAGCGCGTAAATCGGCGCAAGCGAACGAAGAACTGGAATCGGATAATAGCGATAACCAACAGACACAGTAGCTTTCTAGAGGAGATGACTCGATCTGGAACGGTGAGGACAGTCGGAAGAGTAAAGCGTCCGCGCCAGGGAGGGCGCGGCTCGAGCCCCCATGGAGGGGTTTACGGCGTCTTTACGATCCGCCTGTTCTCTCCGCCGCTGGCACTCTGTCAATAACTTCAGGGCAACATAGCGTTGCCCTTTTATTTATCTGCAATTCAAGTCGTTATCTGTAATTCAAGCGAGCCGTCACTCCCGCTTTTCCAGCCACACTCCACACTCCATATGATGGGTGTACGGGAACTGATCGAAGAGTGCTAATCGGCTGATTTTATGAGTGTGCTGCAACTGTTCCAGATTGGCGCACAGCGTCTCTGGGTTGCAAGAGATATAAAGGATGCGCGGATAAGCCTGCACCAGCTTGACGGTTTCGTCATCCAGCCCACTGCGCGGCGGATCGACAAAAATCGTCTCACAGTTATAGCTGCTCAAATCAATGCCCTTCAGGCGATTAAACTCACGAGCACCCTGCATGGCCTGAGTGAACTCTTCCGCCGACATCCGAATGATCTGCACGTTATCGATATTATTCGCGGCAATATTGTATTGCGCCGCCGCTACTGACGGTTTGGCGATTTCCGTTGCCAGCACGCGATCAAAATTACGCGCCAGTGCCAATGAGAAGTTACCATTACCGCAATACAGCTCCAGTAAATCCCCACTCGCCTGTTGGGTGACATCAATCGCCCACTCCAACATATGAATATTCACCGCCGCATTCGGTTGGGTGAAGCTATTCTCAACCTGACGATAAATCATCTCGCGACCGGCGACCGGCAACACTTCATCAATGTAGTCGTGATCCAGCATGATTTTGGTTTTCGATGCCCGCCCAATCAATTGCAGATCAAAACCTTGCTCGCGCAACTGATCACGTAATTCCCGCGCCTTCTGCTGCCACTCTTCATCTAATGGGCGGTGATACAGCAAAGAGGCGATCAGTTTACCGCTCAGCGTCGATAAATAATCAATCTGGAACAGCTTACGGCGCAAGATTGGCTCGGCCCGGATGGCGGTCATCAGGGCGCTCATTAGGCGATTGATTAACAGACTGGCTACCGGGAATTGCTCGACCCGAATACGCTGCTTGGTCTGTTGGTCAAACATGATGTGATACAGATCGTCCTCATCGTGCCAAACACGGAACTCCGCGCGCATCCGGTAGTGCTCAGCCGGAGAGCGGAATATTTCCGGCGCGGGGGCCTGAAACGGCAACATCATGGCCTGAAGACGGGCAGATTTCTCCGCCAATTGGTTTTCATAGCCGTCAGTCGGCAGGATGTTGGGAGTCATGTTTCTTCTCGTCTGGGCATAATAAAAGAGGGTTATTCCTGCGGATTGTAGGGAAAGTGGTTCTGATGTCCAGTTTTGTCGTCATTATCCCTTGTTACAGTAATGGAAGTCTAGACATCCATTTTACTTAATCGTAACATTGCGGTCCGGCCTCAAGCTGTACTTAAACACCTAAGAGTTAAAAGGGAATCCGGTGTAAATCCGGAGCTGACGCGCAGCGGTAAGGGGAAGTTACGGCGATAGGTTTCAACCAGACACTGTCCGCAAGGATGGGAAGTCATCGCCCGCTCTGTTCTCAGAGATCCCAAGCCCGAAGACCTGCCGGTATTACGTCGCAATATTCGTGGTCGTCGCGTACTACCGACCATGGCACTGCGGCATCCGCTATTTGAGTTTGGATGCTTTCCTAATGATCACTAAAAATACAATCACAATAAAAAAATACACGCTGCTCACGGCACTCTCTGTGACGGCATTTTCTGGCTGGGCGCAGGGCAACTCCACCACCGGTAATAATGACGAAATGGTGGTGACGGCCAGCCGTTTTAAACAGCCCGTTTCCACTGTGTTAGCCCCCACTGACGTCGTGACTCGGGATGATATCGATCGCTGGCAGGCCAAAAGCCTCAATGAAGTGATGCGCCGATTACCGGGCGTGGATATCTCGCAATTTGGTGGTTTAGGACAAGGCTCTTCTCTCTATATCCGTGGCACCGAAGCCCGGCATGTACTGGTGTTGGTTGATGGGATTCCCCTTGCGCGTACGGGTATCGTCAACAGCGTTGACTTCAATCAAATACCGATCTCCTTGGTACAACGCGTTGAATATATTCGTGGGCCGCGCTCTGCGGTGTATGGGTCCGGTGCGATTGGCGGCGTCATTAACGTGATTACGCAATCAGATAAAGAGGGGGCACAGATTAATGCGGGTGTCGGTTCCAAAGGCTATCAGCAATATGATGGCAGTGTCCGTCAGCGCTTTGGCGATACATTGGCGACGGTCGCCGGGGGGTATCAAACCACGAACGGCTTTAATATCAAACCGGGATCAAATTACTCGGTAGACAGTGACCGCGACGGCTTCCGCAATAAAAATTTCTGGGCAGGGCTGGATCATCAGTTCAACCAAGCCTTCTCCGGATTTGTGCGAGGTTACGGATATACCAACAGCACGGATTACGATGTCGGCAGCACACCTTACCTCCCTGAATACAGTGGTGATAAAGAGCGGTTATACAACCACACTTATGATACCGGCCTGCGCTATGCAGCGGGCGCTTACTCCTCCCAATTAATTGCTAGCTACCAGAAATATAAAGATTATAACTACAGCAGCCAATATGGCCGCTATGGGGTGGCGACCACGCTGGATGATATGGAACAGCGTAATCTGCAATGGGGCAACACCTATAGCTTCGAAAGTGCGACCCTGAGCGCAGGGATTGACTGGCAGCAGCAACGTTTGACCTCATCCAACACCACGATTTCTGACTCGTATAAGCGGGATAACACCGGCTTATATCTCAGCGGGCAGCAGAAATTTGATTCTGTGACGCTAGAAGCCTCTGGCCGTGCAGACAAAGATGAGCAATTTGGTTGGCATGAGACATGGCAAACGGCGGCGGGCTGGGAATTCGTCCCTGACTATCGCGTAACCTTATCTTACGGCACAGGTTTCCTGGCACCGTCATTAGGTCAACAGTATGGCGCACAGCGCTTCAGTCCTCCGATTGAGTCAAACAGCAACCTTAAGCCAGAGGAGTCTCGCCAATGGGAAGCTGGGTTAGAAGGGGTGACCGGGCCGCTTGACTGGCGTTTGTCTGCTTATCACAACAAAATTGAAAACCTAATCGACTACGACTCTGACCCAATGACCGGCATTGGGCAGTATTACAATGTTAACTCCGCAACAATTAAAGGTCTGGAGTGGACCGGCAACCTCGATACGGGCATCTTCACCCATCAGGTCACATTGCAATATATTGACCCGCGCAATGATCTCAATAACGAAGTCTTAGCCCGCCGCTCTAAACATCAAGCCAAGTATCAGTTGGACTGGACAATGTTCAATTTTGATATAGATATCTCTTACCAGTATTACGGCAAGCGCTACGACAATAACACCTCTCTATATAGTGTTACTCAGCGTGAATTGCCGAGTTACAGCACAGTAGACACGTCGATTGCTTATCCCGTTACTTCTCATCTAACAGTTCGTGGTAGAATTGCTAACCTGTTTGATAAAGATTACGAAACGGCTTATGGCTATAAAACCGCTGGACGAGAGTATTACCTCACAGGAAGCTATAACTTCTAAGGCTAATACGGCTCCTCGCCCGACAGCGCTGATTTTCGACTCAGGTGTTGGCGGGCTGTCTGTCTATCAAGAGATTCGGCAGTTACTGCCGGATCTCCACTATATCTATGCTTTCGACAACGTTGCCTTCCCTTATGGAGAGAAGTCCGGCGAATTCATCGTTGAACGTGTCTTGGATATTGTCACCGCCGTACAACAACGCCACCCACTGGCGATTGTGGTCATTGCATGTAACACCGCCAGCACTGTCTCTCTTCCTGCCTTACGTGAGCGCTTCGCCTTCCCGGTCGTTGGCGTGGTTCCGGCTATCAAACCTGCGGTGCGGCTCACCCGCAATGGGGTTGTTGGCTTACTGGCGACTCGCGGTACCGTTCATGCCTCTTATACTCTGGACCTCATTGCGCGCTTTGCCACAGATTGCAAAATTGAGCTATTGGGTTCATCTGAGCTGGTGGAACTGGCAGAAACCAAGTTGCACGGTGGCGTCGTTCCAGTCGAAGCATTAAAGAAAATCCTTCATCCATGGTTGGCAATGCGTGAACCACCCGACACCATCGTATTGGGTTGCACTCATTTCCCTCTATTAACAGAAGAGTTAGCGCAAGTCTTGCCGGAAGGCACCCGCATGGTCGATTCCGGAGCCGCAATTGCTCGCCGCACCGCTTGGCTGATCTCTTCTCAGGAAAATGTGGTTTCTTCTCAAGATGAAAACATGGCGTATTGCATGGCGCTGAACGTGGACACTGACGCTTTATTGCCCGTTTTACAGGGTTATGGCTTCCCAACGCTGCAAAAACTGCCAATTTAACGGCGTTTTGACTAAAGAAACAGCGGTTGAAAAGTTTTTTCAAATTAGGGGTTGCAGCCTGTCAGGAACTCCCTATAATGCGCCTCCACTGACCGGGAACAACGAAACACACTTCGCCGGGTCAGGAAGAGAAAAGAAGACGTTTGAGTTCGAAAGAAACCAAATAAAACCTTGACTCTTCAGCGGGAAAGCGTATTATCTGCCTCCCGCGTTACCGTAAGATTCGCCGCAAGGCAAACGGGTAACGAACGCTCTTTAACAATTTATCAGACAATCTGTGTGGGCACTCGCAAGACGATATCGAAGCCTGTTTCGGCAGGCAGAAGCAATATCAAAGTCTTGAAGAGTGACCAAAGCAGTACACATTTGAACTTCGGTTCGAATGCATATTTGCAGAAAGTAATCTTTGAGCATCGCTACTTTCATTAGTAGCAAATCAAACAAATCTTAAATTGAAGAGTTTGATCATGGCTCAGATTGAACGCTGGCGGCAGGCCTAACACATGCAAGTCGAGCGGCAGCGGAAAGTAGCTTGCTACTTTGCCGGCGAGCGGCGGACGGGTGAGTAATGTCTGGGAAACTGCCTGATGGAGGGGGATAACTACTGGAAACGGTAGCTAATACCGCATGACCTCGCAAGAGCAAAGTGGGGGACCTTCGGGCCTCACGCCATCGGATGTGCCCAGATGGGATTAGCTAGTAGGTGAGGTAATGGCTCACCTAGGCGACGATCCCTAGCTGGTCTGAGAGGATGACCAGCCACACTGGAACTGAGACACGGTCCAGACTCCTACGGGAGGCAGCAGTGGGGAATATTGCACAATGGGCGCAAGCCTGATGCAGCCATGCCGCGTGTGTGAAGAAGGCCTTCGGGTTGTAAAGCACTTTCAGCGAGGAGGAAGGCAGTCGTGTTAATAGCACGATTGATTGACGTTACTCGCAGAAGAAGCACCGGCTAACTCCGTGCCAGCAGCCGCGGTAATACGGAGGGTGCAAGCGTTAATCGGAATTACTGGGCGTAAAGCGCACGCAGGCGGTTTGTTAAGTCAGATGTGAAATCCCCGCGCTTAACGTGGGAACTGCATTTGAAACTGGCAAGCTAGAGTCTTGTAGAGGGGGGTAGAATTCCAGGTGTAGCGGTGAAATGCGTAGAGATCTGGAGGAATACCGGTGGCGAAGGCGGCCCCCTGGACAAAGACTGACGCTCAGGTGCGAAAGCGTGGGGAGCAAACAGGATTAGATACCCTGGTAGTCCACGCTGTAAACGATGTCGACTTGGAGGTTGTGCCCTTGAGGCGTGGCTTCCGGAGCTAACGCGTTAAGTCGACCGCCTGGGGAGTACGGCCGCAAGGTTAAAACTCAAATGAATTGACGGGGGCCCGCACAAGCGGTGGAGCATGTGGTTTAATTCGATGCAACGCGAAGAACCTTACCTACTCTTGACATCCACAGAACTTAGCAGAGATGCTTCGGTGCCTTCGGGAACTGTGAGACAGGTGCTGCATGGCTGTCGTCAGCTCGTGTTGTGAAATGTTGGGTTAAGTCCCGCAACGAGCGCAACCCTTATCCTTTGTTGCCAGCACGTAATGGTGGGAACTCAAGGGAGACTGCCGGTGACAAACCGGAGGAAGGTGGGGATGACGTCAAGTCATCATGGCCCTTACGAGTAGGGCTACACACGTGCTACAATGGCAGATACAAAGTGAAGCGAACTCGCGAGAGCCAGCGGACCACATAAAGTCTGTCGTAGTCCGGATTGGAGTCTGCAACTCGACTCCATGAAGTCGGAATCGCTAGTAATCGTAGATCAGAATGCTACGGTGAATACGTTCCCGGGCCTTGTACACACCGCCCGTCACACCATGGGAGTGGGTTGCAAAAGAAGTAGGTAGCTTAACCTTCGGGAGGGCGCTTACCACTTTGTGATTCATGACTGGGGTGAAGTCGTAACAAGGTAACCGTAGGGGAACCTGCGGTTGGATCACCTCCTTACCTAACGATACGCATTGCGCAGTGTCCACACAGATTGTCTGATAGAAAGTAACGAGCAAATAAGGCCGGACTGAGAAATTAGTCGGGCTTTAGTACCTTGTTGGGTCTGTAGCTCAGGTGGTTAGAGCGCACCCCTGATAAGGGTGAGGTCGGTGGTTCAAGTCCACTCAGACCCACCAACTCACCATTCCCTGTTGAGTTGCAGCAATAAGGTGATTTGCTTTTTATATGGGGCTATAGCTCAGCTGGGAGAGCGCCTGCCTTGCACGCAGGAGGTCAGCGGTTCGATCCCGCTTAGCTCCACCATATAAAAAACTATTTCAAAACGTACTGCGGTCGCAAGACACAGTGGGTTGTGAAATATTGCTCTTTAACAATCTGGAACAAGCTGAAAATTGAAACAATACAGCTGAAACTTATCTCTCCGTAGCAGTACTGAGATAAGAAGTAACCTGTATTAGAGTCTCTCAAATAATCGCAATGCGACAGGTTTTCGATGTCAAAAAGTGAGTGAGCGACGCAAAGGCAAGGCGTACCGCGCACAGCAACCGGAGTGAACTTAACGTTCATGAGGATTGCGCGCACGGAACAACACCGCATTTGTGAACGCGCAACCACTTTGAGCACAGAAACACCTTCGGGTTGTGAGGTTAAGCGACTAAGCGTACACGGTGGATGCCTAGGCAGTCAGAGGCGATGAAGGGCGTGCTAATCTGCGATAAGCGTCGGTAAGGTGATATGAACCGTTACAACCGACGATACCCGAATGGGGAAACCCAGTGCAATTCGTTGCACTATTGCATGGTGAATACATAGCCATGCAAGGCGAACCGGGGGAACTGAAACATCTAAGTACCCCGAGGAAAAGAAATCAACCGAGATTCCCCCAGTAGCGGCGAGCGAACGGGGAAGAGCCCAGAGTCTGAATCAGTTTGTGTGTTAGTGGAAGCGTCTGGAAAGTCGCACGGTACAGGGTGATAGTCCCGTACACAAAAATACACCTTCTGTGAACTCGATGAGTAGGGCGGGACACGTGACATCCTGTCTGAATATGGGGGGACCATCCTCCAAGGCTAAATACTCCTGACTGACCGATAGTGAACCAGTACCGTGAGGGAAAGGCGAAAAGAACCCCGGCGAGGGGAGTGAAATAGAACCTGAAACCGTGTACGTACAAGCAGTGGGAGCACCTTCGTGGTGTGACTGCGTACCTTTTGTATAATGGGTCAGCGACTTATATTTTGTAGCAAGGTTAACCGAATAGGGGAGCCGTAGGGAAACCGAGTCTTAACTGGGCGTCTAGTTGCAAGGTATAGACCCGAAACCCGGTGATCTAGCCATGGGCAGGTTGAAGGTTGGGTAACACTAACTGGAGGACCGAACCGACTAATGTTGAAAAATTAGCGGATGACTTGTGGCTGGGGGTGAAAGGCCAATCAAACCGGGAGATAGCTGGTTCTCCCCGAAAGCTATTTAGGTAGCGCCTCGTGAACTCATCTTCGGGGGTAGAGCACTGTTTCGGCTAGGGGGTCATCCCGACTTACCAAACCGATGCAAACTCCGAATACCGAAGAATGTTATCACGGGAGACACACGGCGGGTGCTAACGTCCGTCGTGAAGAGGGAAACAACCCAGACCGCCAGCTAAGGTCCCAAAGTCATGGTTAAGTGGGAAACGATGTGGGAAGGCATAGACAGCCAGGATGTTGGCTTAGAAGCAGCCATCATTTAAAGAAAGCGTAATAGCTCACTGGTCGAGTCGGCCTGCGCGGAAGATGTAACGGGGCTAAACCATGCACCGAAGCTGCGGCAGCGACGCTTAGGCGTTGTTGGGTAGGGGAGCGTTCTGTAAGCCGTTGAAGGTGGCCTGTGAGGGCTGCTGGAGGTATCAGAAGTGCGAATGCTGACATAAGTAACGATAATGCGGGTGAAAAACCCGCACGCCGGAAGACCAAGGGTTCCTGTCCAACGTTAATCGGGGCAGGGTGAGTCGACCCCTAAGGCGAGGCTGAAAAGCGTAGTCGATGGGAAACAGGTTAATATTCCTGTACTTGGTGTTACTGCGAAGGGGGGACGGAGAAGGCTAGGCTAGCCGGGCGACGGTTGTCCCGGTTTAAGCATGTAGGCGGAGCGACTTGGTAAATCCGGTTGCTTATCAACGCTGAGGTGTGATGACGATGCACTACGGTGCAGAAGTAGTTGATGCCAAGCTTCCAGGAAAAGCCTCTAAGCATCAGGTAACATTGAATCGTACCCCAAACCGACACAGGTGGTCAGGTAGAGAATACTCAGGCGCTTGAGAGAACTCGGGTGAAGGAACTAGGCAAAATGGTGCCGTAACTTCGGGAGAAGGCACGCTGGCATTAGGTAAAGAGACTTGCTCTCGGCGCCGAAGCCAGTCGCAGATACCAGCTGGCTGCAACTGTTTAATAAAAACACAGCACTGTGCAAACACGAAAGTGGACGTATACGGTGTGACGCCTGCCCGGTGCTGGAAGGTTAATTGATGGGGTCAGCCGCAAGGCGAAGCTCTTGATCGAAGCCCCAGTAAACGGCGGCCGTAACTATAACGGTCCTAAGGTAGCGAAATTCCTTGTCGGGTAAGTTCCGACCTGCACGAATGGCGTAATGATGGCCAGGCTGTCTCCACCCGAGACTCAGTGAAATTGAACTCGCTGTGAAGATGCAGTGTACCCGCGGCAAGACGGAAAGACCCCGTGAACCTTTACTATAGCTTGACACTGAACATTGAGCCTTGATGTGTAGGATAGGTGGGAGGCATCGAAGTGTGGACGCCAGTCTGCATGGAGCCAACCTTGAAATACCACCCTTTAATGTTTGATGTTCTAACTCGGCCCCATAATCTGGGGTGAGGACAGTGTCTGGTGGGTAGTTTGACTGGGGCGGTCTCCTCCCAAAGAGTAACGGAGGAGCACGAAGGTTAGCTAATCACGGTCGGACATCGTGAGGTTAGTGCAAAGGCATAAGCTAGCTTGACTGCGAGAGTGACGGCTCGAGCAGGTACGAAAGTAGGTCTTAGTGATCCGGTGGTTCTGAATGGAAGGGCCATCGCTCAACGGATAAAAGGTACTCCGGGGATAACAGGCTGATACCGCCCAAGAGTTCATATCGACGGCGGTGTTTGGCACCTCGATGTCGGCTCATCACATCCTGGGGCTGAAGTAGGTCCCAAGGGTATGGCTGTTCGCCATTTAAAGTGGTACGCGAGCTGGGTTTAGAACGTCGTGAGACAGTTCGGTCCCTATCTGCCGTGGGCGTTGGAAGATTGAGAGGGGCTGCTCCTAGTACGAGAGGACCGGAGTGGACGAATCACTGGTGTTCGGGTTGTCATGCCAATGGCATTGCCCGGTAGCTAAATTCGGAAGAGATAACCGCTGAAAGCATCTAAGCGGGAAACTTGCCTCGAGATGAGTCTTCCCTGGGGCTTTAAGCCCCCTGAAGGAACGTTAAAGACTATGACGTTGATAGGCTGGGTGTGTAAGTGCAGCGATGCATTGAGCTAACCAGTACTAATGATCCGTGAGGCTTAACCTTACAACACCAAAGGTGTTTTGGTGATTTGAGAGTAGATTTTCAGCGAATGTTCCGAGATTGGATTGGCTGGCTGACGAGAGTTTATCGTGAGCGAGTTAATTGAAACAGAATTTGCCTGGCGGCCTTAGCGCGGTGGTCCCACCTGATCCCATGCCGAACTCAGAAGTGAAACGCCGTAGCGCCGATGGTAGTGTGGGGTCTCCCCATGCGAGAGTAGGACACTGCCAGGCATCAAACACGAGTTATCAGAGTGACATCTGATAACTGAAAAATCGCCAAAGGCGGTTTTGCACAGCGCGGAGCGCTGGCCCTTAGGGGTAAGTATCGGGAAGATACACGTAAAAGAATCGGTGGAGCGGTAGTTCAGTTGGTTAGAATACCTGCCTGTCACGCAGGGGGTCGCGGGTTCGAGCCCCGTCCGTTCCGCCACTTATTTAAATTATGCCTGCTTATCTTAGCAGGCATAATGTTAAGCGTAATTTAGGGGCGTAGCTCAGTTGGTAGAGCACCGGTCTCCAAAACCGGGTGTCGCGAGTTCGAGTCTCTCCGCCCCTGCCATATAAATAACCCTTCGCGAAAGCGAGGGGTTTTTTTATGTTAAAAAATCAGAGTCAATATGCAGTATTTCACCATCGCCTGTTCCAAATTAACGGCTAGAAACATGAATCTTCAGTTTCTTCGTCCAAAATTACACCTGTTTTTGATGCTTAATTAGACTCTTTGACACCAGTTAATGACATCAATTTCGGCATAGACACAAAAACGGTTGTTTCATCGCTGGTCATACCTTCTCAGTGTTTTTACTTATTTCCCCGTCACTGCAATAGCATCCATTCTTCTCTTTTTGTCTAATCTCCTCCGTTACTCTGTTAATCCAACCAATATCTTCTGTACAAATATTCCTCTTATTGACCCCATTTCTTTTTTAGCCCTCACGAAATTGCAAAAGGTAACGTTCCCAATGCATACCTATTTAGCTGAATTTATGTACAAAATGATTGTTATTCTGTGGTGTGACGTTGCTCATTATTACTTTTACAAAATGTACTAAAACTAATTAACATTTTAGCTATCAGGAAGCTCACCTTAAAAAACATCATCTGTTTTTCGAACGACATTATCTGCAAATTGGCCGAACTTCAGGGCAGTGAATAACCTGAATGATGATCTTAACTGTTCCTGAGAATGGTAGTGAATCAACGGCCCGACGATGGCAAGTGAGGAGATAAATATGTACAGGCGTTTACTGTTAGCAGCAGCTGTAACAGCAGCAATGTGTAGTGCAGTTCAGGCGGCTCCGTTAGTCGTGGGTTTCTCTCAAATTGGTTCAGAATCCGGTTGGCGCTCTGCGGAAACAAAGGTTTCTAAACAAGAAGCGGAAAAGCGCGGGATAACCTTAAAAATAGCGGATGCTCAACAAAAACAAGAAAACCAAATAAAAGCAGTGAGATCGTTTATCGCTCAGGGTGTTGATGCCATTTTTATCGCGCCAGTGGTTGCAACGGGTTGGACGCCAGTTTTACAGGAAGCGAAAGAAGCTAAAATTCCGGTATTCCTGCTCGATCGTATGATTGAAGTGAATGACCCTTCTCTATACACCGCAGCGGTGGCTTCAGATAGTGTTTATGAAGGCAAGGTTGCGGGGGAATGGCTCCTGAAAGATGTGGCAGGAAAACCGTGTAACGTCGTTGAGCTGCAAGGCACCGTCGGTTCCAGTGTGGCAATTAACCGCAAAAAAGGCTTCGCTGATGGAATAGCTTCGGCACCTAACGTGAAAATTATCCGTTCTCAATCAGGGGATTTCACGCGTAGTAAAGGTAAAGAAGTTATGGAGAGCTTCATTAAGGCTGAACAAAATGGCAAGAATATCTGCGCCGTTTATGCACATAACGATGACATGGCGATTGGTGCCATTCAAGCCATTAAAGAAGCGGGTCTGAAACCCGGCACAGAAATTAAAATCGTCTCTATCGACGGCGTTCCTGACATATTCAAAGCAATGAGTAGTGGTGAAGCAAACGCTACCGTTGAGTTAACCCCCAATATGGCTGGCCCGGCTTTCGACGCCTTAATTGCGCTGAAAAAAGACGGCACTCAACCACCTAAATTTATCCAGACAGAATCCCGCCTGTTACAGCCAGATACGGCTAAACAGGAATATGAGTCCAAGAAAAGCCTAGGTTATTGATTCAAAAGGCGGGGCTTGCTCCGCCTACTTTCGTCACCTGTATTTGGGCAATATCTGAGTCGTTTTTGAGCATAGGTACATCTGATGGAAACACTGCTAGAAGTCCGTGGCTTGTCAGTTGAATTTCCGGGTGTTAAGGCATTGGATTCTGTGGATTTTTCTCTGCATCGCGGTGAGGTCGTCGCTTTGCTGGGAGAGAATGGCGCAGGGAAATCGACATTAATCAAAGCATTAACCGGGGTCTATAAACGCAGCGCCGGTGAAGTTTATTTGGACGGCAAGGCTATTTGTCCGATTGATACAGCTGATGCTCAAAAAATGGGTATCGGTACTGTTTATCAAGAGGTGAATTTACTGCCTAACATATCGGTTGCAGCAAATCTCTTTATTGGTCGTGAGCCATTACGCTGGGGAATGATTGATCACCGGACGATGAACCAGCAAGCGGAAAAACTACTGACGGGTTATGGCTTAGTATTAGATGTGCAGCATCCCTTAGCAAACTTTTCTATTGCGATACAACAAATTGTCGCGATTGCCCGAGCCGTCGATCTCTCAGCAAAAGTGCTGATTTTGGATGAGCCGACCGCCAGTCTGGATGCCAAAGAAGTCAGTATGCTACTGGATATTTTACGCCAGTTACGAGACCAAGGTATCGGCATGGTATTTGTGACTCACTTCCTCGATCAGGTCTATCGGATCAGTGATCGCATTACTGTTTTTCGTAATGGCAAACTCGTCGGCACAAAAACCACCGCAGAACTCCCCCGCATTGAGTTGGTACAGATGATGTTGGGCCACAGTTTTGATGAGCAATTACTGAAGCGCGGTGAACATAATATTGCGGCAAGTCACCCACTGGTTGAGTTTAAAAACTATGGTCGGCGGGGTGTTGTCGAGAGTTTTGATTTATCGGTTTCTCCCGGTGAAATTGTCGGACTGGCGGGACTGCTAGGCTCAGGGCGCACCGAAACCGCACAGTTAATTTTTGGTGTCACCACCCCGGATACCGGCGAAGCCAAAATTCAGGGTAAGCCCGTCAAAATCAGAACCCCCCGTAAAGCATCAAAACTCGGTTTTGGCTATTGCCCCGAAGATCGCAAAACGGATGGTATCGTCGGTGCGGCAACGGTGCGCGAAAATATTATTCTGGCCTTACAAGCACAACGCGGCTGGCTCCGCCCCCTCCCGATGCGCGAACAAACTCAAATCGCGGAAGCGTTTATTCAGCAACTGGGTATTCGTACCCCCGGCCCCGAACAGCAAATTCAGTATCTCTCCGGTGGAAACCAGCAAAAGGTGCTACTCGCCCGCTGGCTGGCCACAAAACCACGATTTTTAATTTTGGATGAGCCAACGCGCGGAATTGACGTGGGGGCGCATGCTGAGATTATTCGATTGATTGAGAAACTGTGCGACGAAGGTTTGGCACTGTTAATTATCTCATCCGAATTAGAAGAGTTGGCTGGCTATGCCGATCGCGTCATTGTGCTGCGTGATCGTCGGCATATTGCACAACTTGAGCACGGTGAGATTTCCGTTCCTGCCATTATGCAGGCGATTGCGGAGTAATAAGGAGTTACCTCATGGTCAATAGGAGCCTATCAATGCCGCAGCGACCGCGCAAAGTTAACTGGGTCTTACCGAAAGGGGCCACTCAATTTGGGGCTCTGGCGGTCATTTTATTCATTGATAGTTTGGTCGCCCCACACTTTTTCTCGATTCATATTCAGGATGGACGACTGTTTGGCAGTGTCATTGATATTTTAAACCGAGGTGCGCCTGTCGCATTATTGGCTCTGGGAATGACCTTAGTGATTGCCACTGGCGGCATTGATCTGTCGGTCGGGGCGGTGATGGCCATCGCCGGAGCAACAGCGGCGACATTAACCAGTGCCGGGCACCCTTTACCGACGGTATTAGCCGCTGCGCTCGCGGTGGGTGCGTTATGCGGATTATGGAACGGCTTCTTGGTCGCGGTATTACAAATCCAGCCCATTGTTGCCACGTTGATGTTAATGGTGGCTGGGCGAGGCATTGCCCAGCTTATTACGGAAGGGCAAATTGTTACCTTTGATAGTGGGGGGCTGGCGGAGTTAGGCAGCAGTACGCTGATGTACTTGCCGATGTCGATCGTCATCGCATTGAGTATGCTGATTATTGTGTGGTTATTGACCCGCAAAACAGCACTGGGGTTATTTATTGAGTCAGTGGGTATTAACTTACGTTCAGCGCGCAATGCGGGGGTGAGCACGCGATTAGTACTGATTGCGGTCTATGTGATTTGTGGTATCTGTGCCGCCGTCGCGGGCATTATTGTGACCGCAGATATCCGTGGTGCGGATGCAAACAACGCCGGTTTATGGCTGGAGTTGGATGCGATTCTGGCGGTGGTGATTGGGGGTGCATCCTTGATGGGGGGGCGTTTTAATCTTCTGCTCTCAGTGATCGGCGCTTTGATTATCCAAGGGATGAATACTGGGATCTTACTCTCAGGTTATCAGCCGGAATTTAATCTGGTGCTTAAAGCCGTGGTGGTCTTAGCCGTCTTGGTGGTGCAGTCACCGATGATCTCATTGAGCCATATCTTCCAGAGGCGAAAATAATGTTAAAGCGTAATATTCCTTTGCTGATTACTATCGCCGTTTTTATTCTGGGATATGCTTTTTGTCTCAGCCAGTTCCCTAGCTTTTCATCCACTCGCGTATGGTGTGATTTACTGACGGATAATGCCTTTCTAGGCATTGTTGCCGTGGGCATGACTTTCGTCATTCTCTCGGGTGGGATCGACCTCTCTGTCGGCTCAGTCATTGCTTTTACGGGCGTACTGCTGGCGAAATTAATCGGCACTTATGGGATTCATCCAGTCTACGCCTTTGCCATAGTCTTATTTATGGGGGCGATGTTTGGTGCATTAATGGGATGGATTATTGATTCCCTGAAACTCCCGGCGTTCATCATCACTCTGGCCGGGATGTTCTTTGTGCGGGGCATGAGTTTTATCGTCTCTGAAGAGTCCATTCCCATCGACCACCCTATTTATGCCACGCTAGCCAATTATGCCTGGAAAGTCCCCGGCGGGGGGCGATTTACGCTACTTGCCTTCATCATGCTGATGGTGGTGGTGTTTGGTGTACTGCTGGCCCACCGTACCCGTTTCGGTCATAACGTCTATGCCATCGGAGGCAACAGTGTTTCTGCTGCGTTGATGGGCGTTCCTGTTAGAAAAACCACCATTAAAATCTACATGTTATCGAGCACACTCGCGGCGCTGTCGGGTATTGTCTTCTCACTCTACACCTCTGCGGGTTATGCGTTGGCGGCCAGTGGTGTCGAGTTAGATGCGATTGCGGCTGTCGTTATCGGCGGCACACTACTCACTGGCGGTATCGGAACTGTCTTCGGGACTCTGTTTGGGGTGTTGATTCAGGGGCTGATACAGAGTTACATCACATTCGATGGTACGCTCAGCTCATGGTGGACCAAGATAGTTATCGGAATTCTGCTGTTTAGCTTTATTGCGATTCAGAAGATGATGAGTGCCTTTTATTTGAATCGCCGGGCTCGCCCTCAGTCACCACCTCTTAATCCGGTATAGCGCTCTGGGTGGCGTTATTCATCGGGGTTTTTAACAGTTGTCGGATCAAGGGTTGCTGGTCACTGTTTTGCAACCAAACGGCATACAGTGGCCGCACGATCGCGGGTATATCAGTGCTAATCACCAACTGAGGGTACTCTTTTTGCCAATGTTCCGGCAGGAATGCGCAGCCCCCAGTGGTTTCCAATAGCTGCCGGGTCAAATGGGCTGAGGTGGTGGTTAATACCGGCATCTGCTCGCTATCCAGCAGTCGGTTCTCTTGCAGATGAAAATCAGCCCCCCACTCAAGTTTGATGTAGGGCACTTCGTTTGCATTTTCATGCTCATTCTCGACGTCAGTTTCTTTCGACGAATCAAGGGCCATTGCCGAGAAAAGCCGCAGCGAAAAATGCCCTAACAACTGGCTGGCTAACTCGTCCATCTTCGGTGGCTCGGTGGTAATCAGCAAATCCAGTTGCCGTTCGTGCAGCTGTTTCACCAGCGATTGTCGCAGGGCAATACGTGCCTCAAGGCGCAATGAGCCTCGTTGTTTGTATAATTGTTGCAACCATGGGGTGAGGTAAGCCTCCCACAGGGACGCGGTTGCACCAATAGACAATTCAGTATGTTGCAGCGAGTGGGCAACCTCTTTTTTAGCCAACTGCCAAGTGCTCATCAATGTTTCAGCATAGGGAACCAGCCGCTCACCTGCGGGTGTTAGACGAATATTATTGCGGTGACGAGTGAATAAATTTGCACCTAATTGATTTTCCAACTGACGGATACGAAAACTCACCGCCGACTGCGTTAAGTACAAAGATTCAGCCGCGCGACCAAAGTGGCGAGTTCTACTGACTTCCAAAAAGGTTTTCAGTAATTCAGTATCCACACCCATCTCCAATTTTTTTTATCGTTAAGATTTAAATGTTTTGTTTTACACGATGTCAAGCCTATCTAATACTCCGCGCCATAAACAGCACGACCATGAGAGAATTAGGAGCGTGTCAGATGGCGGATAGCTTCATCACGACCAATCGTTTTTTTGATAATAAACATTATCCTCGCGGGTTCTCGCGTCACGGCGATTTCACCATTAAAGAGGCGCAATTACTAGAGCGCTTTGGCTACGCTTTCAACGAACTCGACCTTGGCAAGCGCGAGCCTGCAACAGAAGAAGAGCAGCAGTTTGTGGCTGTTTGTCGTGGCGAACGTGAACCGGTCAGTGCCGAGGAGAAAGTCTGGTCAAAATATGTGACCCGAACTCGTCGTCCTAAACGTTTCCATACGCTGTCCGGCGGTAAGCCGCAGATGGATGCGGTGGAAGATTATACCGATAGCGACGACTAATTGTGACGCCAATGGCTTTGGGTATTCCCTTCGGCCTTGACGCCGCAAGGTTGTTAGCTGCGACACTTGATAATAGGGGGCTTTGCTCCCTATTTCACATTAGGCTCTTATGTAGCTGTAACAGCAATCGATCCATGCAACGATAGCTTAAAGCTTCTGAAAGATGACTTTTTTGGATGCTCTCTTCCTGAGCCAGATCCGCGATCGTGCGGGCGACTTTCAAAATATGGTGCCAAGCGCGCACCGACAACCCCAATGTCAGCAGAACTTGCTCCAGAAAGGCGGCGTTCTCTGGTGCTAAATAGCAATGTTCGGCCACTTCTTGGCTACTCAGTTGGGTATTTATCTTTCCCGCTCTATCCAGTTGCCTCTGTCTCGCCTGTAATACCCGCCGCCTGACGGTTTCACTGCGCTCCCCCTGATTTTTCTGTGTGCCGAGCATACCTGCGGGGAGCAGTGGCACTTCTATCGAGAGATCAAATCGGTCCAGAAACGGGCCAGACAGTTTTGCTAAATAGCGCAGAATTTGCTGTGGCGGTGTCCGGTTATGAATACCCTGATAATGGCCACTGGGGCTAGGATTCATCGCGGCGATCAGTTGCACTTTTGCCGGGAAGCACACTTTGGCTGCTGCGCGGGAGATAATTATTTCGCCTGACTCCAGCGGCTCGCGCAGAGAATCCAGTACCCGACGCTCAAACTCCGGCAGTTCATCCAGAAACAGCACCCCGTTGTGGGCCAGTGATATCTCACCGGGGCGGGGGATGGAGCCGCCGCCAATCAGTGCCGCCATGGATGCGCTGTGATGCGGTGCGCGAAAAGCGCGGCAGCGCCACTGGGCAGGCAGTTCGTTACTGTGCAGCAGGCCGTTGATGGCGGCGGCCTCCAGTGCCTCTTGATCGGTGAGCGGCGGCAGTAATCCGGTTAACCGATTAGCTAGCATGGTTTTGCCGGTCCCCGGTGGCCCGAGCAGCAACAGGTTATGGCCGCCCGCGGCGGCAATTTCCAAGGCGCGTTTAGCCTGTGACTGGCCGATGATATCTTGCAGATCGAGGTCGCTATCCCAAGAGGGGGCCGACTCAAGGGGCTGGCCCTGAGCGAGGCTGTTTTCACCCTGCAAAAAGCCACACACCGCTAATAAGTGATCGGCGACCCAACTGTTACCTTGCGGGATCAAGCCTATCTCAAGATGGTTGGCGGTCGGGAGGATAAGTTGCCGCTGGGCCGCCCGGCTGGCAAGTGCGGCCGGAATTGCGCCGCTAACCCGCCTTAGCGCCCCTGACAGGGCGAGTTCACCCAAGAACTCATACTGCGTTAACTTATCCGCAGGAATCTGTTCTGACGCCGCCAGTATCGCTAATGCAATCGGCAGATCATAACGACCGCCCTCTTTGGGTAAGTCTGCCGGAGCCAGACTGACGGTGATCCGTTTAGCGGGAAAACTAAAACCGCTGTTGATTAATGCGCTCCGAACCCTATCCCGTGCCTCTTTTACTGTGGTCTCTGGTAAGCCAACCAAGACGAGTCCGGGTAGCCCATTACTGATGTGGACTTCTACCGTGACATTGGGGGCTTGGATACCCAGAGTGGCGCGAGTGTGAATTGTTGCCAGTGACATAATGCACTCCTTTGCTGTCATTGCCGCCAGCCAGAGAGTGCCTCAAGTTTTTTTTCTGTACACAGGAAAAGAGCGGAGTTGCGAAATATCGCGAAAAGTTTCGGTGCAATGGCTGCACTAAAAGTAAAAATTGCGGCCCGGCCTGCAAAAAAAGACCCGCTCGCCGATGAGGGTTTTACTGATTGATAAATAATATGTTTGTGGCGTTTCGTGTGTAGGCTCACAAAATAATAAATTAAATAAATATTGTCAGATAACCAATAACTGTGATAACTCTGTAGGTATTCGTTCGACACTAGACAGATGAACAACCTAATTATGAAAGCGATTGTCCAAGTGATTAACCTAGTCCTAATTAGCGTGGTGGTGATTATTATCCCACCGTGCGGGGCTGCACTTGGACGAAGAAAGGCATAAAAATCAAGCCTTAATCTCAAGAGAACCCCCGCACCGAAAGGTCCGGGGGTTTTTTTATTGGTCCGTTAAAGACGCGAGGAACATAAAATGCACAACAGAATAAAATCCTGTGCCTCCCGCAAAAGGTCGGGGAAATAACTATGAATGGTGCTCAGTGGGTGGTTCAAGCGTTGCGTGCACAGGGTGTTGATACGGTATTCGGCTACCCGGGTGGGGCGATTATGCCAGTGTACGACGCACTGTATGATGGGGGTGTCGAGCATCTGCTCTGCCGCCATGAGCAGGGCGCAGCGATTGCCGCGATTGGTTATGCACGTGCTACCGGCAAAGTCGGGGTGTGTATCGCCACTTCCGGTCCGGGGGCCACTAATCTGATCACCGGTTTGGCTGATGCCTTGCTGGACTCTGTTCCTGTCATCGCGATCACCGGTCAAGTGGGTTCCGCGCTGATCGGCACTGATGCTTTTCAGGAGATCGACGTACTGGGCTTGTCACTGGCCTGCACCAAACACAGTTTCCTCGTTGAATCACTGGATGCGCTGCCGGGTATTATGGCTGAAGCCTTTGCCATCGCCACCAGTGGCCGCCCCGGGCCGGTTTTAATTGATATTCCGAAAGATATTCAGTTGGCAGTGGGAGAGTTGACCCCGCACCTGATGCCGGTTGAAGAGCACTTGGTTGATTCAGCCGCTGAGTTGCAACAAGCTTGGGATATGCTGGCGACCGCGAAAAAACCGATGCTGTATGTCGGCGGTGGCGTCGGTATGGCGCAAGCGGTTCCCGCGCTGCGTGATTTTATTGAGGCCACAGGTATGCCTGCGGTGGCGACCCTGAAAGGCTTGGGCGCACCGGATACTGAGCACCCTTGCTATCTGGGGATGTTGGGGATGCATGGCACCAAAGCGGCGAACTTTGCGGTACAGGATTGTGATTTATTGATCGCGGTGGGCGCACGTTTTGATGACCGCGTAACCGGCAAGCTGAATACATTCGCCCCGAAAGCAAAAGTTATCCATATGGATATCGACCCGGCGGAACTGGGTAAATTACGTCAGGTGCACGTGGCCTTGCAGGGTAATTTGAACGTATTGTTACCCGCCTTACAGCAGCCGCTGAATATCCAACCGTGGCGCGATGAGGTTATGGCGTTAAAACAGCGGTATAGCTGGCGTTACGACCACCCTGGGCAGGCGATTTATGCCCCGTTGTTACTGAAGCAGATCTCTGAGCGTAAAGCGCCGCAAACCGTGGTGACCACAGATGTGGGCCAGCATCAGATGTGGACGGCGCAACATATGAGCTTTACCCGCCCTGAGAATTTCATCACCTCCAGCGGCTTGGGCACCATGGGTTTCGGCGTGCCAGCCGCAGTGGGGGCACAAATGGCCCGCCCTGATGACATGGTTATCTGTGTCTCTGGTGATGGCTCGTTTATGATGAATGTGCAGGAGCTGGGCACGATAAAACGAAAACAGTTACCGCTGAAGATCGTGCTGTTGGATAACCAGCGATTGGGCATGGTTCGACAGTGGCAGCAGCTCTTTTTTGATGGCCGTTATAGCGAAACCAATCTTTCTGATAACCCCGACTTTATCACTCTGGCCAGTGCTTTCAATATCCCCGGCCAACGTATCACTCGAAAAGACCAAGTCGATGCCGCACTGGATGCGCTGTTTAACAGCGAAGGCCCTTATTTGCTTCATGTTTCTATCGACGAACTCGAAAACGTTTGGCCGTTAGTGCCGCCAGGTGCAGGTAATGAAACCATGCTGGAGAAAGTCTCATGATACAACATCAACTCTCTATTCAAGCCCGCTTCCGCCCTGAGATGTTAGAGCGCGTATTGCGGGTGGTGCGGCACCGTGGCTTTCAGGTTTGTGCTATGAATATGTCACCAATGATTAATGCTGAGAATATTAATATTGAATTGACCGTTGCCAGCCAACGCCCTGTCGATTTACTGTCTTCTCAGCTGAGTAAGCTTATGGATGTCGCCTGCGTCGAGATCCTACAACCTAATTCATTACAGATACGCGCCTGATGCGCCACAAGGAAAGAAAAGAATGACGAAGAAAGCTGATTTTATTTGGTTTAACGGTGAAATGGTTCCGTGGGCAGAGGCCAAAGTTCACGTAATGTCTCACGCGTTACACTACGGCACGTCAGTCTTCGAAGGTGTTCGTTGCTACGACTCCCATAAAGGGCCAGTGGTCTTCCGTCACCGCGAACACATGCAGCGTTTGCATGACTCGGCCAAAATTTACCGTATGCCAGTATCTCAGTCGGTTGATGAGTTGATGGAAGCTTGTCGCGAGACACTGCGGACCAATAAGCTGACCAGCGCCTATATCCGCCCATTAGTGTTTATCGGTGATGTTGGCATGGGTGTGAACCCGCCAGATGGCTATAAGACAGATGTGATTATCGCGGCCTTCCCTTGGGGTGCGTACCTTGGCCCAGAAGCGCTGGAGCAAGGTATTGATGCGATGGTCTCCTCATGGAACCGTGTTGCTCCTAACACCATCCCAACAGCGGCTAAAGCTGGGGGCAACTATCTCTCTTCCTTGCTGGTGGGCAGTGAAGCACGCCGCCATGGCTATCAGGAAGGGATTGCGCTGGATATCCACGGCTTCCTGTCTGAAGGTGCCGGCGAGAACCTGTTTGAAGTGAAAGATGGCATCCTGTTCACGCCGCCATTTACCTCTTCCGCGCTGCCGGGTATTACCCGCGACGCCATTATCAAACTGGCGAAAGATATGGGGCTGGAAGTGCGTGAGCAAGTGCTGTCGCGTGAGTCGCTCTATCTGGCGGATGAAGTGTTTATGTCTGGGACTGCGGCAGAGATCACGCCAGTGCGCAGTGTTGATGGCATTCAGGTCGGCATTGGTAAACGTGGCCCGATTACGGCCAAAATTCAGCAAGCCTTCTTCGGCCTGTTCACCGGTGAAACCGAAGACAAGTGGGGCTGGTTGGACCCGATCAATCAATAATAAATAGAAACTGACAGACAGGATCAGCAGGTGGTTCGTTCGCCACCTGCAACAGATTATATCCGCAACAACAAATTGATTTGCAATACAAAAATCTGGAGTGAAGAGACAATGCCTAAGTACCGTTCCCATACCACCACTCATGGCCGCAATATGGCCGGCGCCCGCGCACTGTGGCGCGCTACCGGTATGACCGATGATGACTTCGGCAAACCGATTATTGCCGTGGTTAACTCATTTACCCAGTTTGTACCGGGCCACGTTCATTTGCGCGACTTAGGCAAACTGGTCGCGGAGCAAATTGAAGCCTCGGGTGGTGTGGCGAAAGAGTTCAACACCATTGCGGTGGATGATGGTATCGCTATGGGGCACGGCGGTATGCTCTACTCTCTGCCTTCGCGCGAATTGATTGCCGACTCGGTTGAGTACATGGTGAACGCCCACTGCGCGGATGCCATGGTCTGTATCTCTAACTGCGACAAAATTACCCCAGGGATGCTGATGGCCTCTCTGCGACTGAATATTCCGGTGATCTTTGTCTCCGGTGGCCCGATGGAAGCGGGTAAAACCAAGCTGTCCGATAAAATCATCAAACTGGATCTGGTGGATGCCATGATTCAGGGGGCCAACCCCAATGTCAGCGATGCCGACAGTGAGCAAATTGAGCGCTCAGCGTGCCCAACCTGCGGCTCCTGCTCAGGGATGTTTACCGCCAACTCGATGAACTGCCTGAATGAGGCGCTGGGCTTGGCCTTGCCGGGCAATGGTTCTCTGCTGGCGACTCATGCTGACCGCAAACAGCTGTTCCTTGATGCCGGTAAGCATATCGTTGAGCTGACCAAACGCTATTACGAGCAGGATGATGTCACGGCCTTGCCGCGCAGCATCGCCAACAAAGCGGCATTTGAAAACGCCATGACGCTGGATATCGCGATGGGCGGCTCGACCAACACCGTACTGCACTTGCTGGCGGCGGCGCAGGAAGGGGATGTTGATTTCGATATTAGCGATATTGACCGTCTATCTCGCCAAGTGCCGCATTTGTGCAAAGTCGCGCCGAGCACACAAAAATATCATATGGAAGATGTACACCGCGCGGGTGGGGTGATGGGTATTTTAGGTGAGTTGGACCGTGCTAACCTGCTGAATCGCGAAGTAAAAAACGTCTTGGGGCTGAATCTGACCCAAACGTTGTCAGCCTATGACGTGATGCTGACCCAAGATGAGGGCGTGAAGCAGATGTACGCCGCAGGTCCGGCCGGTATTCGCACCACCAAAGCGTTCTCGCAAGATTGCCGTTTCCCGTCACTGGATACTGATCGCGAAGAGGGTTGTATCCGCACCCGTGAACACGCCTACAGCCAAGACGGCGGTTTGGCGGTGTTATACGGCAATATCGCCGAGAATGGCAGTATCGTAAAAACGGCGGGCGTGGATAAAGAGAGTCTGATCTTCCGTGGCCCGGCCAAAGTTTATGAGAGTCAGGATGATGCGGTCGCCGCGATTCTTGGCGGCAAAGTGGTGGCCGGTGACGTAGTGGTTATCCGCTACGAAGGGCCGAAAGGCGGGCCGGGGATGCAGGAGATGCTCTACCCGACCACCTACCTGAAATCCATGGGATTGGGCAAGAGCTGCGCCTTGTTGACGGATGGCCGTTTCTCCGGCGGCACCTCGGGCTTGTCGATTGGTCATGTCTCGCCAGAAGCTGCCAGTGGTGGCTTGATTGGTTTGGTACAGGATGGCGATTTCATCAATATCGATATTCCGAATCGTGGCATCGTATTGGATGTGAGTGAGTCTGAACTGGCTGCCCGTCGTGAAACGGAAGAGGCCCGTGGCGCTGCTGCCTGGTCGCCGAAAGCCCGCGAACGTCAGGTCTCTTATGCACTGCGCGCTTATGCCCTATTGGCAACCAGCGCTGACAAAGGTGCGGTGCGCGACAAAAGTAAGCTGGGAGGCTAATCTCCATGGCGGTATCACAACCCTTATCCGCTGCCCCCTGTGGGGCAGAATACCTGCGTGCGATACTCCGCGCGCCAGTGTATGAGGTGGCGCAAGTCACCCCGCTGCAAGTGATGGAAAAAATCTCTGCCCGTTTGGGTAACACGATTTTGGTGAAGCGAGAAGATCGGCAACCGGTACACAGCTTTAAACTGCGTGGGGCTTACGCCATGCTGGCGGGTCTGACAGAAGAGCAGAAAGCCTGTGGCGTGATCACCGCGTCTGCGGGCAACCATGCACAAGGCGTGGCGCTGTCGGCCAGTAAACTGGGGATTAAAGCGCTGATTGTGATGCCCGTGGCCACCGCTGACATCAAAGTGGATGCCGTGCGGGGTTTTGGTGGCGAGGTGCTGCTGTTTGGTGCCAATTTCGATGAAGCCAAAGGCAAAGCTATCGCACTCTCCCAGCAGCAGGGTTATACCTTCGTTCCCCCTTTTGACCACCCCGCAGTGATTGCCGGGCAGGGAACATTGGCAATGGAACTGCTCCAGCAAGACGCGCATCTGGACCGGATATTTGTGCCGGTCGGCGGCGGCGGGCTGGTGGCGGGGGTAGCGGTGCTGATCAAGCAATTGATGCCGCAGATTAAAGTGATCGGGGTTGAGGCGGAAGATTCGGCCTGTTTACGTGCGGCGTTGGATGCGGGCCAGCCGGTGGATCTGGCCCGTGTCGGCCTGTTTGCCGAGGGCGTGGCGGTGAAACGCATTGGCGATGAGCCTTTCCGCCTGTGCCAAGAGTATCTGGACGAGGTGATCACTGTTGACAGTGATGCCATCTGCGCGGCAGTCAAAGACCTATTTGAAGATGTGCGCGCGATTGCTGAACCTTCAGGCGCTTTAGCGCTGGCAGGGCTAAAAAAATATGTGCAGCAGCATAATATTCAGGGTGAACGACTGGCCCATGTGCTCTCTGGTGCTAACGTCAACTTTCATGGTTTACGTTATGTATCAGAGCGTTGTGAGCTGGGCGAGCAGCGCGAAGCTCTGTTGGCGGTCACTATTCCTGAGCAAAAAGGCAGCTTCTTGCGTTTCTGCGAGCTGCTAGGCGGCCGTTCCGTGACGGAGTTTAACTACCGCTATGCCGATGAGAAAAACGCCTGTATTTTTGTCGGGGTACGTTTGACGCGCGGTTATGCTGAGCGGGCTGAGATCTTGTCCGAGCTACAGGAGAAAGGCTATCAGGTGGTGGATCTCTCCGATGACGAAATGGCTAAACTCCATGTGCGTTATATGGTGGGGGGACGTCCGTCGAAACCGCTACGTGAGCGCCTCTACAGTTTTGAATTCCCAGAGTCACCGGGCGCATTGCTGAAGTTCCTGCATACCTTAGGCACACACTGGAATATTTCGCTGTTCCACTACCGTAGCCACGGCACTGATTTTGGCCGAGTTTTGGCAGGGTTTGAGTTATCGGCCACCGAGCCGGAATTTGAACAGCATCTGACCGCGCTGGGCTACGATTGCCACGATGAAACCAACAACCCAGCATTTAAGTTTTTCCTTGCAGGCTAAGTAACGCCCTCATATTTGAGCCGCTATCGTATTATTGATAGCGGCTCTAGCCACTTTGTTCGGCAGCCACTCCATCAATCCTCCTCATCACCTGAATAATCTTATTTTCATTTTACTTTATTGCTGTTTATTGAGTAATAACGGCTTTGTGTTATTCATTTCAGTGCTCACGCGAGCAGTAAAAATCGAGCAGTAAAACTGATGATTAACGATGGAGGCTATTTATGAACATAATAAATGATCACGTTGAGAATGTTAATCCTGATATAGGTTCAATAACATTACCCATTGAAATTCCTGCTATAAAAATGAATGAAGGGCAATTAGAACGTATTCTTTCTGATCTAAATAAAATCAGAGGGAATGATAAATCGGTTATCGGTCAGTTGCCGGGGAGTTATCAAGAAAATAGCGATGGGACTTTTCACTCCTATTCTATCGAAGAGATGAAAGTCGGTAGCACTAATAAGATGAAAATCTATGTTGAGGCGGAATATAGCGCAGGTAACATTAGTGGTTACACGATCAAATATACTGAGTCCGATATGACAGGAAATATATTGGGGAGTGTAGAGAGCAAATTGGATGCAGATGGCACGACTATCGACCTCCCTAATGATGACCCAGCAGTTGGCCTCAATAAGACTGAAAGCGAAGTGGTGCCTCAGGTTGTGACTAATCCTCCTGAAGGCGAAGTCGCACCTCAGGTTGTCACTAATCCTCCTGAAGGCGAAGTAGCGCCTCAGGTTGTGACTAATCCTCCTGAAGGCGAAATAGTGCCTAAGGTTGTGACTAATCCTTCTGAAGGCGAAATAGTGCCTCAGACGGTGACTGATCCTTCTGAAGGCGAAATAGTGCCTCAGACGGTGACTGATCCTTCAGCAGGGAAAGAGAACCAGTTAATTGAATCTATCAATAGCTTCCCTCTCTATGGCGAGGACGTCGTGAGTGTTCTTCTTGCAAGCAATATCATGGCGGGAGCAGCACTCGTGAGCGCCGTTATCTGTATGCCTTAATAAGATCAGGTACAAAAAACCATTGGCAGCGGATGACTCATCACCTTTACCGCAGTCCCAAAAGACTTCAATCAACGGCTCATTGAGCCGTTTTTGCTCATTGCTGGCAAGTCGTTGCCAATGCAGTAGATACCACCAAATTATCCAACGGTACGCCGAAAATACGCGGACACACGCCAGTAACAGACTGCGCACTGAGGAGTGCTTTCATGTCGGTAAGGGCGCATCGAGTGTTAGAAGAATGAATTTAGCGGGTGTTTCAATGGCAAATTTGGGCCAAATCTTTGTCGCTCAGGCCCGTCATTTTCATTACAGTGGCACGGTCAAGACCATTGGCTAGCATAGTACAGGCAATTTTAAGAGCCGCTTTCTTAAGCCCATTAGCCTCGCCGATCAGTATTCCTTTTTGAATACCTTTTTGGAGGCCATTTTGTTCCAGTTTTTGAGCAATTGTCATGAGTTCCTCCTCGTACTGTGGCAGGTGGTGGACCAGATCTAGGATAAACCTTTCCGGTGTTAAAATTATGGACCTAGCTGATTGATTAATGCTGGATTTGAGTCAGTTCTTTTTCACTTAGACCCGTCATTTTCATTACAGTGGCACGGTCAAGACCATTGGTTAGCATAGTACAGGCAATTTTAAGGGTAGCTTTCTTCTCGCCATTTTGTTCCAGTTTCTGTGCAATCGTCATAAGTTCCTCCTCGTACTGTGGCAGGTAGTGGACCAGATCTAGGATAAACCTTTCCGGCTCGGCCGTTTCACCATTCTGTAGTATGTAATGTATCACAGAAATGAGCTGAACTTTGGTCATGTAACCTTTCGAGATCTGAGTCACCATCGGTTTCAGCAGTTCGGACACGTCTCGTCGGCGGATGTGCTTCTGCAACAGCTCCAACACGGCGATATGCTTGTGTGTCATGATTTCGTCATCGGGGATAACGGTCACATCAATCAACGGAAAGTTGCCGCCATACAGTTGTCCGGCAAGTTTGGGTTCACTGAATGCGTGCAGCCAGCACATGGGGTAAGGGTATGGCGTGACCATCCCATGATAGAACAGGATGGGGATGACCAGAGGAAGCTGGTCGTTGCCCGCATCGAGATGACGCTGCATTGCGGCGATGGCATAGCGCATTAACCGAAAGGCCATATGCTTATCGGGTGAGCTTTGATGCTCGATCAGCGCGTAAACATACCCATCATGGGTCTGCGTTTTTAGCGAGTAAAGTACGTCAGAATAGTAAGCCCGCAGGTCATTCTCGATAAAACTACCGGATTCCAGTTGCAGGGTATTGAGGTCACAAATTTTTCGGAATTCAGACGGTAAATGGATCTCCAAAAAGTCACGGGCAGTCTGTTGATGGGTTAGAAATTGTTTAAAAATAGCATCATGGGGTGTCGGGGTCGTTTTCATCGGGCGATGATAGTCAGGGGTATCAGTGTGAGCAATTACTCACAGCCACTTTAGGATAAACCTTTTTTGATAAAAAGAATCTATTTATCAAAATGATAACTTACAGAAAAAGAAAGGAGATAAATGATAAGTCAGCAAGGAGAAAGGTGTGAGGAATAGCGTAAATAGACGATGTTTAGGGCCACATCGACTGTTAGAAGAATGAATTTAGCGGGTGTATCAATGGCAAATTTGGGCCAAATCTTTATCACTCAGGCCCGTTGATTCCATTACCGTAATACGATCAACACCTTTAGCCAGTAAGGAGCGGGCAATTTTAAGGGTTGCTTTCTTTTCGCCTCTAGCTTCGCCATTTTGTTCCAATTTCTGTGCAATCGTCATAAGTTCCTCCTCGTACTGTGGCAGGTAGTGGACCAGATCTAGGATAAACCTTTCCGGCTCGGCCGTTTCACCATTCTGTAGTATGTAATGTATCACAGAAATGAGCTGATCTTTGGTCATGTAACCTTTTGAGATCTGAGTCACCATGGGTTTCAACAGTTCGGACACGTCTCGTCGGCGGATGTGCTTCTGCAACAGCTCCAACACGGCGATATGCCTGTGTGTCATGATTTCGTCATCGGGGATAACGGTCACATCAATCAACGGAAAGTTGCCGCCATACAGTTGTCCGGCAAGTTTGGGTTCGCTGAACGCGTGCAGCCAGCACATGGGATAAGGGTATGGCGTGACCATTCCATGATAGAACAGGATGGGGATGACCAGAGGAAGCTGGTCGTTGCCCGCATCCAGATGACGCTGCATCGCAGCGATGGCATAGCGCATTAACCGAAAGGCCATATGCTTATCGGGTGAGCTTTGATGCTCGATCAGCGCGTAAACATACCCATCATGGGTCTGCGTTTTTAGCGAGTAAAGTACGTCAGAATAGTAAGCCCGCAGGTCATTCTCGATAAAACTACCGGATTCCAGTTGCAGGGTATTGAGGTCACAAATTTTTCGGAATTCAGACGGTAAATGGATCTCCAAAAAGTCACGGGCAGTTTGTTGATGGGTTAGAAATTGTTTAAAAATAGCATCATGGGGTGTCGGGGTCGTTTTCATCGGGCGATGATAGTCAGGGGTATTAGTGTGAGCAATTACTCACAGCTACTTTAGGACAAATTTTTTTCTTGTTAAAGCAATGAGTTACATTTTTCATTGAGAGGTATTTGTACCACTTCTGCTAAAGGCAATTTTACCGGAAGCGGGTGAAGTTTATTGATCATTCACTTCAATATCAGAGGTATCTTCTAGCAGAATGTTGTGTGCAGTTGGAAGAACAGTCCCGCCAAGATGGTGATGGTTCCCTTGCGACGTAGATAAAAAGGGCAATCGCGTATATACAATGTATAATTTCCCATTGTTCTCTTTCGCACTTAAGTTTATACTTTGTATAATTTCTTGCGGGAGATAATATTATGACTATAGCAATCAAAAAATGGGGTAACAGTAGTGGCGTTGTCTTGCCTTCATTATTGTTGAAAAAACTAGGTGTTACCACCGGGCAACATCTTGATGCAGAAATAAAAAATGGGTCATTAATTCTGACTCCAACACAACGCCGTTATACGCTTGAAGAGTTGGTCGCACAGTGTGATAAAAATGCGCCAATGATGGCAGAAGAAGATGTTTGGGGTAACGACGCACCGACAGGGAATGAAATATGGTGAAGCGTAAGCAGGGATGGGATCGTGGCGATATCGTTTTAGTAGACTTTAACCCAGCAATTGGGAGTGAGCAGCGAGATGCCCGCCCGGCGCTGGTATTGACAAAAAAACTATTTAATAACCTCGGTATGGCTCTTGTTGCCCCAATAACTCAGGGGGGTAATTATGCGCGTCATGCTGGTTTTACAGTGTCGCTATCGGGCACAGGATGTGCAACGCAAGGTGTAGTTTTACTTAATCAAGCCCGAATGATCGATCTTATGGCGCGAAATGCCCGCTTCGTGGAACCGCTTGATGAAGTTGTAATCAATGACGCCCTGCTGAAATTTGCGACTCTAGTCGAAATTGATTAGCCGTTGCACCGGACACGCCGCCGGAAATCACTGTTAGATTCCATCACCGCTTCAATCGACGAAATGGCCGTGGGGTCAGCGGAGTAATCACCAGCCGCTCAACATTGCCCTCCAATCAAATAATCTTAATCTATAAATGAGTAACGCATATATCAGTATTGCCTGAAGATAAGAGATTAATTTCATATTCATTATTATTTATTTTACTTGTTCCATACGTTATTCGTATGTTTGCTTATTGACTATCACACCATGAGATATTTCAAGATAAAATTACTATCATCTAAATGCAATCAATAGCTCTCTGTATTGCTAAAGTGATAATCATTTTTACTTATTATGCCTTTAGATAAGATATGCCAATAATTATTATTGGGTTAATCTGGCAAATAATATAGGTACCTATATGAATAATAAAAACTCTTATGATCAGCATACGGTTAACGATAATGACGTTAATGTGAATGACCCGCTGCTTAAAAAACATCAAGGTGTCAATGGTGATATGTTGTTGGATAAACTGGATGATAATGGCAAGGTCATTTGGCGTGAACGGATGGTGCATAATAAAAAAGGTGAATTGACCTCAACGGTGATAACGACGTTTGGTCGTACCGAAACGGGGCGAATCATTAACCGCCATGATGCAACTTATAACACATCTGGAGAGTTAGTTAAGTGTAATGAGCTTATCAGGACAGGGCGTGGTAAATCTGCCATGACCAATAAATCTGAGTATGAATACCAAGATGGACGTTTTTATTCGAAATTTGAAACCACATTAAATTTCCGTCATAAAATAGTGAATAAAGTGGAACAGCTATTTAGCTCTCATGGGGATGTTGTTTTAAGCACGAAATCGATCTATGACGATAATAGATTAACTGAGAGGGAAGAATTAAGAAATATTTTTGATTCTAATCGAAAACTGACTCTCAGTACTAAAGAGCGTCATGATGATTTAGGCCAGTTAATTATTAGATCAGAAAAAAGTAATTTCCGTTATGGTAATGGAAATCGATGGATTGCTTTTGAAGAAAGAAGTTATAACAGTAATAATGAGCTAATTGATATTGCTGATATATCCCAATATCTTGATGATAATGGGGATGTGAGTGAACTCACAGAAGAGGTATACGACTCGGAAGAGGAGTTAAGGAATGAAAAACCCATTAAAACAGTGGATAAGAGCTTTGACTCTGCCGGTAATGTCATTTTTAATCATGAAAGTAGTGCTGATGGTCGTGAAATGACCACAGTGCGCCAAAAGTTTGATTCTTCTGGTAAGTTACAATCAAAGGTTGAAGAAAATAGACGGTTTCACGATGGACTGATGTATGAAGACAATATGAGTATTTATGGTGCTAATGGAGCACTTATTCGTGCCGTTGAAATCTCGCTGGATTTTGACTATTCCCATCGTGTACTAAAGAATAGAACTGAAAGCACTTACGATGTTGATATTAACGGTAATATTATTGATTTCGTTGAAATATCTCAAAAATTTAATGCCGAAGGCGAGCTGACTTCCTGCGCTAGCCATAAGTATGATGCTAGCGGAAACCTCATTGAGAGTTTAACGGGTCCCCATGACCACAATTATGTGACATCAGATCAACTGGTCAGTGCGATGGGTGGTTTCAATATTGAGTCCTGTATTCCTACTCTTGTGAGTAAAATGATCATTCCAAATATGGCGTCGGATACGCTGGTGACCCCGCTATAAACTATTGCCCAGCCAGTCATGGCCGGATTTAGCATTACAGCAGCCCCCAAAAGGCTTCAATCAACGGCTCATTGAGCCGTTTTTTGGTGACACAAACCCCCAATTCAAACGGCTCCACCAGTGAGACATCATCCAGCAGGGAGATACGGTTGCGCACCGGTTCTGGGCTGTTATCCACCACCACTGACGGAATCAGTGCCACTCCACAGCCCAATGCGACCATCGACACAATCGCCTCATGACCGGAAACCGTAGCGTAAATTAATGGGTTAGAGATGCGTTGGCGGCGGAACCACAAATCAATGCGTTTTCGTGATGGCCCGTGCTCCGGCAAAATAAACGGGATCGTGGCCCAATCGGGCTGATCAACCGAGATCTGCGACCGTACCGCGCAAGGGAGTGCAGGCGCAATGAGCACCAACGGGATTTCGCCAATCTGGGTAAAGGCCACGCTGTTGGGGAGCACTTCAGGGCGGCCCGCAATCCCGAGATCAGCCTCATTAGATTGCACTTTATCGACCGCATCGGCCGCATCACCGGTAGTGAGTTTGATTTCAACCAGTGGATGTCGCGCCCGGAAGCGATCCAAAATCGGGGGTAGATGGCTATAAGCGGCCGTCACTGAGCAAAATAGCCGCAGTTCGCCACTCAGTGATGGCCCGTGTTGGCCTAAAGCATGGCGCAATTGCTGATATTGCAGCAAGGTCTGCTGCGCAAAGGATTTCAGTTGGTTTCCCGCATCCGTCAGTTGGACGGTGCGATTATCACGTAAAAAGAGTGGCTGGCCGATCGTCTCTTCCAGCCGCTGGATCTGGCGCGAAAGGGTGGATGGGCTGACGTGCATGGCTTTGGCGGTACGGCCAAAATGGCGGCTTTCAGCCAAATGCAGGAATAATTTTAGATCACGTAAATCCATCACAGACAGCCTCTTGGGGGAGAATATCCATTGTATTGCATCAGGAATAGGCTGTATTGCAGAATCTGCAATATGACATTGTTAATATATCAATTTCAGCAATGTGTTTCCTGTCATATAGTGAATCCAAGGTTATCCCCTACACCCACAAAACAGAATCTGAACGGAGTAATACCATGGCTAACTATTTCAACACATTGAACCTGCGTCAGCAGTTGGCACAATTAGGTAAGTGTCGTTTTATGGCACGTGACGAATTCGCCGATGAAGCGGGCTACCTGAAAGGGAAAAAAGTGGTGATCGTGGGCTGTGGCGCACAAGGGCTGAATCAGGGCTTAAACATGCGCGACTCCGGTCTGGACGTAGCTTACGCTCTGCGTAAAGAAGCCATTGCCGAGAAGCGGGCTTCATGGCGCAAAGCGACTGAAAATGGCTTCAAAGTCGGCACTTACGAAGAGTTGATCCCACAGGCAGATTTGGTGGTTAACTTGACTCCAGACAAACAGCACTCCGCAGTGGTTCAGGCGGTTCAGCCACTGATGAAGGATGGCGCAGCGCTGGGTTACTCCCATGGTTTCAACATTGTTGAAGTGGGCGAGCAAGTGCGTAAAGACATCACCGTGGTGATGGTTGCGCCAAAATGCCCCGGGACTGAAGTTCGCGAAGAGTACAAACGGGGTTTTGGTGTGCCGACACTGATCGCGGTTCACCCAGAAAACGACCCTAAAGGCGAAGGCATGGCAATCGCTAAAGCTTGGGCGGCAGCCACGGGCGGCCACCGTGCTGGTGTTCTGGAATCTTCTTTTGTTGCGGAAGTAAAATCTGACTTGATGGGCGAGCAAACTATCCTCTGTGGTATGTTGCAGGCCGGTTCACTGCTGTGTTTCGACAAGCTGGTTTCTGAAGGTACCGACGCGGCATACGCTGAAAAACTGGTTCAATTCGGCTGGGAAACCATCACCGAAGCACTGAAACAAGGTGGCATCACGCTGATGATGGATCGCTTATCTAACCCAGCGAAACTGCGTGCTTATGCTTTGTCTGAGCAACTGAAAGAGATCATGGCACCGCTGTTCCAGAAGCACATGGATGACATCATTTCCGGTGAGTTCTCTAGTGGCATGATGGCTGACTGGGCTAACGATGATGCGAAATTGCTGGGCTGGCGTGAAGAGACGGGCAGAACAGCCTTTGAGAATGCGCCACAGTTTGAAGGTAAAATCTCTGAGCAAGAGTATTTCGACCACGGTGTATTGATGATTGCTATGGTAAAAGCTGGGGTTGAGTTGGCATTCGAAACTATGGTTGATTCCGGCATTATCGAAGAGTCAGCTTATTACGAATCTCTGCATGAACTGCCACTGATTGCGAATACCATTGCTCGTAAGCGCCTGTATGAAATGAACGTGGTGATCTCTGATACCGCAGAATATGGTAACTACCTGTTCGCTAACGCCGCTGTTCCGTTGTTGAAAGGTAAATTTATGGATTCACTGCAAGCGGGTGATTTGGGTAAAAGTGTTGCCGGTACTGCGGTAGATAATGCCCAACTGCGTGATGCCAATGAAGCTATCCGTAATCATCCGATCGAAGCGGTAGGCCATAAGCTGCGTGGGTATATGACCGATATGAAACGTATTGCTGTCGCTGGATAATAATCGCTCTTCATCTTTGAGACCGCTGCCATTAATGAATGGCAGCGGTTTTTTTTATCTCATATTTTATCTATTTCTTGCCGAAAAAAATTTTAAATTAATGCTATCACGGCCCGAAAAAACTCTTGTAAGGTGTTAATCGTGATTAAGTCCATCGCGAAGAACCTATTCTTTTTATTCCCTCAGTGATAAAGAATTATTCCCAATAATAAAAGACCTCGCTAATTAGTGAGGTCTTTCTGTTTGTGGGTAGGGTTGCTACTTATATTAAAAGTAAATCAAAAGGACTCAAATATAACAAGGAGAGATGTTATGGCTGATATACAAACTGTTCTCACACGTTGGGGAGTCTGGGCCAGAGATAATGCACATCTGGACTATCCCCATATCGCCAGTGGATTTAGGGGGATAACCTCAGGAGGGAAGCAGCTTGAGTCCTGTAGTGATAATGATGGTTTGGCGATTGATACTACCGTCGGGTATTTAAAGCGCGCGGCCAGAGAGAAAGAGCTGGATCTTATTATTCGTCATTATGTCTATGGGCAATCTAAAGCCTCAATTGCCCGATTAAAAAAATGCAATGAACGGGAGATTCGGCGTCAATTACAAATCGCCGAGAGTTTTATTGATGGGTGCTTCACACAATCCCATATCACATTGGAAATGCATAAAAACAAACTCCGATAGAGCAGCAATATTAGGAGGTGTGAAACACAATAGCGTAATAACCATTCTCATTAATTATAGAATTCAACTCTAAATAAGGAAATTAAGTATGAGTGAGATACTCCACCGTGAAGTCATTTATGGCCGCCGAGAGTTAACCGGATTGGGTCGTCGTCATCGGGGGAAAAATTCGGCGGGAGAGGGGCGCGGTCATCGCAACCACCGCAAAGGACGCTGGGTATGGGAGCCTATCCCCGCTGGGACGGATAGCCCTAATCCCGCTGCTGCGGAGGAGGAGGCGGTCGTCGTTGCCGACAATTTACCCACAGAGGTGACATTGAGCGCCGATATGGCTGTTGAGGCAGTCAAGACACCACTTGTTGAAAGCGCACGACAGGTTGATGAAACCGAACTACAGGTTGATGAAAGCGCACGACAGATTGATGAAACCGCAGAGCAACATCGTATTACCTATGAGCGATGGGTCGCAGAAACAGCAGAGCGGCAACGTGTTGAACACCAAAGGTTGGTTGTCGAGGCGTCGAAAGCACAGGCTGAACAGCAGGAAGCGATTCGTCAAAATACCTACTCTCTATCCGCGCACCCGGTGGGGAATTTGTATCCGCCGGGTTTTGCCGTTGCCGGAAAGGGGGCTATCGCGCTTGAGCCAGAGGTGACGCAGGGATTAGGTGCCTCATTGCGAATGGCACTGTTCAAACTCAGCACGGGGACTGCCGCTTCGATGGCAGGCCCGCTGGCGGTGACAGTGGCTGCGGCTTTCTACCCCGTAAAGGTAGATAAAGGCTTACATCAATCACCCTGCTGGGATCGCCCCCCTTTAGCGGGCAGTATCCCCCTCAGCAACCTAGGGATTTCACCTGCAACGGGGTCAGCAAAGCAAGATGACATTGAACTCCCGATTCGAATGTTAATCGCTGATGCGGATGGCTTTATGGAGATCCATGCAGTAAAAACGGGGGTTGCTGGTATCTCCGCCAAGGTCAAAGTGGTTGCTGCACAATATGATGCACACCAAGAGACCTATACTTTCACCACGGATCATCGGCTGCCCCGTACTTTTACCTTCACCTCGTCAGGCGCGGATATCAGCATGGGGGTGCCAGCAGCGGCAAGTACAGCACCCGCCTCGCGACATACCGGTGGCGTGGTGATTCGACATGCCGTCATTCATACTGTGCTCCCCCAGCCCACATGGGAAGATCGGGATTTCCACGATTACATCATCGGGTTCCCCGCCAATTCGGGATTAGAGCCGGTTTATGTTTATTTTAAAAACCCACGATATGAGTCGGGTACTGTCTCTGGGCAGGGGAAAACGGTGTCTGGTCTTTGGTTCGCGGGGGCGGCAAGGGGATTAGGTGCCGCTATTCCCACTGCTATTGCAGACCAATTACGCGGCAGGCGGTTCAGTACTTTTGATAAATTCAGTGAGGCGTTCTGGGCCGTTGTCGGGCATGACCCTGAATTATCCCGGCAGTTCAAACGACACAACATTTCATTGATGAAAAAAAGGTTCTCCCCATTCACTCCAGCATCAGAAAAAATTAACGGGCGCGATAAATTCGAGTGCCATCATGTTAATACGATGAAAGAAGGAGGGGCGGTTTACGACATGGATAATCTGCGTATCGCCACGCCGAAGCGCTATATTAAAATTCAATCCAGGAACAAAGGTGAATAAATGGAACTTAAAGATAAGTATGAAGATTATACCGAATCTGAATTTTTAGATCTTATTCTGAATATTTGCGATGCCAATACTGAAAGTGAAGCGTTACACAATATTTGGGTCAGAAACTTCACCAAAGTCATTGAGCATCCTGATGGCTCTGATTTGATTTACTATCCAGACGCTGGAGCCGATGAGAGTCCTGAAGGAATACTTCAAACTGTAAAAAAATGGCGTGCCGAAAACGGCAAGCCCGGTTTTAAAGCGTAGTTTAAATAGCTGAGCAATAATATAACTGTCTTTTATGGCGGTTATAGACTCTGTACACAATTCTGTGTCCAGAGTCGTAAAGATGATTCAATTAATGCTATCACGGCCCGAAAAAACTCCTGTAAGGTGTTAATCGTGGTTAAGTTCATCGCGAAGAACCGACTCTTTTAATTCCCGCAGTCATAAAATAATTTCTCTCATAATAAAAGACCTTGCTAATTAGTGAGGTCTTTTTATTTATGGGTGTTGCTGCTGTCTATATTAGAAACAAATAAAAAGGATTTTAAATATACACCCAATAGATTTCAAGTTGCCGCCTGCCTGCAAATTTAAACATGGTGGGTATAACAAGGAGAGATGTTATGGCTGATATACAAACTGTTCTCGCTCGATGGGGCGTGTGGGCCAGAGATAATAGTCGTCTCGACTATCCCCATATCGCCAGTGGATTTAGAGGAATATCCCTGAGAGGGAAACAGCTTGAGTCCTGTAGTGATAATGATGGTTTGGCAATTGATATGACAGTCGGGAATTTACAACGGGCGGCCAGAGAAAAAGAGCTGGAGCTTATTATTCGTCATTATGTCTATGGGCAATCTAAAGCCTCAATTGCCCGACTGAAAAAATGTAATGAGCGAGAAATTAGGCGTCAATTGCAAATCGCCGAGAGTTTTATTGATGGGTGTATGACGCAATCCAATATCGTGCTGGAGATGCACAAGAAATAAATTCAATGGCGGATCAATATCAGGAGGTAGGAAAGGAAAATAGACTAATAAATATTTTTATTAATGGTGAAACTCAACTCTAAATAAGGAAATTAATTATGGGTGAAGGACACAGTAATGTGACGGGCCACGGTAGCCGAGGCCCCACCGGTGGCGTTAAAGGTGGGCCAACCGGGGGGAGTAGTCACAATTCGAATCGCGGCAGTGGCTGGGGCACTTCAAATACGCCCTACGGCAAGGTTCATCACTATAGCCCAAGCCAGTTTGGTAATAGCAATCGTGGCGGGGGCCGGGGAGGAAATAACCCGTCACAAAATGTCGGTCATGCGCCGAGTCTGGCACAGCGGCCCGATATGCAGGCTTATATGGCGGTGGGCGGTGTGCCGGCGGTGATTACCTTAATTGATGGGGGCTGGGGGATCACCTTAAGCCGACTGTCGGTGGTGGCGGCATTTGTCGAAAGTAACTTAGCCCGCATCGGGTCATGGGCGATGCGCACCAGCCCCATTGGGGTGGTGGTGATGGGCATGATGCCCTCCTCGATTGCTCCGGATCCCCCGATGGGAAATTACTTTACCACCCCGGTGTTGCCCGCTGACAGAGTCACCGATATACCGAAAGAGACGTTAAAAACGGTTGATGAGGTTGCGGTTAATGTCCGCATCAGTGATGTAACGCAAGAGGGGGTGCAACAGGCGGTGCTCATCAAAAATCCGACAGTGACACAGCGGGTTCCGGTGGTTAAGGCGGTGCCCACGGCGACACCGAATGTCTATACCGCGCCTGTTCCCGGTGTCACGCCGATACATATCAATGTGGTTGAGAGTATCGAACCCAGCCATCAAACGCAGCCGACAGTGGCGGGAAAACCCACGGCGACGCCAGTTGAAAATGCCCCGATTAAAGCAGTGACCTCCCCTTCGGGTCGTCATACCCACGATGCCATCATTGTCTTTCCCGAAACATCAGGCATTGAGCCGCTGTATATTTCGATGATTCGAATAGTCAGTACTCATGAACTTAGGGAGGAGGCGCGGAGGGAGCGAGAGGCGGCCGAAGTGGCTGAAAGGCAACGTATTGAAAACGAACGGCTGGCGGCAGAAATGGCTGAGCGGCAACGTATTGAAAATGAACGGCTAGCAGCAGAAGCAGTAAAAGCACACGCCAGACAGCAGGAAGCGACTCGTCAGGATACTTACTCTTTACCCGCTTATTCTATGGGGAGTTACTACCCGCCGGGTCTTGCCGTCGCTGGAAAGGGGTCTATCACGCTAGGGCAAGAGGTCACACAGGGATTGATTGATTCACTGCGAATGGCACTGGTCAGACTCGATGCTGTTGCAGCCACCCCAGTAGCAGGCCCAATGGCAGTGACTGTTGCCGCTGCTTTCAATCCGCTGAAGGAGGAGGGCGAGTCATTTCGACCGTTGGGCTGGGATCGCCTACCCTTAGCCAGCACTCTTCGTCTGATTAACTATCTGGTTGCCGATCCAATAGCGGCAGCAGCTGTTTCTGCGGTTGTTACTGCCGCTTTCAATCCGCTGATGGCGGGGGAGGGGTCAACGCGCCCCTCGGATTGGGATCGCCCACGGTTAGCCGGGGCTATTCCTCTTCATAGTATGTGGTTATCACATGGGAGCTGGTCAGCAAGGCGTGCTGATATTGAACTCCCGGTTCGAATGTTAATCACTGACACTGATGGATTGATGGAGGCCCATGCAGTAAAAACCGGAGTCGGCGGGGTGTCCGCCAAGGTAAAACTGGTTGGCGCACAATATGATGCCGCTAAGGGGGCTTATACTTTCACCACGGATAACGTGCCACCCCGCACATTTATGTTTACGCCAGTGACTCCGCCGGGAACAGATATTAGCCCGGTGTTGCCACAGCCCATCAGTGTACCCGTCACCCCGCTGCATACCGGTGAGATTGTAATCCGACATGCGGTGATCCATACGGTATTCCCCCAGCCCGCGCTGGAGGAGCAGGATTTCCACGACTACGTTATCTGGTTCCCAGCAGACTCAGGGCTGGAGCCGGTGTATGTTTATTTTAATAAACCGAGGAAAGGGGTGGCGGAGGCTGGCCATGATTATCATCCTGCGCCTAAGACTGAAGATATTACTGGTTTTATAAATCTTAATAGAAGTAAACGAAAAACTCCTAAACAGGGTGGTTCAGGGAAAAGAGAGCGCTGGATTGATCAAAAAGGCCGTAAAATATATGAATGGGATTCACAGCATGGTGAGTTAGAGGGTTATAGAGTTAGTGATGGCCAACATTTAGGCGCGTTCGATTATAAAACAGGTACTCAACTTAAACCTGCCGATGCCAACCGTAACATTAAAAAGTATTTATGAGGTAATTTATGGGACTAAAACTACATTTAGATTGGTTTGATAAAAAAACAGAATTATGTAAAGGGGAGGAGTACTCTGTAGATCTACAAACTGATGGTTCAGTTATTGAACAACTAGGCTTACCATTAGAAGATAACATTAATAATGGTGGGTTTGATATTGAGGATCATTGGATACCGATATTACAAAAATATTTCTCTCATCATATAGATATATCGAAATATGATTATCAGATATCTTTCGATTATCGAGATGAATGGTAACTTTAGATTGAAATAGTCATTTTTTTCTAACCAATAATATAACCGTCTTTTATGGCGGTTATATTATTTTTTAATTCCAAACTCTTCGCCTTATTTAAGATTGCGGCTCAGAGCCTTACTGTTACCTAAATCATCGATTAAGATAAAATTGAGCGCTGCACTGGCGGGGGCGGGTAAGGATTTAGGCGCACCGATACCCGCACATATTGCGGATCAATTGCGTGGCAGACGGTTCAGTACTTTTGATACATTTAGAGAGGCATTTTGGGTCATGGTTGGGCATGATCCTGAGCTGTCTGAGCAGTTTATTATTAGTAATCGCGAGCGAATGAGGGCGAGTAAAGCCCCAAAAGCTAGGAAAATTGATTCTATGGACCTGCGCACATCCTTTGAAATTCATCACATTAAGTTTATTAAGGATGGGGGTGAGGTTTACAATATAGATAACTTACGAGTAGTAACACCAAGGCGGCATATAGAAATTCACTCAAAGAAGGGAGGCAAATAATGGAATTGAAAAACAGTATAACTGAATATACAGAAGATGAGTTTATTGACTTTATAAAATTGATTTTTGAGGAAAATATTGCTGATACAGATGATTATTTGGATGAGTTGTTAGAGCATTTTGAGCGTATTACTGAACATCCAGAAGGAACAGATATAATATACTATGCTCCTTCTGATTCTGAATGTACGCCAGAAAAAATACTTGAAACCATTAAAAAATGGCGGGCCGAAAACGGCAAGCCCGGTTTTAAAGCGTAGTTTAAATAGCTGAGCAATAATATAACCGTCTTTTATGGCGGTTATATTATCTTATTTAAATATACTGCCAACGTAAACTCAATCGATCCGACTTATTGATATACAGTCTAAAACCACGAAGATTTTTGGTTATATTGACTCCAGTACTCATGTTCGAAGAATTCTTCAAACCTAACTTCACGATCAGCTGTATAGATTTTTATATTTTTCCGAACTCTAAATAAATGTTTTCTTCTATAGATATAGCGGATTTCTGACGCAGTAACACATCGTCCTTCTATGCCGTCTTTTCTTACAATATGCAGTAAAGCTGAAAATGACGTATCCACAATAAGATGTACGGGCAAATCTCTTTCAAAAATTTGAAAAGAAATTCCTTGTTTACTCGTTCGCCCCCAAAGTTTGTTTGTAAACTCTTCAGGATTTTTATCTTTCCACTCAATTCTAGAAAAAATTCCAGCATTAAATGCATTAGCTTTAAAATCTAAACCACGTTGTCCATCGTTCAGATCTCTTTGAATCTCATCATCTGACCTCCATACGCCTGGGGAAGGAACAAGGCCGAATACTGCATTTGTTAATGAATTCTGTACAAGTATATTATCCTTACGATTCTCTCTACGATGAAAACCAATATTTGAGAGTGCCTCCAAGGCTGAGGAAGTGTCAACCGAAAGGCCATATATAATATGACCTAGCTTGAAGTTTTTCTTCAATTGAGAATATCTATTTTTAAAGCATTCCATTTTTATACTTCCAATGCATTCTATATCATCACCCTTTTATTGAAACTGAGTGGGAGACTATGTAAATAGAGGCAATTTATATTATATTCAATGTTCAATCAATTTAAAGAAATCAAAATCCATCATTATTATAATGTATGACAAATGTCATGCTGCGCCGAAATCTATTTGTGAAAGGGATTAGATTTGACGTCCAACCTATTATTGAACTAGAGTGATAAATATACAGTTTTGTCGCATTAACGAGGTGAGATCAGCTAGAGAAGCATTACCGTTTTTTTAGGCCGCCAACTAATTCATCATTACATAATACTTATCTTTTACAAGGCATTTAAAATGAGCACTGATCTACCTAAATCGAACAAAAACAATAATTTTATTACGCACAACCTTCATACTGTATGGATAGGTGGCCCTCTCCCTGATATCACAAAATCATATCTGAAGGTATGGCGTGATATCAATCCAGATTATACTCATATCACCTGGATAGACACTGATAATAAGTTTGTTGCATTATATAACAATGCGGTTAAAGAATTACGCGAATATACACTTAAGCAGTATCTTGTTGGTGATTCTAATGCCACAGCAAATGATTATTATGATCAGGCAGTCCAGATTGAACGTGGTGTAAGAGAAAATGTTTACTTGCCTCATGGCAATGATATTGAAAGAATTAAAACAATAAAAAAAATTGCCGGTTCTTTAGGCGATAATAAAGTCCAGGAATACCGTACAAAAATAGAGACTATTGAAAGTAGTTTTGTAGAAATGATTGATGGTCAACAAGGCCATTACCAGCATGTTTCAGCATTATTTGAACAATTTAGTGAAATGGATAATCTAAGAGCCACTGCGCTAAAACAAATATATGAAAGAGAAATTAATGATAGAGGTAATTTAGCCGCTGCCTCGGATATACTCAGGTTGGTTGCCTTACAAACTCAGGGGGGTGTCTATATTGATACAGATTTGCTTCCACACATCGACTGGGATCTTATTGAAAGTACAAAGCTTTTTTTAATGAATGACAATAACTCTGTTGAACGAGTTTATAGCAAAGAAATTTATCTTGAGATTGAAAAATACAAACAACTCACAGGATCAAAAACTAACAAAATACGCAGCGGTTTGACTAAAAGTCAAATAAATGAAATCCAAAGGCTGACTGAAGAAAATAATTTATTCAAACACCTCAATGAATTAGAAAAGAATTGTTTTTATAGTGATAATTCAGTGCGTGGCTGGACCAATGCGATGCTTGCCTGTAATGAAAACAATGGCTTTATGAACGCGTTAATGGACAGGATAATTCTAAACTATACAATCCTTGATGAGTTCATAATATCAAATATAGTGACAGATGGTGAGATGTTAAATTTCACAGAAAAAATGTCAGCCCAATTCGGACTGAATGCAGAGCATGAAGGGAGTTTCATCCCAAGCTTAGCAAATTATTATAAAGACTCAATTGTGCCTAATTCGCCACAGGCAACGGCGACTCTCTTTATGACAGGACCCACAGTACTAGACACGGTGATAAGAGTTGAGGAAGCTGTTAGACGAGGTATTGTCAAAAAGGAGGCGATTGCCAGTTTATACACAGTTGAGGAAACCTTTAGTTCATGGTCTATTAGTCAATTTTATGATAAAGCAGCATTCTATTTAGATAAAGTCAAGTTTGACATATCCTTAAATAGTGCTGAGGAGGGAATATTACGTGATAGTTGCTTCGATGTAATTCAACAAAGCAAAGAGCAAGCCACACATTTGCCGGATATAGCCATAAAGTTTCTTGAAAGCCTTAATAATTTCACATGGAAACAGCTTGAGTTGCTAATAAAAGCATCTGAATTTTCTGATCAATACAAAACGCTTGCAACACTGGCAGATAAGCAATTGGGTATTGAACTCTGGGAAAAACCGTCGAAAGAACACTTTTTGACATTATTAGATGAAGGTCATGTAGAGAGCAGTTTTGGTTACGAAAAACAACTTATTATACAATTACAAGGGGACGAGACCTGTTTCAAATCCGCACAAGCGTTTTTTGCTAAACACCCAAAACAGAGTGAATGGTTGCAATTAACTGATGGCAACATAAATGATGTTTTCACTTGGTCAACATCCGACAATCATTATCAATATACCGACAAACCATTAGCACTCGAAAAATCTGGTGCTGTACGTATTATTCTGGTTGGACATGGCGACAGCAAACAATTTGCCGGCATGAGTGCAGTACAAGTGGGTGCTACGCTTGGTAAAGTGTTTGATAAAATTAGCAAGCAAGGCGCTACAAAATTTAACAACATTAAACTGAATATGGCGGGCTGTTCGTTATTCGATACCTATTTACCGCTAGAGCAAACGTTCCCAGGGCAGCTCGCTATTTGGATGAATGAGAGAGCTGATTTCTGGGGTCTTAAGCCTGAGCAATTATCCGTAGTGGCTTACGAATATCCATTGCGTGCTGTCGAGAATGGTAAGAAAGAGATTTTCGTTAAGGGTGAATGGATTAATAAAGAAATCGCTGCCATCAATAATCAACTCAATAAAACAGTGTTGGGTTGGGATAATGAGAGCAATACGCTGGTGAAACGCAAGCTCAGCCTACCAGAAATCACCAGCGCAGCTCAAACTATCGATAGTGCTATGAAATCCTATGGTCAGTTGGGCACACTATCACAACAACAATTGCTCGAACTGCATGAACAAACCAGTCAGCAATTACGAGAAGCGCTCTATCAACAAAAACGTCCCACGGAACACAGTATAGAAATAGAACAAAAAGTCATACAGGCGTTAAAGCTGACCAATCTCAGCCAAGAGTGGAACACTGCCGCTCTAGAGCTACATGCCAGCAGTGGCTTGGATGAGCATTGGCATACCAGTTTTACTACCCGACCACTCGAACAAGGCCATGAGGTACTGTTTATCCATGAAAGTACGGGTGAGAAAAAATGGATAAACACTGAAAAAGAGATCTTTCATACCTTCGGTGAGCAGTATCAGACACTCACGACACAACTGAGTAACACACTCTCTTTTGACCCACATACTGGCGAGGCCACAGCGAAACCCAATGTGTTTGAGGGTGATGCAGTACATACACTTAATGCCGCATTTTTACTGCAAGCGTTAATGGGGCAACGCCCACAACAGCAAGGCTCTTCCGATGCGCTAAGCTGGCCAATGCAATTACAAAACTATGTGGGGCTAATACAACCGACCATTGGGCTGGCAGAAGATGCTGTTCACTTAGGGGGATTGGTCACCCAAGCCATCGCGGGTGTAGAGTTAAAGCCTCTGGCACAAACACTCTCAGCCTTACATGCTTCCCCCACTTTAGGGTCTGTGATGCCAGCATTGCCTGGGCTGCTACTGGATGCCGCCAATCTTACGGGTATTATTGCTCAATTGGCGACCACTGATAATCCTATTGAAATTGCTGTTGCCAGCACCAATTTGACCATGGCTACGTTAACGACGGGTGTCAATGTTGCAGCGTTAGTCACCAGTTTTATCCCCGCAGCAGCGGGTGCCAGTGCTGTTCTTGGCCTAGTTGCAGTTCCCTTAGCCGGTATCGCTGCGGGATTGCCCGCATTAGTTGAAGGGTTTAGTACTATTGCGCAGTCGTGCGAATCGACTTTTAAAGCATTCGATTTTGTGCAGAAAGGGATTGAAAATCCAACACAATTACAAAATTTGACGCCAAAAGAGACAAATAATCCCTTACTCAGCCTTGGCTCTGGGGCAGTGGTCTCTATTGTGGATTTTCAACAGAACAGCGTCACCTATGGCAACGTGACAATGATTGGCACCGATCCTAATTCTGGCTCTGGTCATACCCGTGTCGGTGGTTTTGATAGCTTTTTCTCTGGGCCAAACCTTGATACAAAAATGAAACTGGATATCTATTTGGGATTAGGATTGAGCAGGAAGCAACAGCCCGTCGAGTTGAGCCAAGCCCAATTATTTTATTTACCCTCAGGCATCAATAAACACTACAGCTTCGATTATGACTTTTATTCATTCCACCGTGGGGCAAAAGCGCCTGCCCTGCGAAAATTGAGTGAATACTATAAAAGAGAATTTCTCTGGCACTTTAATGCCTTTGTCTCCGACTATGCTGTGAGCCATTTGACCGCCACCTTATTTTCAACACAGGTGCAGGTGCTGTTAGATAATCATGATCGTACTCTGGTTATTCCCACCATAACCGAAGAAAGTTCACGTAATCATCTATCTTATTCTATTGCTGGGAATGGCGGAAAATACACACTCGTACTACCCAGTAAAGCATTAAGACTAGAGATAGCGGGCAGCACTGCTTCCGATGAGCATTGGACCATTGATATTGAATCTGTGCTCAAAAGCAGCACGATTGAGCACGATAATGTTATCTTGGGCGCTGTGCAACCGCAGGTATTGCGTGGTATGACCATTACGCGAACAGGGATAACTATCGGAGCACAAACTATTGCGTTCACCAGCAATCCGCCAAAGCAGGTATTACTCATCGCCAAATTGGATGAGTCTGGCGTAAGTTTAGGTGTCAATGTTAATTTAGAAAGTGGTAAGCAACAAAGTTTTCTTATCAGCTATCATGATAATGGGGATTCACTGAAAGCGACAACCTTAACCGGGTTAGCCCATTCATTACAGTTATCGGGTATTGTTCCACTGTCTATCAATGGTCAGCAGGGGCTCCTTGATAGTCAGGGTGATATGGCTGTTTGGCAAGAAGATCCGACCAAAAATACGTTTAGGTTAAGTCAAGGCACCTTATCCTGTGTTTTCACGCTGCCTAGCACTGTACAGATCCTGGCAAATGAGCAGCATATTTTACTGGCAGGCAGTATTAATCTCCCTCAAGGTATAATTAAATTTATTACTCAACCCTCTTATCAAGCTTCAGGTTTTAGCCATGAATTGCAACAACTGTATTGCGATGATAACGCTGCAGTTAATGCCCTCGAGCCATTGCTGGATATGACGTTTGAGACTAATAAGTTAATCAACTGGTTGAACAGCTATGCTCAGCATTTATATGCTGCCGCAGTAATGCAGCTTAGCAATAGCACTGTTTTGTCAATAAAAACGCATGCCAACAAACAATTCACCTTTGTTTATCACAGTGACACCACCACGACAGGCCATTTTATTCTCAACAGTGCCAACTGGTCAGCAAAAAACTGTATTTTTGAATACACACGCCAATTCGGCTCACCGGTGCTTATTGCTAATGCCAATAATATACCTGAACTTAATCTGAGTGCCGAAGATATTGACTGTCGCTGGTGTGATGTAAAAACTGAAATGATTATGAATATTAACCACCCTTCAGCATCAGTCACACTGCCGATACAAGCAAGTCGCTATTCAACCGTCTTTATACAGACATCTGAAAGTGGCTCATTGACCTTAACACTCAATGAGACTGATTTCTTTAAAGAGCGTTTTCAGCAGGTAGATGCTGACTTAGTGATCCAGTATGGCAAAAGCAGCATTATTAAAATCGCTAATGCAATCAATCCCAACCTACAATTACTGATGAATTTTACTAACAAGCAGGCTGTGACTGTTAATGACATTATTATTAGTGCAATCATTGACAGCGAAGCTATCATTAATACAATAAATCAGTACTTTAAGCTAGATGATGTCGTCAGCGCGTTAAAACGGGAGGATGGCGTCATTAGTTTTACCGGCCTATCTGGCCTATGCTATGAAATGCGTCCTTTCGAATTCCCCCAAAAAATGGCTTATGTTTTTGTTATTATCGGTTACCAAGGAAATACGTCTTTTGTTTTCCCCGAGAGACAGTTTTTTAATTATATTCCGGCCGTCATCAGAACTGTTAATAATCAATCTGTATTTAATAAAAAAACTGAGTTGCGATTAACACGTCGTTCACAGCATGGCCCTCTTTATTTAATGAATGATATGCTGAAATTCTCAGACCTTGATATTAATTATCTAATATACAGAAAATATCTTACCAAACTATCTGATAGTCAGAATCATGGTAATTATATTGTCCTCGGTGAGTATTCATTAGATCTCTCCGGGCTATATGCAACACCACAAATGACATTAGATTTAATCGCGGCTCTTGAAACCATGGATGCAACAGCGCTATCTCAGGTCATTTCTCATTGGTTAGTATCACTAGGACAAGGGGGCAATGAAAGTCACCATAATGCAGCAATTATTGGCAAGGATGTAGAGTATATACTCAATGATGCTATGATTTATTCTTCAGGACAAACGCCGATATTGTCATGGGATAGTTATGAGGTGCTGTCGCATAAAAGCGTAGTTTAAATAACTAGCCAATAATATAACCGTCTTTTATGGCGGTTATATTATCTTATTGATTCCAAACTCTTCGCCTTATTTCAGATTGCTGCTCAGAGCCTTACTGTTACCTAAATCATCGATTAAGACAAAATTGAGAGTGGGATTGCCAGCGGTTGGCGAGTGATTGAGTGGAAAGTCGAGTGTCGAAAAAGGAGCGACCATATCCGGCAATGCTTCTGCTGAGCCTAATGTCAGCGAGGCTAATGAGGCATAATAGGGTGTCGGGTTATTCACTTTAATCAGGGCGCTATCGCCGCTACGCACTAAAGTAAAGGTGAGCGCTTTACCCAGAGTCTCTCCCGGCGCGGGTATACTTTTCGGGCGGTAAAAAACTTTATATTGCATCCGCAAACCCAAAGTGACGAATGATTCATCCTCCACTTTAGTGGTCGATTTTGGCGGAATTTCGTAAACATTGAGCCAAAATGCAGACTCTCTATCCACCGGCAATTTACTGGCACCCGATAGGATTAACCGCAAACTGCGCTGTGCCTGTGGTTGCAGCCGAAATACGGGCGGCAACACTAAGACAGGCGAAATTGCTTTCTCCGGCGTCGCCATCAAATCGCCATCATCCACCCAGACCTGCACCGCGACCGGATATTTATTGCTGTTCACCAGTTGCAACGACTCCTCCGTGCTACCTTCGCTGAAGATAACCCGTGTTCTCTCCGCAATCACACTGGCTATCGCCGATGTGCTACTGGCCATCATAAGCAACAATAGCAAGGTGCTGATCCTGCTATTGACCCATCTTAAAAGCACATTATTGGACACGAATAACCACTTGCGCATGTGCATTCACTGCTCCCGCCGTCACAGTTTGCCCGCTGATCTTACTTAACTCAGCCCGAAAATTCTCCGTGTAGCTATTCCCCCCCGTCACACTGCCCGTCTGTTGTTGTGCGCCTTGGAAAATACCATACCAGCCACCACTATTCCCCGTTTGAGTGACATTTTTTGACAGCAAATAAATGGGATTATTATTACGGTAGATGCGAATACCCACACCGCTCGCCATACCGGGAGCGCCATAATTATCAGACACTAAATGGCTGATGCCTCCGCTGCCGTTCATTAACCCCAACGCCTGCGCTTTTGCGGCATTGGCGGCGGGCACCAAAAAGCCCATCGCCACTGTGCCCGCAGTGACACCTGAGGTCACGCCAGTCTGACACTGAAAATCGACATTAAAATCAGCGGAGCTGGTATGCCCGGTGTTCAGTTCTGCTACCGAAATCCGGGGTAATACCACGGTCGGGGTAAAATTAGTGACCGCACAAATGGTGGTTCGACGGAAAGTCACATAGTTGTACAACCCAATCGAGGCTGGCCAAGTGCCATACCAACCGGGCCAGTTGGAGAGTGAATCCGTACCTTCGACAGGGCCAGTGATGCCCGGTCCTTTAAAAGCGATATAGGCATTCGGTTGGGTGTAAGCATAAGTATAGGATGCCGCATTATTGGTGCTGGTACGGGCATAATCAACACGAAACAGTTCGGTATACAGATTACTGAAGTTTTTGGCTTTGACTAAAATACGGCCAGTGCTGTCGGTATCCAAATCAGTTAAGCGCCGCCCTTTCCATAGGCGAGAGTAATACTCACCAGTGGAGAGGTTGGTCAGTCTGATCACAACATTGCGTACATAGGTGGCAAAACCTGAGGGGACATTACCGGCAATGGCACCATCTTCATTCTTGCCACCAAAATCATTATCGCCGTTAGTGGCATACATCTCGAAGAGTTGATCAACATCCGCCGCCGCACAGCGAAACAGGACTCTATCGGGGTCATATCCGGTATTCAGGGCAAAGGTGGTAAAGTTAGAGGTGGCGGCGGCTAATAACGTGCCATCCGGTTGAAAGTTGGCATTGGTGCTGAGGTCAATAATACCCGGTAGGCCGAGTGACCCATTGTTGGTATCCGTTGAGCCAGCCCAAGCGCCTGCCGTACCATCACCCGCAGTCAACTGGCTTTGTGCCGTAATTTTGGTACAGGCGGACCACGCCGAGGTGCTGCAAAATCCTATCAGCAATAGCATCCCGGACAGCAGACGCGGACGACGATAACAGGCAGCGATTGATGGCCGCGAAACGTCGTAAGAGATTAATGGTTCTGTTGGTCTTAACATTATTTTTCTCACATCGTTAACGGCGGCAACTGCCTGTTAAATGGATAATATCTTGCTCAGTCTCTTGAGTATCAAAAGCATAAGGTAATTCGCACTGGTCACTGCTGTTTTCACCCCAGCGAACATAAAGCGAACCTTTTTTGTCTTTGACTCGTGCATAGATCTGATTCCCCTGACCCACCATGCCGACCAGTTCGTCTTTGCTGTTATAGACATCAGCACCGAGCGGCAAGCCCTCATCCCCGCTGGTTTGAGTTTGAATCAGCACCGCATAACCGGTTAGCGTTTCAAATTTCACTTTCACGGCAGCCCCAGCATAAGGGACGACCCGGCCCTGATTCTCTTTCAGCTCAGTATTGCGGTTAATGCCTTTAGTATCCAAACCAATGGTATTGTAATTATACGGTGTTAACGAAGGCACCAAGGCAAAGCCATTACTGTCAATTCTCGCCCCTTGCGCATTACGCACTGCTGCGCCCTGAGCACCATCCGCCTCAATTAAACCAAAGGTTTCACCCAAATACGGACCCAGTGTCAGACCTTGGCTATGAATAACTGCCGCGCCGCGAGCGCCTGCCCCATATTGGGTGTAATTATTGCCGCGAGAATAGTTCCCATTAACGGTCGCATTAGGGAATTGCTGCTGCATATTCACCCCCCAAGTATTGGAGCTGCCACCGAAATTACTATCGTCATAACCCGCATTGACGGAGTAGTTAAAGTTATTCCGTTCACCCAAAGTGCCTGATAACGCCGACTGATAACTATTACCACTTTTCGGATTACGGCTGGCTGACATGGATAAATATTGATTCTTGCTGCCAATATTCAGCGGAATAGAGACGGTTAATGTCGCGATATTCTCGGTATTGCCGTAGCGCGTGGCGGTGGTGGTTGGATTAGTCTCGTCGGTATCCCAATTATAGAGTGTTGAGGTATAAACCGTGCGCTGGCGACTAATTGCCACATTATAACTGATATCTCGGTAGTTATTTGAGTAGCCCAACTGTAACTGTGTATCGCGCTGCGTATCGTTATAATAATCATTGGTTGAGGCCGAGGCATACAATTGACCAAAATTACCTAAATTCTGATTAACCGTGGTGGTAAATTGGCTGCGCTGTTGATAAGTTGATGAATCCCAACTCCCGCCACTCTTTTCCATTGAACGCACGCCGAAAACATCATTTAAATCGCGATAGCCTTTGGTGGAATAGCGATATCCCGCCAATGAAAATGTGGTTCCCGTCTCACTGAAGGTCTGGCTATAGGTCGCTTGCATCCGCCAGCCATCTTGGGTTTTATTATCTTCAACTTTGGCATGGGAATAAGTGGTGTTCAGGCCAAAAGCGCCGACCGAGGTGCCAATAACACCGCCGACGAGGAGTGCCGTATAATCTTGCGCTAACCGCACACCACTATTCGCCGTTAACTGATTGGTAATACCGCGCTCATAGGTAAAGTCGGTGAAATAATTATCAATATCGGTGAAATCACGTGATTCCCCAATAACGGCATTATAACGACTCACCCCAGGGCGCATTGAATCTGGCACGGCGCTAAAGGGCACGGTAAATGTTGAGCGGCTACCGTTTGCTTCTATAACCTCAACATTGAGATCGCCTTGGCTGGTGGTGCTGTAGAGATCATTAATAACAAAGGGGCCGGGGGCGACGTTGGTTTCATATATTTCCTGCCCATTCTGGCGAATAACCACGCGGGCATTGGTGCTGGCAACACCACGAACTTCGGGTGCAAAGCCGCGCATTGACTCTGGCCACATACGTTGGTCAGTCGCCATTTTCGCGCCACGAAATGACATGGTGCCGAATAAGGTGCTGTCGGTGAAGGTTTCGCCCAGCGTTAATTGACTATCCAATTGTGGGATAGGGCGCTGCAAATAGGTACGGATATTATTCCATTGCGTATCGCTGGTATTGGTATTACTGGCATAGCGCACGTTTGATTGTTGACGTAATTGCCACAACCCTAAGTTCAAGCCGCCCTTTAGGCCAATAAAGCCGTAATCAGAGGTATTACTCTGTTGGCCACTGGTTTCGCTACGATAAAAGTTGGTGCTGTAGTTAATAAAGGCGAGTTTCTCTCCCTCTTCCCACTCCGTCCGCTCGATATAGCCCCGAGGGCGCTTTTTTAATACGGCTTGTGGAATAGAGAGTTCCAGACGCAGTTTAGCCTGATCAAAGTGGAACGAAGCCCCTTTGACCCGTGTCGCCAGCGGCACACATTGCTCTGCTGGGGAGTGAGTTGCGGTCTCTGAAGGTAATGATTCTGTTTCGGCAGCCGTAGGTTCTTTCGCCACAGAGCCATCTTGACGGGTTAATTCAATGCCAGCGGCGGTTAAGAACTCATCGCTCAGACAGGGGTAAACCTCTGAAGAGTCAGCATCTTTAACAAATTTAATGGTGGTGCGTTTGTACTGTTTGTTATTGATTAAGACATCGACAGCATCGTAATTCCCTTCTGTAACCGAATTCTCTTTATTCAGTTGATTCAACCCAGAGGCAAAGTTAGTGCCTAAAAAGAGCGATTCATCAAACTCCAAGTTTTTTGAATCGTCCTGAGCTAAAACAGTATCGACATGTAGGATTAAAGTGATACAGAGTGCTAACGTTTTTTTACGACCAGAAAATTTATTTTTCAGCGTGGCGTGTGCAAAACCCATAAATATTCCTTTACCGGAAATTGGTTATTAAGTCCGGTAACTACCGGAATCTTGCCCGCCGAAGTCATTCACTAGCCGAAAATTAATCACTGGATTAGAAGGTGCTGATGAATTTGGAATAACCCATTCAACCTGAGACATCGGTGGGATCATCTCTGATTTCATTTTAAGATTTTTACCACTGCCAACCACTTCACCGCTGGCAATGGTGGCAAAGAAACCGGTTGGGTTTTTCCCGGTAACAACCACATTGCTGCCTTGTTGACGGACACTGAACGTCAGTGCGCTGGGAACTTGGTCAACTCGACCTGCAATACCTTCTGGACGATAAAATACTTTAATACGGTTACGCAGCAGGACTAACATTTTATTGTTTTTCTCTGCTTTATTGACGGGGGGCACCTGCAAAAAATTCAAATAAAATATGGATTCTTTATTTGTCGGTAGGCCACTGCCGGTATATTTCAGTCGTAATGTTTGGCCAGCGTTGGCTTCCATACGAAAGAAGGGAGGCGTGACGAGAAACGGCGCTTTGCCCGTGTCAGGGGTGGATTTAGCATCCCCACTGTCTAACCAAACCTGAACAGCATTAGGAAAGTTGTCATTATTGGTTAATTGTACCGTGTGCTCTTTTTCACCTGCCGAATAGATAATACGGCTGCCGCCCATGACGACACTGGCGTTGGCAAAAGATATACCCATAAACATGAATAGAGTGGCGAACAGATAACGATAGCTGTGGCTGTGTGTATTAAACATGATGGGTATATCCTCTGTAGAAATTTATCGGGTGGGATCTCCCACCCGATAGTACAGATATTACAGGTAAGAAACCGCATATTGTACAGATGCCACTACAGTACCTGGTGCTGTTTGCCCAGTAGCAAAGTACTGAACGGCAAAATCATGCTCTGCTGAAGTTTTGCCTGCTTCCAATACAATACCATCTTGCGCCAAACCACTATTTAAATCGATACCGGTTGTTGTTGTCGCATCTTTCAATAATTGAAGCTCAACATTGGCTGCGGTGCCGGTATTTTTTAAGTTACCAGAAGCAGAGACTTGGTTACCAACGAAAACAGTTTTGATATCAACATCAGCGGCATCGGCAGTACAACCAGAAACACCCAGAGTGAAGGTTGTTTTACCTGCTGTTTTACCTGAAGCATCCAGATCCGTGCTTGATACTGTCGGCAATAAAACCATTGGGTTAGCTTCAAGGCCATTTACGGTAACAGAACATGTTTGCCCTGTGACTTCACCTTGGAAAGTAATTGTATTATTGCTAGCTGCCATTGAAGCAGTAGTAGATGCCGCGAATAATGCCATAGCCAAAGTAATCTTATTCATTTGAAACTCCAATATGATAATTTAAAATAGGTAAGACTCTCATGAGTATCTAATTACCGCTGAGAACTTAACTTAATAAAGATGAAGTGGTTAATGACTATATGGCGAAGGGTATTCGATTATATTCGTCAGCGTTCCACTGGGGTTTTCATTTAAAGGAATTCGGTATTTATTATTTCCGCTGCATCCCTTACTTGATGACGACAATAATATAGAAGGCAGTACTCATTGCACATGAGATAAGAGAACCAATTTATGTGGGAAAATTCCTACCTAAATCCATTTAGGGGTAAAAAAAGATTAACATATTGTATTTAAAGTATTTTTTTAGTAATGAAAAAAGCGATGAATGAGATCTTTCTTGTTGTTATGTTGAAAATGCTGCGTTTATCGCTGTTTGCGACACATAAAAGCAGGGTATTTCGGTATTAATCTACCTGCTCTTATATAGAGTTAAGTAAAGGCTTTGTATAGAAAATTCAGGAGAGGGATTTAGCGTAGGAATATTATTATGTTATTAATATTGAGTGATTTTGTTAATCGTGATTCTGATAGGGTGTTATTTGCGCCACCGATTAAGGTGGCGCATGTCTAACTTAGTTACGATAGAGCACTTTAATAATGTGATAACCGAACTGAGTTTTTACCGGGCCATAAGGTTGCAGCAGTTCGCAGCTGAATACCGCTTTATCGAATGCTGGGACCATATCCCCTTTATTGAATTCACCCAGATCGCCGCCATTACGTTTCGACGGGCAGTTGGAGAATTTCTTCGCCAACTCTTGGAAATCTGCACCGTTATTCAACTGTGCCAGAATATCGTTTGCCTGCTTTTCATCATCTACCAGAATGTGCAGCGCAGAAGCTTTGTTTGCCATAGTCACAATCACCACAATGTTATTTGAACGAAGATTATCTTCAATAGGGTCTAGAAGCGCGCCAGTGTAGCCTATTTTTCTGGCGATGGGGCCACCGTGGCGCGTGTTTTACAATTCAAAAGCACAGGTGATTTTTTGTCAGCGGCCGCTTTCTGCTACAATCCTGTTCCCCTGATAACCCACAGAGCGACTCTGCGCCCATGCGATTAAATCCCAGCCAACAACAAGCCGTCGAATTTGTCACCGGACCCTGCCTGGTGCTGGCCGGAGCGGGATCAGGTAAAACCCGCGTGATCACCAACAAGATCGCCCATTTGATCCGCCAGTGCGGTTATCAGCCAAAACACATTGCGGCGGTGACCTTTACCAATAAAGCCGCGCGTGAGATGAAAGAGCGCGTGGCTCAGACGCTGGGGCGCAAGGAGTCGCGGGGTTTGATGATTGCCACCTTCCATACCTTGGGGCTGGAAATCATCAAAAAAGAGTATGCGGCATTGGGAATGAAATCGAACTTCTCACTGTTTGATGCGCAGGACCAACTGGGGTTATTGAAAGATCTGACCCACAAGTGGTTGGAGGACGATAAGACATTACTGCAACAACTGATCTCGGCGATCTCCAACTGGAAGAATGATCTGCTTGATCCCGCCGCCGCTGCCGCACAGGCTCGATCCGAACGCGATAAGTTGTTCGTACATTGTTATGGCTTATATGACGCCCATTTGAAAGCCTGTAATGTGCTGGACTTCGATGACCTCATCTCCCTGCCGACGTTACTGCTGCAAAATAATCTGGAAGTGCGAGAGCGTTGGCAAAATCGCCTGCGTTACTTGTTGGTTGATGAATACCAAGATACTAACACTAGCCAATATCATATGGTGAAATTGCTGGTGGGGAGTCGGGCGCGCTTTACCGTGGTGGGTGATGATGACCAATCGATCTATTCATGGCGTGGTGCGCGGCCACAGAATTTGGTGCTGCTGAATGAAGATTTCCCACAGTTGCAGGTGATTAAGCTGGAGCAGAATTACCGCTCCTCGGGCCGGATTCTGAAAGCCGCGAATATCCTGATCGCCAACAATCCCCATGTTTTTGAAAAAAAGCTTTTTTCTGAGCTGGAGTATGGTGATGAGTTAAAAGTCATCACGGCTAATAATGAAGATCATGAGGCCGAACGCGTCGTCGGTGAGCTGATCGCCCATCACTTTGTCAAAAAGACGCAGTACAGTGACTATGCCATTTTGTATCGCGGCAACCACCAGTCGCGGCTGTTTGAAAAGCTGCTGATGCAAAACCGCATCCCTTATCGTATCTCCGGTGGCGATTCGTTTTTCTCGCGGCCCGAGATCAAAGACTTACTGGCCTATTTGCGCGTCTTGACCAATCAGGATGATGACAGCGCATTTATGCGCATCGTGAATACACCAAAGCGCGAGATCGGGTCGACGACCATTCAGAAGCTGGGGGAGTGGGCTAACGTGCGCAATAAAAGCCTGTTTCGTGCCAGCTTCGATCTGGGATTGGGCGAGCATCTCAAAGGCCGGGGGCTGGAGTCATTGCAGCGGTTTACCCACTGGATGGAGGCCATTATTCGGCTGGTCGAGCGGGAGCCGGTGGCGGCGGTGCGGGATCTGATCCACGGTATCGACTACGAGAGCTGGCTGTTCGAAACCTCGCCTAGCCCAAAAGCGGCTGAAATGCGGATGAAGAACGTCAATCTGCTCTTCAGTTGGATGACGGAAATGTTGGAGGGGTCTGAGCTGAATGAGCCGATGTCGCTGACGCAGGTGGTGACACGCTTTACCCTGCGCGACATGATGGAGCGGGGGGAGAGTGATGGCGAGCTGGATCAAGTGCAATTAATGACACTGCACGCCTCCAAAGGGTTGGAGTTCCCTTATGTGTTCTTAGTCGGCATGGAGGAGGGGTTGCTGCCGCACCAAAGTAGCATCGACGAAGATAATGTCGATGAAGAGCGGCGGTTGGCGTATGTGGGGATCACCCGCGCCCAGCGGGAGCTGTTCTTTACCCTGTGCAAAGAGCGGCGGCAGTATGGTGAGCTGATTCGCCCGGAACCGAGCCGTTTCCTGATGGAGTTACCACAGGATGATTTGAAATGGGACAATGAGCGCCAAGTGGTTAGCCCTCAAGAGCGGATGCAAAAAGGCCAGAGTCATCTGGCCAATATTCGTGCTCAGTTAGCGAACGCCAAAAAGCAGTAATGGGCGGTGCGCTGCCCAGTGAGTTTGTTGACAAAGCGGCTGATAGCTCAGTGAGTGAAGGGTTTACCGCACCTAGGAGCACTCCGGTGGCGCACGCCACTGGTATTTGAAACTAAGAGTGGCCCCAACGGCGCGATTCCCCTTAATTTGACTTTGTCATCAGTCTGAAGGACCTCCAGAGGATCCTTTGAGTTCAACGAATACATCATTATTTCATCGAAAGCAGCTTTTCATAATTTGGATCAATATGTTGGACTTTTCCACTACTCCCGTCTGGATAGGTTGCCATAATATCTCCTGATGGCGGGTTAGGACTTTCAAGAACAACCAGCTTATTCAGATGGACTACCGGCTCGATGACTATCTTTTGAGTATCATAAAGCCTGTAACGCCGACTCCATTTTTCGTATTTTGTATCACCACCAAAAAATTTCAACGACGTTTTTTTGAGCACATGATTTATAAAAATTCTCGGGAAAAAATCCGTTTTTAAGTCAAGATCGCCGCTGGCCTCTTTCGCCCTTCCGGTACCGTAGCCATCGCTGAACCCATAATCACCAAAATCAAAAATATAATTGGTTTCGATAACCTCTTTTCCCTGCACCAAAGGATTGTCATCGGCAATCTTAAAGCTGACTTTGAGGGAGTTAAGCTGCCATTTGCAAGAGCCGCCTCCGTCAACAGCGATACGGGTTTGCCAGATATTGCTGCTTCCCTGTTGGCTGTATGGCTTCTCAAAATTGTTATAGCCCAGAATATCATGAGGCTCATTGCTCGAATTATAGCGGACTGTTTTGCACCGTTCTGAACGATACAACACCTCCATTGGCAAAAGCGTGGTTCCCTCCGGTACCCGGAAAGCCACATTCACCCATTTCGCATCGGGTGGCGGATCCAACGCGCGATCGGTGTGGTCACCACACCCGTAAAGCAGCGCGATAAGGGGCACAAGTACAGTCGTTTTAGTTAGAAAGTTCAATTTCTTCCTCCGTGACCGCTGCAAAACGGATCAAAGCATTCTTCCCTGTCTCCTCTGCCTGCGTTCGTTGCAGTGCGACTGGCAGCATATTCTGTAGCGCCAGAAACTCCCGGTTGCGCTGAACCTCATCAGGATTATCCTGCTGGCCGCCGCCGTCTTTCTGATTATGGATATAGGGCAGGTAGCGGCTTGCCATCAAATGGCTTTATAGAGTCATTTCATCGAAAGCAGTTTTTCATAATCCGGATAGATGCGTGGGATTTCTTCACTGCTACCATCAGGATAGGTTCCTGTAATCTTCCCTGGTGGAGGATTGGGACCTTCAAGAATCACCACCTTATTTATATGTACGACAGGCTCTATGACTATTTTTTGAGTTTCACTAAGCTTGTAACGCCGACTCCATTTCTTATAATTAGTATTACCACCGAATAATTTCACTGTCGTTTTATTAAACAAGTGGCTTATATATACCTCTGGGAAAAAATCCGTTTTTAAATCAAGATCGCCGCTGGCCTCTTTCGCCCTTCCGGTACCGTAGCCATCGCTGAACCCGTAATCATCAAAATCAAAAATATAATTAGTTTCAATAACTTCTTTTCCCTGAAGCAAAGGATGGTCATCGGCAATCTTAAAGCTGACTTTGAGGGAATTAAGCTGCCACTGGCAGGGACCACCGCCGTCAATAGCAATACGCTGCTGCCAGATATTACTGTTACCCTGCTGACTAAAAGCCTGCTTAAAACCGTTATACCCGCGAACCTCATAGGCTTCGTTACTCGAGTTATAGCTCTTGCTCTTACAGATATCAGAACGGTACAGCACCTGCATTGGCAGCAGTGTGGTGCCGTTGGGAACCTTAAATTCCACCGTCACCCGATGTGCATTCTCCGGTGGAGACAGTGTCTGATCCGTACGGTCACCGCACGCGGAAAGCAGCACAATGACGGGGAGAAGCAGTACAACAACCTTATTTAGACAGTTCAACTTCTTCCTCCGTGACCGCTGCAAAGCGGAGCAGCGTATTTTTCCCGGTCTCTTTTGCCTCCGTTCGTTGCAGCACCACCGGCAGCATATTCTGCAGCGCGATGGGCCCGCAGTTCTGCTGAACCTCGTTAAGAGTGAATTTTAATCCTATTGATGTTCGAGGTATGGTTTCTTCACCAACGAAATTTCATGCAAAAAAAGGATCTCAAGAAGATCCTTTGAGTTCAACGAATACATCATTATTTCATCGAAAGCAGCTTTTCATAATCAGGCTTGATTTTGCTTTCATGTTCAACACTCCCATCAGGGTAGGTTGTAGCCATACTATCAGATTGAGATTTAGGGCTTTCAAGTGTGACAACCTTGCCGAGATGTAATATCGGCTCTATGGCTATCTTTTTGGTATCATGTAACCTGTAACGCCTGCTCCATTTCTCATCATCAGTATCCCCGCCAAAAAACTTCAGAGAAGTTTTATTGAAAAGGTGATTGATGAATACCATCGGGAAAAAGTTTGTTTTTAAATCAAGGTCACCACTGGTTTCCTTCGCTTTTCCAGTTCCATAGCCATCGCTGAACCCGTAATCATCAAAATCAAAAATATAATTGGTCTCGATGAGATTTTTCCCTTGCACCAGAGGGTTATCATCCGCCAGCGTAAAGCTGACTTTGATAGAATTGAGATGCCATTTGCAAGAGCCGCCTCCGTCAACAGCAATACGGGTTTGCCAGATATTACTGTTACCCTGCTGACTAAAAGCCTGCTTAAAACCGTTATACCCGCGAACCTCATAGGCTTCGTTACTCGAGTTATAGCTCTTGCTCTTACAGATATCAGAACGGTACAGCACCTGCATGGGCAGCAGTGTGGTGCCGTTGGGAACCTTAAATTCCACCGTCACCCGATGTGCATTCTCCGGTGGAGACAGTGTCTGATCCGTACGGTCACCGCACGCGGAAAGCAGCACAATGACGGGGAGAAGCAGTACAACAACCTTATTTAGACAGTTCAACTTCTTCCTCCGTGATTTCAGCAAAGCGTATAAGGGCGTTCTTACTGATTTCCTCTGCCATTGTCTGATTTAGAGTGACAGAGAGCATATTCTGCAGCGAAATGAACTCTCTGTTCCGCTGGATTTCGTCCTTATTGCCCCTACCAGAGGTTGCTGACAGCTCGATTTCCCGTTGGACCCCCCCCCGCATCTCTTTTCTTCTCATGGGACGGGCTGGGTCTGCCAGTTCCAGCAACTGATTGTGAATATAGGGCAGATAGCGATGCGCCATTGAATGACTGAAAGGATTGGAGAAAATACTATCCAAAGAGGGGTTGGTATTCCTCGGGAAGGTTTTTTCCAAGCTAGTCGTATCCAGACACTGAATAAACTTCGCCTGATGTTCTCCGGTGGCTTGCAGGCATTCATTGTTGAGCGATGGCACCAAAAAAAGCTTCACCGCCACCGTGCTGCGGGAGTAAATCACACCGGGGGCCGGATTATCATGACCGCCACCGCCTATCCACGGCACGTTCTGAGGCCGCGCCTTCATGACACACTGCTGTGCCTGAAAAAATATCACCGTGTTACCGTGATGCCAGTAGGGGTCTTTTTTATCTTGCACTCCTACGGACTGCCAGACGGTCTGCGCAGCGGAAACGCCAAGCCCCGAAAGTGTTGTGATTGACCAGTCAAACCCCAGTTTGTCGCCCAGCGGCCCCCACTTCTGGTAGAACGTATTGTCGAGGTCAGCATCCGGGGGAACCTGAGTTACCGTGTCGTTATCATTGACGTGGCGATAGTGGGTGACGGTATTCAGGCACTGTACTGCGGTGCGAGTGAAAGTGCGTGGCATACCATAAGTGTAAAGTACTGGGTGACTGCTTTTCATCTCAGCAGCATAGGTCAGCGCGAGCGCTCCACCGAGGCTGTGGCCGCAGATAAAGAGTTTTTTCTTGCCTTTAGCTTCGGCTAAAGATGCTTCAATTACATCAAATTTATCAGTAAATCTTTGTTTTGCCAGATTATAGGCTCCCCAAAAACCACCATGAATATTGCCTGTTTCGACAAGTTGCGGAGGAGCCTTTTTAGGTGCAAAGGAGACATCAGTCAGGATATTGAGCATACTGTCGGTGCCACACCACGCCACGATAATGTGTTGGGCACATTCCACGCTGAACAGGCGGGTATCGCCTTCCGGTGGTTCACTTTCCTGAGTATTCATGTATACCGAATCGCGGTAGCGCTCACGAAAAGGCACATCCACTGCCAGCGTGTGAAAGTAAGACGGATATTCGGCAAACTGCGGGATAGCGGACAGATCCTGGCACTTTTTCTGGAAGAAATAGGCAACGGTTTGATCTTCTTTTTCATTTGCATAGGCCAGATCCGCCATAATGCCGAGGTTAAGCCCGTTGGCAAGGTCGTATTCTTTGGTGTCATGCAGCGCCAGCACCCACGCCCGGAAGGGGCAGATTTCGATGACGTGCCGCTTATCTAGCGCCTCTCGCGTAACCTCCGTGCCTTTCAGTGAACGACCGGGAGGAAAGTGAAACTCAGGTGGCTCCGGTTCATCCCAGCCCTCCATTTGCGGAAGGCGGTCGCACAGCTCGCCGATAGTCACATAGTGATGGATGTGGCCAGCCGCTTCGGCTTTTTCCTGCACCTCTGAGCGCCAACTTTTGTCGCGCGTTTCCCGCCGGAAGGCGTTTTTACTCACTGGCTGGCTGTTCGGATTACGTTTGATACCCAACGGACGGGTTTCCATCTCGTCGGCCAGTCGCTGGCCGTCGGTTTTCACACTGACCGCCACCCAGTACAGATCGTCGAACCGAACCAATCCCTGACTGTCGGTGACACCAGCAGGGGGATTGAGAGGCGGGGTGGGATTGAAGTCGTAGCCGGTTCGCCTCATCACGGCCACCTCCTGCGCAGAGGCAAGCGGGTGATACTCCAGCAGGATATTCAGCCCGGTGACGGGTGTGTTGTTCTCATCGACAAACTGCAATTCCAGCCAGTATTTACGCTGCTCTCTACGACAGTAAACCACCTTTCCTTTGGGGTTTATGCTGGTTATACAGGTGTTGTCACCAATGGTTTCCATGCTAACTCCTTGCATTTGATAAGATTATCCTCCGTAAAACACTTGATAAAACCGCCACTGAGACTCTCAACGTAATTTGCAGCCCAAGAAAAGAGTGGGGCTGAAATTTTACAACATAATGATGGGGTTAGATGTGTCCGTTCACCCTAAGTTCACCGCGAAACCGGTGGAGGGGCATAATTTGTTTATGATCGTTATGTTCACTCACGCATCATACATGAATCACAACTTAACCCAAATTTCCCTTGTTTCAGGATGCTCATGCCGGTACAGCGCTTGAATCCGGCAGACCTGAGAGCCGCGTAACCTGTTGTATCGAAGCGGGGGGCTGGAGTCATTGCAGTGGTTAGCCCCCAAGAGCGGATGCAAAAAGGCCAGAGTCATCTGGCCAATATTCGTGCTCAGTTAGCGAACGCCAAAAAGCAGTAATGGGCGGTGTGCTGCCCAGTGTTGCTGATTAAGGGGCGACCGGTTTGCCATCCACTGTGACGTTTTTCACGTCGCTGAAGTGCCACGGCGTCTCACCGCGCAGCTCCGTGAAGGTCACATGGTTAAATTCACTGTCGCGTAAGTCGCTGATAGCTGTTGGGGCGACCTGTTTTAGCTGCACATTATTGACGTGGACTAAGCGGTGCCAGGCTTGATTCGCCGTATCTCCTTTGATCTCAATGGAGGCACTTTTGCCCGTGGTGCTATCCACTGTCACATTTTTTAGTGTGAAATCATAGAATTGAGCAGGGACCTTGGCGGGGGGGTAATCAATGTTGGCATTGCTGTCGGCATAATCCAGTGTCATCACCATCACTTGTTTCGCCAGATCACGCATCGCATTATTGCGGAATGTGACATTGCGCGCCCCGCCGCCAATGGTGCTGGTGCTCTTGGCGCGCAGGCCGATGTCCGTCAGGTACATCACATTATTCTCAGCCAGAATATCTTCAATCCAAGCGCCGGTATGGCTGCCCGTGACAATGGCCCCGTGCCCCATCCGGAAGTAGTTATTGAACAGCCATGCCCCTTTCATCGGCTCTTGTTGCTGCGCTTTCTCCCCAGTGCCGGCGGCAAAGTTGATGCAATCATCACCGGTGTCAAAAAAGTTATTAAACACCATCACATTCTGGCTATTGCCGAACTCAATGCCATCGCCGTTATTGGCGTCATAGGTTTGATGGATTAAACCGTTCGCCACCACATTGTGGTTTTCCAGATTCATAATGCCGTGGAAAGCGGGGTTACGGACGGTGAAACCGGCCAGATAGACATTTTCTACCCCGCGCAGTGTCATCAGGCTCGAGCGCCGTTGACCATAGGCATTTTTCAGATCCATACCGGCAGAAACGGCCTTCTCAACCTGATTCTTCGCCAGAATGCCATCTTCATGCACTTTACTGTTTTTGCTGGCCACATATTGCGGCAGTGGGCGGCCTAACTCATCGGTTATTTCAGCGGTTTTGGCTCGTTGCCAGCCATTGCCATCAATGATCCCCGAACCCGTGATGCGAATATTGCGGAATGTGCCGGGCTTGCTGTTATTGGGGTCGATGGCATTGATCAGTGACGCTGGGCGCTCAATCGTGGAGTAGGGATAGAGGCGGTAACCTGCGGGATAATCATCAGGATTTTCTGAACCGAGCAGTGTCGCCCCCGCTTGTAGATGGAGGGTCATATCACTTTTCAGCCACAATGCGCCACTTTTGTAAGTGCCGGAGGGGATCTCGACCCGACAACCCGGCTTGCAGCTATCAATGGCTTGCTGGATAGCTTGGGTGTTCAATGTCTTGCCATCAGCGATGGCACCAAAGTCACGCACATTCACAATCTGTGGCTTAACACTGGTTTTGGCATTAATCGGATGACTGGCCGCAGATAACGAGCCATCGGCGTATTGGGCTTTGACCGTAAATTGATAGCGGGTATTGGGTTTCAGGCCATCAACGGTGAAGTTCTGTAGCACAATTTTATGCTGGAAATCTTCTTTATCGTTAGCATAGAAGTTGTCGATATAGGGCTTGGCAGGTGAGAATTTATCATTGTTATCACTGGCTTTACCCAGCAATTTACCCGCAGAATAAATGTGATAATCGACAATTTTCCGAGTATCTTCCGGGGCTTTCCACACCAGAACAATCGTGCTCTCGTCATAAGCGAGAGTAGGGACTTGTAGCTGCTGAGGGGCGTCGTGGTGACTTGATTTAGCCGCCATGGCTAGCGGTGCGCTGACCATCAGACTGGTCATCATCACCAGCATACCGGTTTGAAACTGTAATCGCATTGTGATCCCTTATTATAATTAGAAACGATGTTTTATAAAAATACACACAATGTTTCTTTTTAAAACTGAAGGTGATCACAATCTGATGGTTTTATGGGGAGGTGACTAAAAAGAGAGTGGGAGGAGAGAGTGAGAGAGAAAAGAGTGAGAGGGGCGACCGGAGCCGCCCAACAGCAAAAAAATTAGTTAAACTCTTCGAGGAAGAGGGGCCACTGGACATAGCTCTGCCAGTGACTTTCTTGTTCCAAGGCTTCCGCGCGATAAGGGTGCTGTTGCAGCCAGCCATGAGGTAACAGCACATAGAGCGCTTCTCCTTTGGCCGACAATCTGACCGCAGGCAGTGTATCGTCCCGCCGACGACTGGCGAAAATAATCGCCAAGCGCAGCAAACGGCACAGATGCTGCGCCATATCGACTGGCAAGGCATTTTGCTGATTCAATAATGTCAGATCGAGGGTATCGCACTGATTTTGTAGCAGCGCAGAGAGCAGTAACTTTTGCGCGGGGGTAAAACCGGGGAGATCCAGATTTCGAATCAGGTAAGCTGCATGTTGGGGAGCGCGCTTAAAATCGACACTAAGGCCAATTTCATGAATCAAACAGGTATTTTGCAATAACTCCCGACATCGACGGTCGAGATGCCACTCTTTTTCTACCTGTAGTAAAAAGTTATCCGCCAGTTTGCTCACACGCTTGGCTTGCTCGGTATCGAGTAAATAGCGACGCTGCAAATTTCGGATGGTGCGGCCGCGAATATCCTGCTCAACCGGTAAGTGAAGCATGCCGTAGACCAGCCCTTCGCGCAGTGCGCCGCCAGCCAGTGTCATACTTTCAATCGCCAATTCTTGGAATATTGCAATCAAGATAGACAAGCCACTGGGGAAAACCAGCGCCCGTTCCAGTGTTAAACCGGGGATTTCCAACTCTTCCAATTTGCCGCACTGAATGGCTCTTTGCTTGAGTTGCTGCAATTTGGGTAGGGTGATCAGCTCATCCATACCTTGGGCGACCATGATCTCTTGCAGGGCCTGTACTGTGCCCGAAGCACCGACACAGATTTGCCAGCCGTGCTCACGAAAACGCGCCGCGACCGGTTTGATCATCTCACGTGCGGCCAGTTCAGCGCGTTCAAAATTCTCTTTTTCCAGAGTGCGGTCGCCAAAATAACGCTCAAGCCAAGTGACACAACCCATTGATAAACTAACTAAAATATTAGCCTGAGCGCCATTGCCTGTCACCAGCTCTGTGCTGCCACCGCCAATATCGACCACTAGACGCTGATCCGGCCCCCCGGTGGTATGGGCTACCCCGTGATAAATCAGCCGAGCTTCTTCTTCGCCGCTGATGACTTGAATCGGACAGCCGAGGATCTCGGTGGCTGTTTGCAGGAACTCCTCAGCGTTAGAGGCCAAACGCAGGGTTGCCGTGGCGACCACGCGGATCTGATCCCGAGGAATGTCCTGTAAACGCTCTGAGAAAAGCTTCAAACATTGCCAGCCGCGTTCCATCGCGTCTTGTGATAAGTGATTCTGGCTATCCAGACCTGCCGCCAGACGGACTTTCCGTTTGATTCTGGCCAGTGTCTGGATACTCCCTGCCACCTCACGTACCACCAACATATGGAAACTGTTGGAGCCAAGATCGATGGCAGCATAAAGTGAGGTGGAACTTAGCATCGTTTTATCAGCTCGGTCGCTTACGGTTATTATTCCGTGGTGCACCACTACGACGTGGGGCAGAGTTACGGCGTGGACCATTCCCAGTACGGGTGCGAGCCAGACGTTTTGGTGCTGGCAAATCAGTTAATAGCGCATCGCTATTATATTTACTGACCGGAATGCTATGACCAGTGTAGGTCTCGATCGCCGGTAAGTTTAACGCGTACTCTTCACAGGCCAAGCTGATGGAGTGACCACTTTCGCCAGCACGACCGGTACGGCCAATGCGGTGAACATAGTCTTCGCAATCGTCAGGCAGGTCATAGTTGAAGACGTGGGTGACCAGTGGAATGTGCAGACCACGGGCGGCAACGTCAGTCGCGACCAGAATGTCCAAATCACCTTTGGTGAAATCTTCCAGAATCCGCAGGCGTTTTTTCTGCGCGACGTCACCGGTCAGCAAACCGACACGATGACCATCCGCAGCCAGATGGCCCCAGATCTCTTCGCAACGATGCTTGGTATTGGCAAAAATAATGCAGCGGTCTGGCCACTCTTCTTCAATCAACGTCTGAAGCAGACGCATTTTTTCTTCATTTGAAGGGTAGAACAGCTCTTCCTGAATGCGGTGGCCGGTTTTTTGTAACGGTTCCACTTCAACATATTCAGCATTATTCATCTGTTCGAAGGCCAATTCGCGTACCCGGTACGAGAGAGTGGCAGAGAACAGCATGTTTAAGCGCTTATCAACGGAAGGCATACGGCGGAACAGCCAGCGGATATCTTTGATAAAGCCCAAATCGTACATACGATCGGCTTCATCCAAGACCACCACCTGAATCGCCCCGAGGTTAATGTAATTTTGCTTAGCGTAATCGATTAAACGACCCGTGGTCCCGATCAGAATGTCGACGCCACTTTCCAGCACTTTAAGCTGTTTGTCGTAGCCATCACCCCCATAAGCCAAGCCTAATTTCAGCCCGGTGGTCTGGGAAAGTGATTCTGCATCGGAGTGGATTTGCACCGCTAATTCACGCGTTGGTGCCATAATCAAAGCGCGTGGCTGATTAGTCTGGCGACCCTCTTCTGCGGGGTTAGAAAGCAAATAATGGAAAGTAGACGCTAAGAAAGCCAGCGTCTTGCCGGTTCCTGTTTGCGCCTGACCCGCTACATCACGCCCGGATAGGGTGAGTGGCAATGCTAACGCCTGAATCGGCGTGCAATACTCAAAACCTTTGCTTTCAAGGGCTTGAGTAACTAGCGGGTGCAGGGCGAAGTCGGAAAACTTCTGTTCGGTCAAGTGTGTTTTGCTCATAGTGTGGTAGAATATCAGCTAACTATTGCTTTACGAAAGCGTATCCGGTGAAATAAAGTCATCCTATTGTTGGTTAATGCTACACCAACGAGGTAGACACAATCCTTTGGAGTAGAACATGAGCGATAAAATTATTCACCTGAGTGACGAAAGTTTCGACACTGACGTGCTAAAAGCCAGCGGCCTGGTTCTGGTCGATTTCTGGGCTGAATGGTGTGGTCCGTGCAAGATGATTGCTCCGATTTTGGATGAAATTGCTGAAGAGTACGAAGGCAGACTGACTATCACTAAACTGAATATTGATGACAATCAGGGCACGGCACCTAAGTATGGTATCCGTGGTATCCCAACATTGTTGTTATTCCGTGACGGTGAAGTGGTTGCCACCAAGGTGGGTGCATTGTCTAAAGGTCAGCTAAAAGCCTTCTTGGATGCTAATCTGTAAGCGGCATGAGCCGTTTGTAGTCTACGGCTAGGTAGCAAACGAACAAAGCCCGATGAGCTGACTCAGGTCAGTGATTCGGGTCAGTTAGCGCCGCCAGCCTAGCTGTGGTGTCAAGGGCGCAGGGGAGTTTAGTGGCAGCGGTGATTTCTCACACTGACCGCTAGACGCCTGCAAAGAAGCGTGTTAAGTTTACCCCACTGCGCATAAAACATTCCTGTGTACTGAGTCCGGGTTTGTAGCATCTAGCTTATTCTTTAGTATCTAATAAATAGTCTGTCGTATCTAATGAATAGTCTGTAGCACCTAAAAAGTTTAAATCTAAAGTTTTACTCTATGTCGAAACAATGTGTGTTGAGAATGATTATGAACTCAATCAGTTTTTTGACAGTCTAACGGCTTTACAAAATCAGTCGAAGGCACCTTCAATCTTTTTACCGTTGTGTCGCGCAAAACTCGCGTAAGTGATGACTTACGTAGTTTGCCTAAGGCCGGTGATTGAATGTCCCATTAAACAGGCACGGATGACGCTGCCATACCATTCACGACCATAGTTCGAGACATACCCCGAGTTTAAGAACCCACCATTATGAATCTTACCGAATTAAAGAACACGCCGGTTTCTGATCTGATAACACTTGGCGAAAATATGGGGCTGGAAAACCTAGCCCGGATGCGTAAACAAGATATTATTTTCTCTATTCTTAAGCAGCACGCGAAAAGTGGAGAAGATATCTTCGGTGACGGTGTGTTGGAGATATTGCAGGATGGATTTGGTTTCCTCCGCTCTGCAGACAGCTCCTACCTCGCCGGTCCCGACGACATCTATGTATCCCCAAGCCAAATTCGCCGTTTCAACCTCCGTACTGGTGATACCGTCGCCGGTAAGATTCGTCCGCCTAAAGAGGGTGAGCGTTATTTTGCATTGTTGAAAGTTAACGAAGTTAACTATGACAAACCGGAAAACGCCCGTAACAAAATCCTGTTCGAAAACTTAACCCCATTACATGCCAACTCTCGTCTGCGCATGGAACGTGGTAATGGTTCGACGGAAGATTTAACTGCCCGTGTGCTGGATTTGGCATCGCCAATCGGTCGCGGTCAACGTGGTCTGATTGTGGCACCGCCTAAAGCGGGTAAAACCATGCTGTTGCAGAATATTGCTACCAGCATCGCTTACAACCACCCTGATTGCGTATTGATGGTACTGCTGATTGACGAGCGTCCGGAAGAAGTGACCGAGATGCAACGTCTAGTTAAAGGTGAAGTCATTGCTTCTACCTTTGATGAGCCAGCGTCTCGTCACGTCCAAGTCGCTGAAATGGTGATTGAAAAAGCAAAACGTCTGGTTGAGCACAAAAAAGACGTTATCATTCTGCTGGACTCCATTACCCGTTTAGCGCGTGCCTATAACACCGTTGTACCTGCCTCAGGCAAAGTATTGACCGGTGGTGTGGATGCGAATGCCTTACATCGTCCTAAACGTTTCTTTGGTGCGGCACGTAATGTTGAAGAGGGCGGTAGCCTGACCATCATTGCTACCGCGTTGGTGGATACCGGTTCTAAAATGGATGAAGTTATCTATGAAGAATTTAAAGGTACCGGCAACATGGAACTGCACCTGTCCCGCAAAATTGCGGAAAAGCGTGTCTTCCCAGCCATTGATTTCAACCGCTCTGGTACACGTAAAGAAGAGCTGCTGACGACCACTGAAGAGCTGCAAAAAATGTGGATCTTGCGCCGTATCCTTCATCCAATGGGTGAAATCGATGCGATGGAGTTCCTCATCAGCAAACTGGCAACAGCGAAAACTAACGATCAGTTCTTCGATAATATGAGACGTTCGTAAGTTTCTCGGAATTAGTCAAAACGCCACGCTCAGTCGTGGCGTTTTTTGCTTTTGGAATATACGATAGTCGGGTTTGCTATTCACTGAGTGGGTGACAAGAACGAACTCACGGTTATTTTGGTCTTTATTCTCACTACTCGCGAGAAAATACCAAAATTAGAGTTGGGAATAACAAGCAAGGCTGTCATCATATTCAGAAATAACTGAAAGCGTGGCGAAGGCATGGTTTGCGCCAACCCACATGCTAAGCTGTTGTATCTATTTGCAGAGAGCGGTTAAACGTGAACTTACTCACTATGAGTACTGAAATATTTGTTATATTCCTGTTTTCTCTGGCATTTTTATTTGTTGCTCGCAAAGTTGCCAAGAGAATTGGATTAGTCGATAAACCTAATTATCGCAAACGCCATCAAGGGTTGATCCCATTAGTGGGTGGAATATCCGTGTTTGCGGGTATTTGCTTTACTTTTCTGATCACCAATCAGCAAATCCCCCATTTCCGTTTATATCTTGGCTGCGCCGGTTTATTGGTATTCGTCGGTGCGCTAGATGATCGTTTTGATATCAGCGTAAAAATTCGAGCCTTTGTTCAAGCACTGGTCGGCATCGCCATGATGGCGGTGGCAGGGCTTTATTTACGCAGCCTAGGGCATACTTTTGGCCCATGGGAAATGGTATTAGGGCCGTTTGGTTATGTCGTCACGTTATTCGCGGTATGGGCGGCCATCAATGCCTTCAATATGGTGGATGGCATCGATGGCTTGCTCGGTGGCCTCTCCTGCGTCTCTTTCGGCGCGATGGGGATTTTGCTATATCAAAGCGGGCAGATGGCATTGGCTTTATGGTGTTTCGCCATGATTGCCGCAATTCTACCCTATATCTTGCTTAACCTCGGGCTGTTAGGGCGTCGCTATAAAGTCTTTATGGGTGATGCGGGCAGCACGTTGATTGGTTTCACAGCGATTTGGATGCTGCTGCAAACCACGCAAGGGAATTCGCATCCTATCAATCCGGTGACCGCATTATGGATTATCGCCATTCCATTGATGGATATGATCGCCATCATGTATCGGCGTTTACGTAAAGGGATGAGCCCTTTCTCCCCCGACCGTCAGCATATCCATCACTTAATTATGCGTGCGGGTTTTACCTCACGGCAGGCTTTTGTCTTAATTACTCTGGCTGCGGCATTATTAGCGGCGGTAGGTGTTATCGGCGAACGGCTAACATTTATCCCTGAATGGGTCATGTTGGCATTATTCTTGCTTGCATTTCTATTGTACGACTACTGCATCAAACGGGCATGGCGAGTGGCGCGTTTTATCAAGCGTATGAAGCGCCGGATGCGTCGTGCATCGCAAAATAAGCATGAATCTTAATCAGAGGCTTTTAGGCAGTGATGAAATCAGAATCTATGTCGTCGGATAAAACAGGATCTACCCATAATGAGCCTACTGTGGATAACGAATTAGATATCCGTAGTCTGTGCCGCACGCTTTGGCGTGGCAAAGTGTGGATTATCGGTATGGCCATTCTTTTCGCTGCACTCGCGGTGGGTGTTTCCTATTTGGTGAAACAGCAGTGGAGCGCAACGGCAATTACTGATAGACCCACAGTCAATAATCTGGGCGGTTTTTATTCTCAGCAGCAATTTTTGCGTAATCTGGATACCCGGATTAATAGCGGTGTTGCCAGTGAGCAGCCGGGGATTTCTGACGAAGCCTACAGCGAGTTTATTACCCAGTTAGCGGCCTACGACACCCGTCGTGACTTCTGGCTGCAAAGTGATTACTACAAGCAGCGGTTGGAGGGTGATGCCAAAGCAGACGCGGCATTACTGGATGAGCTGGTGAATAATATTGTTTTCACCCCGCGTGATGACAAAAAAATGCTCAACGACAGCATTAAGCTGACGGCAGAAACCGCGACGGACGCCAATCAATTACTGCGTGGTTATATTGATTTTGCCAGCCAGCGAGCAGCCAGCCACCTGAATGATGAGATTGAAGGGGCATGGGCTGTGCGTACTCAATCCATGAAAGCCCAAGTCAAACGGCAGGAAGCCGTCGCGCAGGCGGTGTTCAATCGTGAAGTCGCTGCGGTGAGGCAAGCATTGAAAGTCGCTGATCAACAAGGGATTAACCGTAATCAAACGGATACGCCGGCTGAGCAGTTGCCAGACTCCAAAATGTTTATGTTAGGCAAGCCGATGCTCGAAGCTCGCCTAGAGACATTAGAGGCGACCGGCCCAAGTTTTGATATCGATTACGATCAGAACCGCGCCATGCTGGCAACCTTGAACGTCGGCCCGACACTGGATAAAACCTTCCAAACGTACCGTTACTTGCGTACGCCGGAAGATCCAGTGACCCGTGACAGTCCGCGTCGAGTGTTCCTGTTGATTATGTGGGGCGCGATTGGGGCATTGGTCGGGGCAGGTGTGGTTTTGGTTCGTCGCACCAGCATACAATCATAATAACGCATTGATACCTAGATAAATTGACGTGGCAGCCAGACAGAAAAGTCATGCTGCGGCGTTGGGTAAGAAGCGAATAAATCGCTAATGGGCGCATTGTGCGCCCAACTTGCAGGCATTGTCTGCGGCTAACTGACCTTAAAGAGATTCACTGTGAAAGTGTTGACTGTTTTTGGCACCCGGCCTGAAGCCATTAAAATGGCTCCTCTGGTGCATGCTTTGGCTCAGGATGAAGCCTTTGAATCGCGAGTTTGCGTGACGGCTCAGCATCGTGAGATGTTGGACCAAGTATTGCGTTTATTTGAGATTCAGCCGGACTATGATTTGAATATCATGAAGCCGGGACAGGGATTGACGGAGATAACCTGCCGTATTTTGGAGGGGTTAAAACCGGTTCTGGCGGAATTTAAGCCAGATGTGATCTTAGTTCACGGTGATACCACCACGACACTCTCGACCAGTCTCGCGGCTTTTTACCACCGCATTCCGGTCGGCCATGTCGAAGCGGGTTTGCGCACCGGGAATCTCTACTCCCCTTGGCCGGAAGAGGCCAACCGTCAACTGACGGGCCATCTTGCGATGTACCATTTTGCGCCGACCGAGAACTCTCGGCAAAATTTGTTACGTGAGATGGTGCCAGATAGCCGCATTTTCGTGACCGGCAATACGGTGATCGACGCGCTGTTCTGGGTTCGTGATCGGGTGATGAATAACCCGGAACTGCGATCGAGCTTGGCGCAACGTTATCCGTTCCTCGATACCAGTAAAAAGATGATCTTGGTCACCGGCCATCGCCGCGAGAGTTTTGGTGGTGGTTTTGAGCGGATTTGCAGCGCGTTAGCGGAAATTGCCCGTAAACACCCTGAAGTGCAGGTGGTCTATCCGGTGCATCTCAACCCTAACGTCAGTGAGCCGGTCAACCGCATCTTGAAAGGCATCGATAATATCATTCTGATCGACCCGCAAGATTACCTGCCATTCGTTTATCTGATGAACCACGCCTACCTGATCTTGACGGATTCCGGCGGTATTCAGGAGGAGGCACCTTCATTAGGTAAGCCGGTACTGGTTATGCGGGACACCACCGAACGTCCGGAAGCTGTCGATTCAGGTACGGTTCTGTTGGTGGGCACTAATATTAATAAGATAGTCGATGCAGTGACCCGCTTGCTGACTGATGAATCTGCCTATCATCAGATGACCCGGGCACATAATCCTTACGGTGACGGGCATGCCTGTCAACGCATCCTTGAAGCTTTAAAGAATCATCAGGTGACGCTATGAGTTTTGAAACTATTTCTGTTATCGGTCTTGGGTATATTGGTCTGCCAACGGCGGCGGCTTTCGCCTCGCGCAAGAAGAAAGTGATTGGTGTTGATGTCAACGCCCATGCTGTTGAAACCATTAATCGCGGCGCGATCCATATTGTCGAACCTGACTTAGACAAAGTGGTGAAAATTGCGGTTGAAGGGGGCTACCTTCAGGCAGTGACTAAGCCATTGGCCGCAGATGCGTTTCTTATTGCCGTGCCTACTCCCTTTAAAGGCGATCATGACCCCGATATGGTCTATGTTGAATCCGCCGCGAGATCGATCGCCCCGGTACTGAAAAAAGGCGACTTGGTCATTCTGGAATCCACGTCGCCAGTGGGTGCCACTGAGCAAATGGCACAATGGCTGGCTGAAGCTCGCCCCGATTTGAGTTTCCCGCAAAATGCGGGCGAAGAGGCTGATATCAATGTTGCCTATTGTCCTGAGCGCGTGCTGCCGGGTCAGGTGATGGTTGAGCTGATTCAGAACGACCGCGTTATTGGTGGCATGACGCCAAAATGTTCTGCTCGCGCCAGTGAGCTGTACAAAATCTTTTTGGAAGGCGAATGTGTGGTGACCAACTCCCGCACCGCTGAAATGTGTAAGCTGACTGAAAACAGCTTCCGCGACGTGAACATCGCTTTCGCGAATGAGCTGTCACTGATTTGTGATGCACAGGGCATCAATGTGTGGGAACTGATTCGTCTGGCGAATCGTCATCCGCGCGTGAATATTCTGCAACCCGGCCCGGGCGTGGGCGGTCACTGTATCGCCGTTGACCCGTGGTTTATCGTTTCGCAGAACCCAGAGCTGGCGCGCTTGATTCACACGGCCCGTCTGGTGAATGACGGCAAACCGCTGTGGGTGGTTGACCGCGTGAAAGCCGCCGTGGCTGACTGTCTGGCCGCGACGGACAAACGGGCGTCTGAAGTGAAAATTGCCTGCTTTGGTTTGGCCTTTAAGCCAAACATCGACGATCTGCGCGAAAGCCCGGCCGTTGAGATCGCCCATTTGATCGCGGAATGGCACGCGGGTGAAACATTGGTGGTTGAACCTAATGTTGAGCAATTGCCAAAATCACTGGCAGGCCATGTCACCCTGAAAGATACCGCCACGGCATTGCAGCAGGCTGATGTGCTGGTGATGCTCGTCGATCACAGCCAATTCAAGGCCATTAAACCTGAAGAGGTGAAGCAAACGTGGATAGTGGACACCAAAGGAGTCTGGCGTTGAGACGTATTCTAGTCACAGGCGGGGCCGGTTTTATCGGCTCTGCGGTGGTAAGGCATATTATCGATGGCACTTCGGATAGCGTGGTGGTGGTGGATAAACTCACCTACGCCGGCAATCTGGAGTCACTGGCGGTGGTCGCAAAAAATGAGCGCTATGCGTTTGAGCAGGTCGATATTTGTGACCGCGCTGCATTAGACCGCGTTTTTGCACAATATCAGCCGGATGTGGTGATGCATCTGGCGGCAGAAAGCCACGTTGACCGCTCTATTGATGGGCCAGCGGCCTTTATCGAAACCAATATTGTGGGCACTTACCTGATGTTAGAGGCGGCGCGTCACTATTGGCAGCAACTGAGTGCTGAGGCCAAATTGGCATTTCGCTTCCACCATATCTCGACGGATGAAGTGTATGGCGATCTGCATGGCACTGAGGATCTGTTTACCGAAACCACGCCCTATGCGCCAAGCAGCCCCTATTCGGCCTCTAAGGCATCCAGTGACCATTTAGTTCGCGCTTGGTTGCGGACCTATGGTTTTCCGACATTGGTGACCAACTGTTCGAATAACTACGGCCCGTATCATTTCCCTGAGAAATTGATCCCGCTGGTGATTTTGAATGCGTTGGCGGGCAAACCGCTGCCAGTGTATGGCAATGGTGCGCAAGTCCGTGACTGGTTGTATGTTGAAGACCACGCGCGAGCGCTGTATCAGGTCGTGACCGAAGGTGTGGTGGGTGAAACTTACAATATTGGCGGTCATAACGAGCGCAAAAATATTGAAGTGGTTGAAACCATCTGCACGCTACTGGACGAATTGGTGCCAGCAAAACCGGCGGGCATTGCTCAGTACCGTGACTTGATTACCTTTGTCAAAGATCGGCCGGGCCATGATATGCGCTATGCCATTGACGCCGGTAAAATTGAGCGGGAGTTGGGCTGGCGGCCACAGGAGACTTTCGAAAGCGGCATTCGCAAAACCGTATTGTGGTATTTGAACAACGAATCTTGGTGGCGTCGTGTTCAGGATGGTTCCTACGCGGGTGAGCGTCTGGGCTTGAGCGACTGATACTCTTCATCTTTCAAGTTGCAGATGTGTTGGCTGCGCTCGGTCACCCGAATCACTGACTTATGTCAGCTCATCGGGATTTCCTTGCTTGCCGCCTTCCTGCACCTTGAGATCTATAGAGTATTTCGCTGGGTGATTGACGATAGGTTCGAAGTTTATTAATCATTGGGATGGCATCATTCAATATTTTGCATGATGTTTTCAAGACATTGTATGTCTTAGGAGATCGTATGAAAGGCATAATTCTGGCAGGTGGCTCCGGTACAAGGCTGCATCCCATCACCCGTGGTGTCTCTAAGCAACTGCTTCCGGTTTATGATAAGCCGATGATCTATTATCCGTTGTCAGTGCTGATGTTGGCCGGGATCCGCGATGTCTTGATCATCTCTACACCCGAAGATTTGCCGTCGTTCCAGCGCTTGCTGGGTAATGGCGACGAGTTTGGTATTAATCTGAGCTATGCGGCACAACCGAGTCCAGATGGTCTGGCACAGGCATTTATTATCGGCGAAGAGTTTATCGGCAATGAGCCTTGTTGCTTGGTGCTGGGCGATAATATCTACTTTGGTCAAGGCTTTAGCCCGAAACTGAAAGCGGTTGCTGCCCGTGAACACGGCGCAACGGTCTTTGGCTATCAGGTGATGGACCCAGAACGTTTTGGTGTGGTGGAGTTTGATGACAACTTCCGCGCCTTATCTATCGAAGAGAAACCGAGCCAGCCGAAGTCCAACTGGGCGGTGACGGGGCTTTATTTCTACGATAATCAGGTGGTTGACTTCGCCAAGCAGGTTAAACCCTCTTCTCGTGGTGAGCTGGAAATTACCAGCATCAACCAGATGTATCTCGAGCGCGGTGAGCTGACGGTTGAACTGCTCGGCCGTGGTTTCGCTTGGCTGGATACCGGCACCCATGACAGCTTGATTGAGGCCAGTACCTTTGTGCAAACCGTTGAAAAACGGCAAGGTTTCAAAATCGCCTGTCTGGAAGAGATCTCATGGCGTAACGGCTGGTTGGATGATGACGGCGTAAGACGCGCAGCAACGGCGCTGTCTAAAACGGGTTACGGCAAATATTTGTTGGATCTGTTACATGCCCGTCCACGCCAGTATTGAGCCACTGGCCTGGGAGAGTGAGTTTTTCCAGCGCCACAGTGCAAAACTGATTTTCTCCGACTCAGCCCCGCAACTTAACCCGGCTGAGTTGGATGCGTATACCCTTACCCAAGCCAAAGTGCCTACCCATCGCCTTGATCTCATTGACTCTCTGGGTCAACTTGGCTTCAAACTCGTTGAAGGGGAGGTCGATCTGTCGCTGGCCGTGGCTATCAACACTGAGATTGGCACGGAAAATGCTACATCTGCGGCAGATAATGAGCTGAGGGTCGCCACTGTGGCGGATATTCCACTCTTGCGTCGTGTCGCCGCCAGCGCTTTTGCATTAAGCCGTTTTCGCGCACCTTGGTATGACCCACAAGACAGCGGGCGATTTTATGCACTGTGGGCTGAAAAGGCGGTATTGGGCACCTTCGATCATCAATGTTTATTGGTGATGGATGCGCTGGGGCAGCCTGCGGGTTTTGTGACATTACGGGATCTGCACGATGGCAGCGCCCGTATTGGCCTGTTGGCGGTCTTCCCCGATGCGCAGGGTAAAGGCATAGGTTCATCATTAATGTCGGCGGCAAAGCAGTGGTGCCATGGTCACGGGTTACAGCGGTTACGGGTAGCCACGCAGATGAGCAATATTGCTGCTTTACGTCTTTATATTCGCAGTGGTGCGTCGATTGAGAGCACCGCGTATTGGTTATGTAGGGGATGAAATGATTCCATTTAACGCTCCACCGGTAGTTGGCACTGAACTGGGTTATATGCAGGCTGCGATGGCCAGTGGGAAGTTATGTGGCGATGGTGGGTTTACCCGTCGCTGCCAGCAGTGGATGGAGCAGCATTTTGGTTGCCCGAAAGTCTTGCTGACGCCTTCTTGCACCGCCTCGCTGGAGATGGCCGCGTTGTTGCTGGATATCAAGCCCGGTGATGAGATTATCATGCCGAGTTTCACCTTCGTTTCGACCGCCAATGCGTTTGTGCTGCGCGGGGCGAAAATGGTGTTTGTTGATATCCGCCCAGATACCATGAATATCGATGAAACCAAGATTGAAGCGGCGATCACCGATAAAACCCGAGTTATCGTGCCGGTCCACTACGCGGGTGTGGCCTGCGAGATGGACACCATCATGGCGCTGGCAAAAAAACATAATCTGTTTGTGGTCGAAGATGCCGCGCAAGGCGTGATGTCCACTTACAAAGGCAAAGCACTCGGCACCATTGGTCATATTGGTTGCTTTAGCTTCCATGAAACCAAGAACTACACCGCCGGCGGTGAAGGCGGCGCGACCCTGATCAATGACCCGTCACTGATTGATCGTGCAGAAATCATTCGCGAAAAAGGCACCAACCGCAGCCAGTTCTTCCGTGGTCAGGTAGACAAATACACTTGGCGTGATATTGGCTCCAGCTATTTGATGTCTGATCTACAGGCCGCTTATCTGTGGGGCCAATTGGAAGCCGCAGAGCAGATCAACGAACGCCGTCTGGCGTTGTGGCACACCTATTACCATGCCTTTAAGCCGTTGGCTGATGCTGGGCGCATTGATCTCCCGGTGATTCCAGCCGACCTGAAACAAAATGCGCACATGTTTTATCTCAAACTGCGCGACATTGACGACCGCTCTAAATTTATCAGCTTCCTAAAAGAAGCCGAGATCATGGCGGTCTTCCACTACATTCCCTTGCACGCCTGTCCGGCGGGTGAAGAGTTTGGCCGTATGGCGGGTGAAGACCGCTTTACCAGCCAAGAGAGTGAGCGTCTGGTTCGCTTGCCTATCTTCTATAACCTGACTGATATCAATCAGAAAACGGTCATTAACACTGTACTGAGTTACTTCGCCTGATATGTCTCTGGCAAAAGCATCGGTTTGGACTGCTGGCTCTACGCTGATTAAGATCGGCGTAGGGTTGTTAGTGGTGAAACTGCTGGCGGTGACCTTTGGCCCCAGTGGTGTTGGGCAGGCGGGGAATTTTCGCCAGCTAATTACGGTATTAGGCGTGCTCTCTGGCGCGGGTATCTTTAACGGAATTACCAAGTATGTTGCTGAATATCATCAGCAACCTGAACGCCTGCGCGCGGTTCTGGGCACCTCATCGGCCATCGTGCTGGGGTTCTCAACGCTGCTGGCGCTGATTTTTCTGCTGGCGGCGAAACCCGTCAGTATTGCGCTATTTGGTCATGGTGATTACCAGAATGTGGTGCGTGCTGTCGCGCTTATCCAGATGGGGATTGCCTACGCCAACCTGTTTTTGGCGATCCTCAAAGGCTATCGCGATGCGATGGGCAATGCGCTAGCGGTGATTGGCGGCAGTCTGATTGGGGTGGTGGCTTACTATATCTGCTTCCGCATTGGCGGATATTCCGGCGCATTAGTGGGCTTGGCATTAGTCCCCGCACTGGTGGTTATCCCTGCGGCAGCTCTGTTGATTCGGCGTAAAACTATTCCGCTGAGCTATCTGAAGCTAAGCTGGGATCGCGCCTTAGCCAGCCACTTGGGCAAATTTACTATTATGGCGCTGATTACCTCAGTGACCTTGCCCGTCGCCTACGTGATGATGCGGAACTTGCTGGCCGATCAATATGGCTGGGATGCGGTGGGAATCTGGCAAGGGGTGAGCAGTATTTCCGATGCTTATCTCCAATTTATTACGGCGTCATTTACCGTCTATTTGCTGCCAACACTGTCGCGACTCAAAGCGAAAGCGGATATTTCCCGCGAAATTCTGCGCTCACTGAAGTTTGTCCTACCCGCAGTGGCGATCGCCAGCCTGATGGTTTGGCTGTTACGGGACTTTGCTATCTGGTTGCTGTTCTCGCATCAGTTCACGGCGATGCGTGATCTCTTCGCTTGGCAGTTGGTGGGCGATGTGTTGAAAGTGGGATCGTACGTGTTCGGCTATCTGGTTATTGCCAAAGCCTCCCTGCGCTTTTACATTTTGGCGGAAGTGAGCCAGTTCTTACTGTTGACTGGATTTGCCCATTGGTTAATCCCAATGAATGGCTCGTTGGGCGCAGCACAAGCCTATATGGCGACTTATATTGTCTATTTTGCGCTCTGTAGCTGCGTATTCATTATGTATCGTAGACATTCATCACCGTAAACACTCTTTACAGCAGAAAAAAATGACAACCCTGATTCATGTACTGGGATCTGATATCCCGCACCATAATTTGACTGTGCTGCGCTTCTTTAATGATGTGCTGGCCACTCGCGTGCCCACAGAGCAGGTGCGGCACTTTATGGTGGCGGCAAAAGAGACGGCAGCCTTTTCATCCTTCACACTGTTGGATATCGAAGCGCATGGCAGTAAAAAAGCCTTGGCTGAGGCGGTGATTGCCCGCGCGCAGGCGGATCGCAACACGCGTTTCTTTTGGCACGGCCAGTTTAATGCCACTCTGTGGCTGGCCCTGTTGAGTGGCAAAATTAAGCCACGGCAGGTCTGTTGGCATATCTGGGGCGCGGATTTATATGAGGACGCCAAAAGCTGGAAGTTTCGCCTATTTTACGTGTTGCGCCGCTTCGCTCAGGGGCGGGTGGGCCATGTGTTTGCCACCCGTGGCGATTTAATCTATTTCCAGCAGCGCCATCCTCGGGTGCCAGCGTCACTGCTCTACTTCCCAACGCGCATGGACCCGGCATTAACCGGCATCAGCGTGGAGAAGCCACTGGCGGGGCCAATGACGATTTTAGTCGGTAACTCCGGTGACACCACGAACCGCCATATTGAAGCGCTGAAAGCGATTCATCAGCAGTTTGGCCCTGATGCCCGAGTGATTCTGCCGATGGGCTATCCGGCCAATAATGAGCCGTATATCGAGCAGGTTCGGCAGGCGGGGCTGGCCCTCTTTGCGCCAGAAAATTTGCGCATCCTGACGGATCAGATCCCCTTTGATGACTACCTGAATATCCTGCGCGAATGCGATTTGGGCTATTTTATTTTCAATCGTCAGCAAGGGATTGGTACCCTGTGTCTATTAACGCAATTTGGTGTGCCTTTTGTGCTGAGCCGTAAAAATCCCTTCTGGCAAGATTTGGCTGAGCAGCATATCCCGGTGCTTTTCTATGGCGACTCATTGGATGAGCCATTGATTCGTGAGGCACAGCGCCAATTAGCTGGGCTGGATAAACAATCGATCGCCTTCTTTAACCCCAATTATATTGAGGGCTGGCAGCAAGCGCTGGCTCTGGCCGCAGGAGAACAGTCATGACACTGGGGCAATTTGGCGGCCTGTTCGGCGTCTACCTGATGGCGGTCATCTTTATCCTGATCTTGACGTATCAGGAGTTTCGGCGCGTCCGCTTTAACTTCAACGTGCTGTTCTCCATGCTCTATCTGCTGACATTCTATTTTGGCTTCCCACTGACCTGCATGTTGGTGTTCCAGTTTGGCGTGGCGGTCGTCCCGGTTGAGTACTTGCTGTATGCGATTCTCTCATCCACCGCGTTTTATGCGATTTACTACGTGAGTTACAAAACACGGCTGACCAAGCCGCGTGCACAGCCGCGCACCCCGATTTTTACCATGAATCGGGTGGAGACCAACCTGACCTGGGTGCTACTGGCACTGGTGGCGATAGGCACCGTGGGCATCTTCTTTATGCAGAATGGTTTCCTGCTGTTTAAGCTGGACTCCTACAGCAAAATCTTCTCCAGTGATGTCTCGGGCGTGGCGTTGAAGCGCTTTTTCTACTTCTTTATCCCGGCCATGCTGGTGGTCTACTTCCTAAAACAGGACATGCGCGCGTGGTTTTTCTTCCTTGCCAGCACGGTGGCCTTTGGCATCCTGACCTATGTGATTGTCGGCGGGACACGCGCTAATATCATTATCGCGTTCTCATTATTCCTGTTTATCGGCATTGTTCGTGGCTGGATAACCCTGTGGATGCTGGCGGCGGCGGGGGCCTTTGGTATTGTGGGGATGTTCTGGCTGGCGCTGAAACGTTATGGGCTGGATGTTAATGGGGCGGAGGCGTTTTACACCTTCCTCTATCTGACGCGGGACACCTTCTCGCCGTGGGAAAACCTCGGGTTGCTGCTACAGAACTACGACAAAATCGATTTCCAAGGCTTAGCGCCGATAGCCCGTGATTTCTATGTGTTTATCCCCAGCTTCCTGTGGCCGGAGCGCCCAGATTTGGTGCTGAATACCGCCAACTACTTTACGTGGGATGTGCTGGATAACCACTCAGGGCTGGCCATCTCCCCGACGCTGATCGGCTCTTTGGTGGTGATGGGCGGGGTGCTGTTTATCCCGCTGGGTGCCATCGTGGTTGGGTTAATCATTAAGTGGTTCGACTGGCTTTACGAGCAGGGCAAGGCAGAGAAAAATCGCTACAAAGCCGCTATTCTGCAAAGTTTCTGTTTTGGTGCGATATTTAACATCATCGTCTTGGCACGGGAAGGTTTAGACTCCTTTGTCTCGCGTGTGGTGTTTTTCTGCGTGATTTTTGGTGCCTGTCTGGTACTGGCAAAATTGTTGTACTGGTTGTTCGATACGGCAGGTTTGATAACACAGCGGGTTCAGCGTCATGTTAACAAGCCTAAGCGCCTGTCCACGCCTGAAACGGGCAATCAACTGTAAGGATTGAAATGGAACCGAATACTGCTACTCCAGCCCAAAAAACGGGCATTCCAACCCAAGAAACGGGCATCCCAAAATATAATGTCCGTGGTTTCGAGATCTGGGGCTTTCGTGACATGACCCAGACACTGGATCATCTGCTGAGCAGTGGCCCGGTGAAGACCGGCACGCTGGTGGCGATGAATGCAGAGAAACTGCTCAAAGCCGAAGACGACGCGGCGCTGCGTGAACTGATTAATGAGGCTGAATACCTGTATGCCGACGGCATCAGCATGGTGCGGGCGATTCGCCGTAAATACCCGCAAGCCCAACTCTCTCGGGTGGCGGGGGCTGACTTATGGGAAGCCTTGATGCAACGCGCGGGGCAGCAAGGGACGCCAGTCTTTTTAGTCGGGGGCAAGCCTGAGATTCTGGCTGAAACGGAAGCTAAGCTGCGGTCGCAATGGAATGTGAACTTGGTGGGTAGCCAAGATGGTTACTTCACGCCAGAGCAGCGTGAGGCGCTATTTGCGCGCATTGCTGCCAGTGGCGCGGCAATTGTCACGGTTGCCATGGGGTCGCCTAAACAGGAGATGTTTATGCGTGACTGCCGTAAATTCTACCCTGATGCGCTCTATATGGGCGTGGGCGGGACTTACGACGTCTTTACCGGGCATGTCAAACGTGCGCCGAAGATCTGGCAGAATCTGGGGCTAGAGTGGCTCTATCGCCTATTGGCGCAGCCAAGCCGCATCCGCCGTCAATTCAAACTGCTTAAATTTGTCGGTTATTATTACAGCGGCCGCTTGTAATATTCTGAGACAGGCAGGGCCACCTACGGCCCTGCTATGATAACCACGCCATCTATTCGCTTCGCTAACTATCCATCTACGCTAACTATCCATCTACGCTAACTATCCATCCCGCTAATGTCCCCCACTTTAATTCCATTACGGAATCAATTTAATTATTTTTATTCCATAAAGTTTTAGATTCCCGTTTGCTAATCTGCCGCATATACGGAACGATACGGGCCGATTAGGATTTTGCGGTCGCCATCATTTTTTATTCGGTGCCGTTTCCCTATGATTTAATCTGAAGCTATTGATAACTTGACTGAATGTTTTTGTTCGGTCATGCATTTTATTTTTATAACAACAACAACCGGGAATCCGGAGCAGACACACACCAGTCGATTTACAGAGGGATATATGGCAGATAACGAAGAGAAAAAAGGATTACACCGTGGGCTGGAAGCCCGGCATATCGAACTGATAGCGCTAGGTGGGACAATTGGCGTCGGGCTGTTTATGGGGTCAGCCAGTACCTTGAAATGGGCCGGGCCATCCGTGTTGCTGGCCTACATTGTTGCCGGCTTATTTGTGTTCTTTATCATGCGTGCGATGGGCGAAATGCTCTATCTGGAGCCGGTTGCAGGCTCTTTCGCCGTGTATGCGCATAAGTATCTTAGCCCCTATTTTGGCTATCTGACCGCTTGGGGCTATTGGTTTATGTGGATAGCAGTGGGGATATCCGAAATTACTGCTATTGGCGTCTACGTACAGTTTTGGTTCCCCGAAATTCCCCAATGGCTGCCGGCTATCATGGGGGTTGCTATCGTGGCACTGGCTAATCTGGCGGCGGTCAGATTATATGGCGAGTTAGAGTTCTGGTTTGCGATGATCAAGGTCACGACCATTATCGTGATGATTCTGGTGGGGCTAGGGGTGATCTTCTTTGGTTTTGGCAATCACGGCCAACCCATTGGCTTTGATAACCTGACGGCCCACGGTGGCTTCTTTGCGGGCGGCTGGAAAGGCTTCATGTTCGCGCTCTGTATTGTGGTGGCATCCTACCAAGGCGTTGAACTGGTGGGGATTACTGCCGGTGAAGCCCGAAATCCGCAAGTCACCTTAAAGCGCGCCATCAATAACATCTTATGGCGCATTCTGATTTTCTATGTCGGCGCGATATTTGTCATTGTCACTATCTTCCCGTGGAATGGTATCGGCACGGAAGGCAGCCCCTTTGTGCTGACCTTTGCCAAAATAGGGATAGTGGCTGCCGCTGGGATTATCAACTTCGTGGTACTGACCGCTGCGCTGTCCGGCTGTAATAGCGGCATGTACAGTGGTGGGCGCATGTTGTATGCCTTGGCGAAAAACCGCCAGTTACCCGCTTGCCTAACGAAACTCTCTGCCAGTGGTGTTCCGGTCTACTGTATTGCGGTCACTATTCTGTGCCTGTTGGTGGGATCTAGCCTCAATTACATCATTCCCAACCCGCAGCAGGTATTTGTTTACGTTTACAGTGCCAGTGTATTGCCGGGCATGGTGCCGTGGTTTGTGGTGCTGGTGAGCCAGCTACGTTTCCGGCAGGTACATAAAGAGGCATTAAAACAGCATCCGTTTAAATCCATCATGTTCCCGTACGTCAACTACCTCACGATCGCCTTTTTGATTTGTGTGCTGGTCGGGATGGGCATTAACCCGGAAACCCGTTTATCTCTGTTGGCGGGAGCGAGCTTCCTTGGATTAGTCTCGGCGTGCTACTTCGGTTTAAGAATGCATAAACAGAATGTCGTCGAGCTATCCCCAAAGTAATGGGCGTTGCTGCTAACTCCCCGCAGCTTCCAGCACCAAGGAGATGAAACGCCTATAAAACCAGCGAACAAGGCGAGGTGAGGGCTATCAATGGCTGACTTTTGTGGCAGACTGTGCAAAGCGTAAGCAAACACGCCATTTCTTCTAAAAAAGCACTAGACAGCCAAGTATTAAAACCGTAGTATCCTCACCCGCAACGGCGCTAAGCGCCCGTAGCTCAGCTGGATAGAGCGCTGCCCTCCGGAGGCAGAGGTCTCAGGTTCGAATCCTGTCGGGCGCACCATTAATTTTGTGTGCAAGAGCTGCGGTGGTAAGATTGCCGCGTACGACGAAGAACGAAGTAAGCTGTAAGAAGTTATGGTGGCTATAGCTCAGTTGGTAGAGCCCTGGATTGTGATTCCAGTTGTCGTGGGTTCGAGCCCCATTAGCCACCCCAAATTTTGTGGAACATGCGATGGTGGCGGAATTGGTAGACGCGCTAGCTTCAGGTGTTAGTGTCCTTACGGACGTGAGGGTTCAAGTCCCTCCCTTCGCACCACACAAACATGTAGATTTTTATTAAGATTTACATGGACATAGGTCGAAAGACCTTGTAGAGTAAGAAGTAAGAAATCGGCGAGTAGCGCAGCTTGGTAGCGCAACTGGTTTGGGACCAGTGGGTCGGAGGTTCGAATCCTCTCTCGCCGACCAATTTCAGAAGAAACCCCGCAATGCGGGGTTTTTTTTCGTCTATTATTTGTCCAGATAATATCGCTCTCCCCATAATCTCTGCTCATCCCGAATTAATCCTATCCCTGTTTTGTTATCCGCCATCGGTGCGACACCACTATCGTCTTCTCGACGCCCGAAACGATGTTGCCGCCCTTTGATCAAATGAGGCGATTAGCCTGACCCGAACGGTGATTTATCCCCTCAGAGAGTCGGTGTTGGCTTTTCACGACAAAAGACACATGCTTTGTCTCTAAAAAGAGACATATAATTAATTGATAAATAAAAAGAAAAAGTATGATGATGGATAACGTCGTTTTGTAGCGACAGATCACTAATGGCACCTCGCCATCAGAGCCAGTGGGCGTGGGCATAGAATGCTAAATGGGCGTAAAAATAAATCTATTTTTTATCAGTTAGTTAGGTTTTTATTTGCAGGCAATGAAATGAAACTGCCGTCGATTGCGCGACTTGGCACGCTAAGTGCAACATCTACCCAGTAGATGCTCATCTCACTTATTATGACAGCTTGGTCTTACCGCCAATTTAGCTTCATAAACCCAGAGATGATGCAGAGCCAATTTTAGGGTGCCTATTGTCCAAGTAAACGATGTTGAATACCTTCATCACATACCGGGCATAACGTTGAGTGAGGCGCCGACATGTTGTCGTAGACCTGAAGATTTTAGACGCTTGCCGAAAATGGCAGGCGTTTTTTTTTGAAAAGTAGATAACAAAAAAGCTCCCGTAGGAGCTTTTAGACTGATGACAAACCCCGATGACTCGATCGGGAACGGTGAGGACAGGTGGAAGAGTAAAGCGTCCGCGCCAAGGATGGCGCGGCTCGAGCCTACAAGGAAGTATTTACGGCGTCTTTACGATCCGCCTGTTCTCTCCGCCGCTGACAAACCCGGTTCTCTCCGCCGTGCCCACAAAACTTAGAGCGATTCCCCATTCTGCCGTAGGGTCGATAGCAACCCCTCACGGCGGGCTTGTGCGGCATCCTCAGGGCGATGCAGTTTATCCAAGGCATCCGCCAACCAAGCATAATCATACCCGTCTGGGCGCTGTACAAGGGCAGCGGTAAAGGCTTCGCGGGCTTTCTCCCACTCACCGTGTTTCAGCATCAACTGACCCAACGTGCTATTAAGCAGCGGTGTCGCACCATGCTGCTTGATTTGCTGGCGCAATGACTTCTCCAGCGGCTCGGGATTACCTGACTTCAGACGCGGGATCAACAGCACCAAACGCTCATCATACTGACGCTTCAGGCCATCCAGAATGATCTGCTGAGCGACATCATGATCATCACACTCAATCAGATGCTCGGCTAATGCCACTTGCAGCGGGATCTCGTTGCGCACTTTGCGGCTCTGATCTTTCCACCAGCGTTTCAGGCCATCGCTGCCCTCTTCCGCCATACATTGATTCATCATACCAATGTAAGCTTGCTGTTCCAGCGCGGAGATCTCCTCTGACGTATGAAGCTGAACCTTGCCAATCGCCGGTAAAATTTCCAGCAATGAGCTGTAAGCGCCAGAGCGCAGATAAGCTTGCTCCGCCAAACGCAGGACTTCCGGGTGGCGCGGTGCTTGATCCAGCAGACGATCGACGCCATGGCGCGCCGCATGGATGTGGCCCTGCGCCAGTTGAATGCGCACGCGGGTAATATCCACCGGCAGTTGATCGGTATCGGCCACTTCTGCCGCCCGCTCCAGATATTGATTGGTACGGAACTCATCACCGCGCTGCTGGGCCGCTTCCGCCGCCAGCAGATAGTTCACCATCGGTTGCTCCGCGTGATCGGCGTTACGGGTAAGCAACTTCTCCACCTGCTTGAAATCACCTTCAGCCAGCTTGATCAACGCCGCCTTAGTTTGCTTACGGGCGCGGGTACGTTTGCGACCCATAAACCAGCCACGGGTGCGAGCACCGGTGCGGAAAATGCGGCGCAGTATCCACTCGACTATCAGGAACGCGACCAAAACCAGTATCAGCATAATGACCAGACCGGTCACACTGGTCTCGACGTTATAGTTATCGGTTTGGATCAACACATAACCCTGATGGCCGGCTAACATCGGGCCAAGGACGATCCCGGCGGTCAGAATGAGGAATAACAGTAAAACTCGCAGCATACTTATTCCCCCTGAGCGGCAGCTGGCGCTTGCGCCAGCAAGTTACGAACTCGAGTTTGCATCAATTTTTCCAGCAGCGGCTGGCTCTTCAATTGATCTGGCACATCCATTGATATGGATTGCTGGCTCAGGCTCTCTAATTCATCCAGAAAAGCCTTGGTGCTGGGGTCGTTCACATCAAAATAGGCGCGAACCCAGGTGGAGATAGTCTCGAGCGACTGTTTGTACACTTCATCCTGATGGCGAGGCACGGCTTGGGCCGCCACCAACAGGCGAGAGCGGATATTCTCGCGCAGATAAACGTCCTGATTCGGTGCCAGCAGGGGTTCAGCGCTGCTATCACGGCGGCGAATGGTAATAAAATCAGACATAAAGCTGTGCCAGCTTTTGGTCAAATTCTGACGCCATTCAGATAATGAACTCGACAGTTCATCGCTATCGGCATCCATCGGCGAATCATCAATATTGTTGTCAGCCAGACGCAGGTTATCGACCTGATTGGAGAGCTGATTTAATTTGAGGATGATGCCGTCGAAATCCACCTGACTGACCGCAGAGAGAGTGCTGATATCCTCGGTCAAGGCGCGGCGTACATCGATAAGGCTGGGATCATTCATGTCAGCGAGGCTGGCATCGGCGCTTTTCAATAGGGTGGCTGCGGTGGTGACATCTTGATCGCTCCACAATTTGCGACCCGCCATTTTCACCAGAAAATCAGCCTGTGCCAGTAGCCAGGTTTTGGCGTCGCTGCCTGAAATGGTGGCGACTTTTTCCTGCAACTCATTGAGTTGGCGAATGAGTGACGTCTGTTGGCGGTCGGCCGCTTCCAGCGCCTTGCCTTGCTGTTGCAGCAATGACTCAAGCTGCTGTTTCTCCTGCAATTGGCTCTGTTTCAGTTCCGCCAGTTGCTCTTGCAGCGCGAGAGTGGCTGCATCTTGTGACTGGGCCTGCTGCTGTCCGTAATAATAAAGCCCGGCACCCAGCGCGATAGCCAGTGCAATAGCAATAGCCCCCAGAATTGGCCCGGTCTGTTTTCCCCGGCGGTCTTCAGGTGCTGGCTGTTGGTGCCTCTCAACCGCAGTGGTTGTCTCTTCCACTGGTGCGGATGGGGTATTTTGTTCCGTCATATTGGGCATCCCATAGTCAGGTTTCAGGTGTGTTTTAGCTCTTGTAGCGCGCGGATCAGCGCGTCATTATCAGCATTCTCTGCCACTTGGATATCACGCCAACCCATTTGGGCGGCCAAGGCAGCCAAACGATCACTCACCACCACCAAGTGGCAGCGTAGCAACCAGGAAGAACGATAGTAATCAGGAACTAAAGTATAGATCTGTTGTAACATTTCGCCGCTGGTCACCACCAGAATATTGACGCCAGCCCGCTGCCAGTGAGCACTTTGTTCACTGCCATCATAAAAGATCGGGCTGCGTTGGTAACATTCACAGAAGGTCACAGTCGCACCTCGCTGCGCAAGGCTCTCGCCCAGCAGTTCTCGCCCACCATTACCGCGCAATAACAGCGCCTTTTTGCCTGCCAGTTTTTGCAGATCAGGCAATGATAGCAGCATCTCGCTGGTCTCACCCATTGGCGGAAAGGTGACGTGCAAATGGCTGGCGGTATGCAGTGCCAACGCCGTGCCACGACCAATAGCATAATAAGATAACTGTGCTGGCCATGACAGGTTATTTCTTTTTAACAGCGGGTTAGCATAGCGTACGGCGTTCTGTGATAACGCAAACACCAAATCACCCGCCTGCATCTCTTGCAACAGGGTGGGCAGTTTGGGCAGGTCATCACCGGGTGAGAAATCAATCAAGGGAGCATGATAGGCAACCCGGCCCAGCGCACGCAGGCGACTGACTAATTGCTCCCCGGAGGGGGAGGGACGGGTCACCAGAATGGTCATAGCGGCGGGTTATCCTGATAAACAGCGGCCAGTATTTCTCGCGCGCCCCGTGAGAGCAGCTCATCGGCCAGCTCAATCCCCATCTGCTCGGCATTCTCAGCCGGGCCACGGCGTTCACCGCGAATGATTTCACTGCCATCTGGCGCGCCCACTAAGGCACGAAGCCACAGCTCGCCGCCGGCCAATTCGGCATAACTGCCAATCGGCACCTGACACCCTCCCTCAAGACGGGTATTCATGGCACGTTCTGCGCAGACGCGTAATTCAGTGTCGCGATGATTCAGTGGCGCTAACAGTTGGCGGGTCACATCATCATCCAGACGGCACTCGATACCCACGGCCCCCTGACCCACGGCGGGTAAGGACTCTTCGGCGGGCATGGCATAGCGAATCCGTGTTTCCAGCCCGAGGCGCTTAAGGCCCGCGACAGCCAGAATAATCGCGTGGTAATCGCCGTTATCCAGCTTAGCGAGGCGGGTGCCGACGTTACCCCGCAGATCGCGGATAATCAGGTCGGGGCGGCGCTCACGCAATTGGCACTGACGGCGCAGGCTAGAAGTGCCGACGATACTGCCAGCCGGTAGATCATCCAGATGGGCGTAATGTGATGAAACGAATGCATCACGGGGATCATCACGCTCACAAATGGTGACCAGACCCAAGCCTTCAGGGAAAGCGATCGGCACATCTTTCATCGAGTGCACAGCAATATCCGCTCGCCCATCCAGTAACGCCAACTCTAACTCTTTGACGAACAAGCCCTTACCACCCACTTTTGCCAGTGGCGTATCCAGAATGATATCCCCGCGAGTGACCATCGGGACCAACTCAACTTGCAGGCCGGGGTGATTGGCTTGCAGTAAATGTTGAACATAATGTGCTTGCCATAAGGCGAGCGGGCTTTGTCGCGTGGCAATTCGAATAATTTTGTCTAACATTGCTTGTTACCGTTTTATATTTTGCGGCCCATCCTACCATTGACCGACAAGCACTGTCAGTGTGGTAGCCACATGATCAAGGCGGGTAAGAGTACAAGAAAGCAACTATTGTAACAAATGTGTGGCGAGATAAGGGGTTTAAACCGACCTTCCACACATGGCTGCGTTGTCAGCGGCTTTCGCTGAAATTCATGGGTCTGTTGCCCGATGGCGACGCAAATGATTTTAGTCAGAGAAGAGACGTTATAATTGTAGGGATAGCTTTACTTTCTTTACGGTCAATCAGCAAGGTGTTAGATTGATCACGTTTCCAGCAATCATTCGTTAAATATTCTTCAAACAAACTGTTTTTTGGTCATTTCAACAAAAAGTATCTATTTTTCGAGAAGGCCAAATAAGCAACAAACGAATGTGGAACGCGGGTTTCTTTCTAAGCACCGGAACAATCAGGCGAGACGTCTTGTACCTCTACATCGAGACACTGAAACAGCGACTGGATGCGATCAACCAATTACGAGTCGATCGCGCCTTGGCGGCCATGGGGCCAGCCTTCCAAAAGGTTTACAGTCTGCTACCGACCCTACTACATCATCATCATCCACTGATGCCGGGCTACCTTGATGGTAACGTTCCCCACGGCGTCTGTATCTTCACGCCTAATGAAACGCAACAGGACTATCTGTCTGAGGTCGAAGCCAAGTGGGGCGCACCTCTAGAGCAGAGTGTCGGCGGCGAACTGCCGATTACGGGCGTCTATTCAATGGGCAGTACCTCCTCCATCGGCCAATGTCATACCTCGGATCTGGATATCTGGGTGTGCCATCAGGCATGGCTTGATACGGAAGAGCGCCATCGTTTACAGCAAAAATGCAGCTTGCTGGAAAAATGGGCCGCATCAATGGGGGTTGAAGTCAGCTTCTTCCTGATTGATGAGAACCGCTTCCGCCACAACGCCAGTGGCAGTTTGGGCGGTGAAGATTGCGGCTCGACCCAACATATTTTATTGCTGGATGAATTTTACCGCAGCGCGGTGCGTCTGGCGGGGAAACGTATTCTGTGGAATATGGTTCCGGTTGAAGAAGAGAATAATTACGATGATTACGTGCTGTCGCTCTATGCGCAGGGCGTACTAACGCCGAATGAGTGGCTGGATCTGGGCGGTTTAAGCACCCTGTCGGCTGAAGAGTATTTCGGTGCCAGTTTGTGGCAGCTCTATAAAAGTATCGATTCGCCCTATAAGGCGGTGTTGAAAACCCTGCTGCTGGAAGCCTACTCTTGGGAATACCCTAATTCCCAACTGTTGGCGATGGAGATCAAACAGCGCCTCCATGCCGGTGAAATTGTCGCTTTCGGCCTCGATGCTTACTGCATGATGCTCGATCGTGTTACCCGCTATCTGACCCAAATCAATGACACCACCCGGCTGAATTTGGTGCGCCGCTGCTTCTATCTGAAAGTGTGCGAAAAACTCTCCCGTACGCCAGCGAGTATAGGCTGGCGGCGTGAAATTCTTAGCCAACTGGTCAGTGAGTGGGGCTGGAGCAAGGAGAGTCTGGAAGTGCTGGATAATCGTGCCAACTGGAAGATTGAGCGGGTACGTGAAGCGCATAACGAGCTGTTAGACGCGATGATGCAGAGCTATCGTAACTTGATTCGTTTTGCTCGCCGCAACAACCTGAGTGTCAGCGCCAGCCCGCAGGATATCGGGGTGCTGACCCGTAAACTGTACGCGGCATTTGAAGCTTTGCCGGGTAAAGTGACACTGGTTAACCCGCAAATTTCACCGGACCTTTCAGAAGAGCACCTGACCTTTATCCATGTTCCAGCAGGCCGTGCGAATCGCCCCGGCTGGTACTTGTATAATCAAGCGCCCTTGATGGACACTATCGTTAGCCACCAGCCGCTGGAATATAACCGCTACCTGAACAAATTGGTCTCTTGGGCCTATTTCAACGGCCTATTGACCAGCAAGACCCGGCTGCATATTAAAAGCGCCAATTTGTGCAATACCACCAAGCTGCAAGAGTTGGTGACGGATATTTCTCACCACTTCCCGCTGCGCCTACCTGCGCCTACACCTAAGGCGCTGTATAGCCCGTGCGAGATTCGCCACTTAGCGATTATTGTCAATCTGGAACATGACCCGACAGCGGCTTTCCGCAATCAGGTGGTGCATTTTGATTTCCGTAAACTGGATGTATTCAGTTTTGGCGAGCAGCAGCAGTGCTTAGTGGGCAGTATCGACTTGCTGTACCGCAACTCGTGGAACGAAGTGCGGACCCTGCATTTTAGCGGTGAGCAGGCGGTATTAGAGGCGCTGAAAACCATTTTAGGCAAGATGCATCAGGATGCCGCTCCGCCAGAGTCAGTGGATGTGTTCTGCTACAGCCAGCATCTACGTGGCTTGATTCGTACCCGAATTCAGCAACTGGTCTCTGAGTGCATTGAGCTGCGCTTATCCAGCACTCGTCAGGAACCGGGCCGCTTCAAAGCGGTGCGAGTCTCCGGTCAGACATGGGGGCTGTTCTTCGAGCGCCTGAGTGTCTCGGTCCAAAAGTTGGAGAATGCGGTCGAATTCTACGGTGCGATCTCGAATAACAAACTGCATGGCTTGTCGATTCAGCTTGAAACCGATCAAATTCATCTGCCGCCGGCTGTCGACGGTTTTGCTAGCGAAGGGATCATTCAGTTCTTCTTCGAGGGTACCGCAGATGAAAAAGGCTTCAATATCTATATCTTGGATGAGACAAACCGCGTTGAGGTGTATCACCATTGCGAGGGCAGTAAAGAGGAGTTGGTGCGGGACGTCAGTCGATTTTATTCGTCATCCCACGACCGCTTTACTTATGGCTCCAGCTTTATCAACTTCAACCTGCCGCAGTTCTACCAAATTGTGCAGCTAGATGGCCGGACGCAAGTGATTCCGTTCCGCAGCAATACGTTATCTCACCTGTATATTGCGGATAAAGAAGCCTCCGCGCCAGCGCAGCAGTTCCAGTTACACTAACCCCCCTTCGTCCTTGAAGCCGCAGGGGTGTTAGCTGCGCTCACTTACCCGAATTACTGACTGATGTCAGCTCATCGGGATGCGTTTGCTTGCTGCCTACCTGCAACTCCAATGACTTTGGGGGGCGTCCTTGAAGCCGCAGGGGTGTTAGCTGCGCTCACTTACCCGAATCAATTACCTGAATCACTGACTGATGATCTACTCGCCAAAGCTCACTTCTTCACCCGCTTGAGTGGTGGCGGCTTCAGATAATTTGGCAAAAAACTCTGCGCCGCTGCGCGAGCAGTACCAGTGGCCTTCGCGGTAATCAAAATGGTAACCGCCTGCTTTGGTGGCCAGCCAGACTTGATGCAATGGCTCTTGGCGGTTAATCACAATCTTGCTGCCATTCTCGAATGTCAGGGTCATCACCCCGCCATTGGTTTCATAATCGATATCGCTCTCGCCGCCAAAAGCATCCAGTGTTTCTTCAATGCAAAGCATCAATTGATCAGCTAACTGATGAAACTCGCTATCGTTCATATTCAATTCCTATTTGCTTTTCATGATCCACCTGCGATTATAGAGACCTTGGACGCATGAATCACAGGCATTTAGGTGCTAAATACTATATAGGCGCTAGAAATGAAACAGGCGTTAGAAATGAAGCAGGCGTTAGAAATGAAAAAAGAACTCCGCTGGCCGCTGCTGGCGATGATGGTACTTGCGCTGTCCGGCTGTGGCCTGAAAGGCCCGCTATACTTTCCGCCGTCAGACAAACCAAAAACAGAAACAACGCAACCGGATAGTGGTCAGGTAGAGAGAAACCAGCAGGATCTCTCCAGTAGCCCCCAGACAAAATCTATCGCCGGGCCACAGTGATGAATCCTAGCGCAGCCAGATAGCAGCTTAGCCAGTACCGAATTTAGCCAATAATTAGAGTCAGTGGAGCATGAAATGCAGTTCTCCAAAATGCACGGTCTTGGCAACGACTTTATGGTTGTCGATGCAGTTACCCAAAATGTTTACTTTTCGCCGGAGTTAATCCGCCGATTAGCAGACCGGCACACTGGCGTGGGCTTTGATCAGATGTTGGTGGTTGAACCGCCTTATGATCCTGAACTGGATTTTCACTACCGTATTTTTAATGCCGATGGCAGCGAAGTCTCTCAGTGTGGCAATGGCGCGCGCTGTTTTGCCCGTTTTGTCCGGCTGAAGGGGTTGACCAACAAGCGTGACATCAGTGTGAGCACGCAAACTGGCCGCATGATCTTGAGTGTCACGGAAGATGAAGAGGTTTGCGTTAACATGGGCGAACCCAATTTTGACCCGCAAAGTGTCCCTTTCCGGGCGACCAAAGCGGAGAAAACCTACATTTTCCGCGCGGCAGAGCACACGGTATTGTGCGGCGTGGTGTCGATGGGCAATCCTCACTGCGTGCTACAGGTGGATGATGTTTCGGTGGCTAATGTTGCGTTGCTGGGTCCAGTATTAGAGAGCCATGAGCGCTTTCCTGAGCGGGCCAATATCGGTTTTATGCAGGTAGTGAGCCGCGAAAATATTCGACTGCGGGTATATGAGCGCGGTGCAGGTGAAACCCAAGCCTGTGGTAGCGGCGCTTGTGCTGCTGTGGCGGTCGGTATCCAGCAAGAGCTGCTGGATGAAGAGGTGACGGTGGAGTTGCCGGGCGGCAGTTTATTGATCAGTTGGAAAGGGCCAGGCCACCCACTGTATATGACGGGGCCGGCAACCCATGTCTATGACGGATTTATCCACCTATAATATACCCGTCATACTTCAAGCTGCATGTGCGTTGGCTGCCTTCGTTCACCCCAGTCACTTACTGATGTAAGCTCCTGGGGATTTACTCAGTTGCCGCCTTCCTGCAACTTGAATTATCTAGGGTATAAATGTTCATTATGACGGGTATGACATGAAAAGTTATGAGGATCAGGCGCTAGCGGGCATCGAGTTAGACGACGATGCGGTGATGCAGTTCTTATTGCAAAATCCCGACTTCTTTATCCGCAATGCCCGTCTGGTCGAACAGATGCATATTCCCCATCCGGTTCGAGGCAGTGTCTCGCTGGTGGAGTGGCAACTGGGGCGACAGCGCAACCAGATTGGTCAGTTGGAAGAAGAGATCACCTTGCTGATGGAGCAGGCGGGCCTGAATGAAGTGCTGTTCAGCCGCTTACTGCAACTGCAAAGTCATTTGGCGGCGGCTAGCAGCTTGCAAGATATGCTCAATCGCTTCCAGCGCTGGGCCAGAGATTTCGGGCTGAGCGGTGCCAATGTCCGGTTGTTCAGCGACCGCTGGCATATCGGCGCGCCCTCTGACTTCACCCATTTAGGACTCTCCCGCCCCGCCTTCGAGCCGCTACGTATTCAACGGCTAGGCAGTGATAACCACTATCTCGGCAGCTTGAATGGGCCGGAACTGTTGCTGCTACTGCCTCAGGCGAAGAACGTGGGTTCAGTGGCGTTGTCATTGCTGGGCAAAGAGGGAGATTTGGGCGTGATTATCTTCAGCAGCCGCGACACACAGCACTACCAGCAAGGGATGGGCACCGTGATGTTGAATCAATTATCGCTATTATTGCCCAGCTTGCTCGCGCGGTGGATCGAACCGGCATGACCGAATTCAGTGCCTCGCTTGCCCCGCAGGTAGAGGCTTTTCTGCGCTATCTCAAAGTTGAGCGTCAACTTAGCCCGCTCACAATCACCAGCTACCGACGCCAGTTACAGGCGCTGATGGAACTGGGCGAGCAAATGGGCTTGGCGCACTGGCAAACGCTGGATGCCGCACAGGTTCGCTCACTGGTCTCCCGCAGTAAACGTGCCGGTTTGCACGCCTCCAGCTTGGCATTGCGGCTCTCGGCGTTGCGCAGCTTCCTCAATTGGCTGGTCAGCCAAGGTGTGTTGCAGGCCAATCCCGCCAAAGGGGTGAGTACGCCGCGCTCTGGCCGTCATCTGCCGAAAAATATTGATGTCGATGAGGTCGATAAACTGCTGGATATCGACCTCAACGATCCACTGGCGGTACGCGACCGCGCGATGCTGGAAGTGATGTACGGCGCGGGCCTGCGTCTCTCTGAGCTGGTGGGCATGAACTGCAAACACGTGGATTTAGTTGGCGGTGAAGTGTGGGTGATGGGGAAGGGCAGCAAAGAGCGCAAAGTGCCGATCGGCAGAACGGCGGTCACGTGGTTGAATCACTGGCTGGCATTGCGCGAACTGTTTGAGCCGCAAGATGATGCCATCTTCTTAGCCAATACCGGCAAGCGAATTTCAGCACGCAATGTGCAAAAGCGCTTTGCCGAGTGGGGAGTGAAGCAGGGGGTCAGTAGCCATATCCACCCGCATAAATTGCGTCACTCCTTCGCCACTCACATGCTGGAGTCCAGCGGTGATCTGCGCGCGGTGCAGGAGTTGCTGGGCCACGCGAATCTGACCACCACACAAATTTATACTCATCTCGACTTTCAACATCTGGCGACAGTGTATGATGCTGCTCATCCACGGGCCAAACGAGGCAAATCCTGATGCATTTTTATCGTCCACTTGAGCGTATTTCCGCCATTACCTTCGATTTGGATGACACGCTGTATGACAATCGCCCGGTAATTACCCGCACTGAACAAGAGTCGGTGGCCTTTTTGCAGCAGTACCATCCTAATTTGGCGCAGTTGCAAGCAGCGGATTTCCAGCGTTTTCGCAGTGAGTTGCTGGCACAAGACCCTGATATCTACCACGATGTCACCCAATGGCGCTGGCATGCTATCGAACTGGGCTTGATTCGCCACGGCCTGAGTAAATCAGAAGCACAATGTGGGGCCGATGCCGCTATGGAGAACTTTGCCCAATGGCGTAGCCGCATTTATGTCCCGCCAGCCACCCATGACACTCTGAGCGCGCTGGCTGAACACTATCCGCTGGTGGCGATCACCAACGGCAATGCCGACCCTAAGGCGTGCGGCTTGGATCACTATTTCCAGTTTGTGCTGCGCTCCGGCCCCCATGGCCGCGCCAAGCCGTTCCGCGATATGTACCATAAAGCGGCGAATCATCTGGATGTCCCGCTGAAACATATCCTGCATGTGGGCGATGACCTCACCACGGATGTCGCTGGCTCGCTGCGCTGCGGGATGCAGGCGTGCTGGATTAATGACCGGCAACAAAGCCTGATGACCGCCAGTGATAGCCGATTATTGCCCCATATTGAGATTTCGCAGTTGGCATCCCTGACAGCATTGCTATAATCCCCTGCAATAACTCTGTATAAATTCACAGTGGAATGGTGGTAAAATACCCGGATAGCCGGTGATTTGACCACCTTCCCTTATCCGATAAACGGTGCCTATGGACGTTTCTGATCTGCTCGACAGCCTGAATGAAAAACAACGCGAAGCCGTGGCTGCGCCACGCTGCAACCTGTTGGTACTGGCCGGTGCAGGCAGTGGCAAAACCCGGGTGCTGGTGCATCGTATTGCTTGGCTGCTCTCAGTCGAAAACGCCTCGCCCTATTCGATTATCTCGGTCACCTTCACCAATAAGGCGGCGGCAGAGATGCGCCACCGTATTGAGCATCTCATTGGTACCAGTCAGGGTGGGATGTGGATCGGCACTTTCCACGGGCTGGCGCATCGCCTGCTGCGTGCTCACCATATGGATGCCAATCTGCCGCAAGATTTTCAAATTCTGGACAGCGACGACCAACTGCGCTTATTAAAGCGCTTGGTTAAGGCGCTGAATTTGGATGAGAAACAGTGGCCGCCGCGTCAGGCTATGTGGTACATCAACGGCAAAAAAGATGAGGGATTACGCCCGCAACACATCGAGAGCTACGGCAATCCGGTTGAAGCCACTTGGCTGCGTATTTATCAGGCGTATCAGGAAGCTTGTGACCGCGCGGGGTTGGTGGATTTTGCCGAACTTTTGCTGCGCGCCCATGAACTGTGGCTCAACAAACCCCATATTCTTAACCATTATCGCGAACGCTTTACCAACATTCTGGTGGATGAGTTTCAGGATACCAACAACATCCAGTACGCCTGGATTCGCCTGCTGGCGGGCGACCGCGCGAATGTGATGATCGTCGGCGACGATGACCAATCTATTTATGGCTGGCGCGGGGCGCAGGTCGAGAACATCCAGCGTTTCCTGAATGATTTTCCCGGTGCTGAAACTATCCGGCTGGAGCAGAACTACCGCTCAACCAGCAATATCTTGACGGCGGCGAACGCCCTGATTGCCCACAATGATGGCCGCATGGGGAAAAACCTCTGGACTGAAGGGGCCGAAGGCGAACCCATCTCAATTTATTGTGCCTTTAACGAGCTGGACGAAGCCCGCTTTGTGGTCAACCGCATTCGCGCTTGGCAAGACAATGGCGGCGCGCTGAATGATTGCGCCATCTTGTATCGCAGCAACGCCCAATCGCGCGTACTGGAAGAGGCGTTATTGCAGACCGCAATGCCGTACCGCATCTATGGCGGCCAGCGCTTCTTCGAGCGCCAGGAGATCAAAGATGCTTTGGCTTACCTGCGTTTAGTCTCCAATCGTAATGACGACGCCGCCTTTGAACGGGTGGTCAATACGCCCACCCGGGGTATCGGCGATCGTACGCTGGATGTAGTGCGGCAAACCGCCCGTGACCGCCAGCTCACTTTATGGCAATCCACCCGCGCCCTATTGCAGGAAAAAGTGCTGGCAGGACGCGCGGCCTCTGCGCTGCAACGTTTTGTTGAGCTGGTGGATTCACTGGCCCATGAAACCGCAGATATGCCACTGCATGTCCAAACTGACCGGGTGATCCGCGACTCCGGTTTGTGGTCGATGTACGAGCAGGAAAAAGGTGAGAAGGGTCAGGCGCGGGTAGAAAACTTGGAAGAGCTGGTCAACGCCACCCGCCAATACAGTTATCAGGATGAAGATCAGGATCTGATGCCACTTCAGGCATTTCTCTCTCATGCGGCCTTGGAAGCGGGAGAGGGGCAAGCGGATGCCTATCAGGATGCGGTGCAGTTAATGACGCTCCATTCCGCTAAGGGCTTGGAGTTCCCGCAAGTATTTATCGTGGGTATGGAAGAGGGGATGTTCCCAAGCCAAATGTCGCTGGATGAGGGCGGGCGTCTGGAAGAAGAGCGCCGGCTGGCCTACGTCGGCGTCACTCGTGCCATGCAAAAGCTGACACTGTGCTATGCCGAAAGCCGCCGCTTGTACGGCAAAGAAGTAAACCATCGCCCCTCCCGCTTTATCGGCGAACTGCCGCAGGAGTGCGTCGAGGAAGTGCGGCTGCGTGCCACAGTCTCCCGCCCGGTCAATCACCGCAGCATGGGGACACCGATGAATGAGAATGACAGTGGTTTTTCATTGGGCCAACGCGTGCGCCACCCTAAATTTGGCGAAGGCACTATCGTTAATTTGGAAGGCAGCGGCGAGCATAGCCGCTTGCAGGTGGCGTTCCCCGGTGAGGGGATTAAGTGGTTGGTTGCGGCCTATGCGCGGTTAGAAGCCGCAGGGTAATTTACCCTTCGGCCTTGACGCCGCAGCGGCGTTAGCGGCTCTCACCCGCCCGAATCACTTACTGATGTAAGCTCATCGGGACGTGTTCGTTTGCTGCCTTGCTGCAACGTCAATGACTTTGGGTAAACCCCCCTCAGACTGATGAGAAACCTCGACGGCTCGATCTCAAGAGGTGAGGACAGGTAGAGGAGTAAAGCGTCCGCGCCAAGGATGGCGCGGCACGAGCCTCCAAGGATGGATTTACGGCGTCTTTACGATCTGCCTGTTCTCTCCGCAGCGGCGTTAGCGGCACTCACTCTGAGCCGCCAATTTTGCATCGGTTTCGGCCTGCAACAAAATGGCTTTCCCCATCCATTGGGTGACATCCTGAATACCGGCATCATCCAGATGCCAAATATCTTTCAGCACCATAAACACTTCTGAGCCATAAATTAACGAAAACGCGTGGATCACCCGTTGCAGGGCTTCCGGTGTCAACTTCCCTTCCAGCGGCTCTACTGCCAGCTTTAACAACCGCTTACGGTTGCCACGCACTAACTTCTCTTCATTGTTCGGATTGCTGCGGTTGTCGGCCCATTGCTGCAATGACAGATGTAGCGCGGCCCGTAGCACGCCTTCATGTTGCAACATGCGCGGATAAGCAAAGGAGAGTAATTCAGCAATCCGCTGTCTTGCATCGGGCTGGGTCGGTTGCCATGCCAATATCGGGCCAAGGCTTTCATCGACCATGGCAGAAACCAGCGCACTTTGTGTCGGGAAATAGCGGTACGCCGTGGCACGGGAGAGCTGGGCGGCGTTTGCTACCTCGGTGATCGACGGAAAAGCACCTTGCTCATACATCGACATGGCGGTATCGATAAGTAACCGTCGGGTTCTGGCCCTGATGGTGGTCAACGATGGCGGGGTGCTGTCCTGTTTATCTTGATTATTCACGGTCACTCCAGGGTCTACAGCTCGCATTTGCGCCCACTATAACAAACCGCCTGCACAATCTTCTATGAAAGCATTTCACATTCAAATTAATTTTGAGACTACCGTCTCATATTTGGTTTATGAACTTTGCAGAAATGATACTCTAGTCTCAATATGATTCTATCTTAACCAACTCGCTTCGTTGTTCGGCTATCAGCATAAAAATAAAAGCCCAATAAATAAGAAATGAGCTGCTTAAATTTTTGCAACATTCCGCATTCATAGAAGGATGTTCAGATGCCTCGTCATATTTTTATCGCGACTACCACAGATACCAAAGGCGAAGAGTTGGCCTATGTCAGCGCATTGATTAACGCAACCGGGCTGACGACGATCACGGTTGATTTGTCTACCAAAGAGGGTCACAGCGACAGTGGCGCGGATATCGCGGCGGAAGTGGTCGCGGGCTATCATCCTGAGGGGCGTCAGGCGGTTTTTTGTGGTGACCGAGGACGGGCGATCAGCGCGATGGCTGTGGCATTTGAGCGATTTATGATGAGCCGCGATGATGTGGCCGCCCTGTTAGGTTTGGGAGGCTCCGGTGGAACGGCGCTGATCACACCCGCAATGCAAGGCCTACCTATCGGTATTCCTAAACTGATGGTATCTACCATGGCTTCTGGTGATGTTTCTGGCTATATCGGAGCAAGTGATATTGCCATGATGTATTCCGTGACGGATATTGCTGGGCTGAATCGTATCTCTCGGCGGGTGCTGAGTAATGCGGCCCACCAAATGGCTGGCGCGGTCTATTTCGCGAAAGAAGAGTCACAGGTTGAGGACAAACCGGCGCTAGGTTTGACCATGTTTGGTGTGACCACCCCCTGCATTCAAGCGGTGAGCGCCGCATTATCGGCAGAGTATGACTGTTTAGTTTTCCACGCGACGGGCAGCGGCGGTAAAGCCATGGAAAAACTGGCTGAAAGTGGCTTGCTGGCCGGGGCGCTTGATCTCACCACCACTGAAGTCTGCGACCTGCTCTTTGATGGGGTATTGGCCTGCGGCCCAGAGCGCTTCGATGCCATTGCGCATACTCAGATTCCTTACGTCGGCTCTTGTGGTGCCTTGGATATGGTTAACTTCGGCAGCCCGGCAACCATTCCGGCTAAATATGCTGATCGCCTATTCTATAAGCATAATGCACAGGTCACGCTGATGCGCACCACCGAGCAAGAGAACATTGAGATGGCGCGCTGGATTGGCGAGAAGCTCAATCGTTGTCAGGGGGAGGTGCGCTTTTTAATCCCTGAGGGCGGGTTCTCAGCACTGGATGCCCCCGGTCAGCCATTCTGGGATGAAAAAGCACTGCACGCCTTTATCGAGACGCTGGAAGAGACGGTGATTCAAACGGATAAACGCCGCTTGGTACATTATCCGTTCAATATTAACGACCCACAGTTTGCCCAAGCTGCGGTAGAAAACTTTAAAGAAATAGCAAAGAGCCTATCCCACCCTAAATAATTCGAATTGCAGGAAGGCGGCCAACGCACATGCAGTTTGAAATATGACGGGGTTAGGGCCAATTTATTGTGGAGAAACAGATGCCAAAATTTCAACGCCAGGCCATCTTGGCCAAATTCCGGGAAATGATCGCCCGCCGTGAGCCTATTATTGGTGGTGGCGCGGGGACAGGGCTGTCAGCCAAATGTGAAGAGGCTGGCGGAATTGACTTAATCGTTATCTACAACTCTGGCCGCTATCGCATGGCGGGTCGTGGTTCGCTGGCAGGATTGCTGGCCTACGGCAATGCCAACGAAATTGTGGTCGATATGGCGAAAGAAGTGCTGCCCGTGGTCAAAAGCACGCCCGTACTGGCTGGCGTGAATGGCACCGACCCCTTCTGCCAGTTTGATCACTTCTTAGACCAACTGAAAGCACTGGGTTTTTCTGGCGTGCAGAATTTCCCAACCGTGGGGTTAATCGACGGTAACTTCCGCGCCAATCTGGAAGAGACCGGCATGGGCTATGGTCTGGAAGTGGATATGATCCGCCTCGCTCACGAAAAAGATTTGCTGACGACACCTTATGTCTTCAGTGCTGCCGATGCGGTCGCCATGACGCAAGCGGGGGCGGATATTATCGTTCCTCACATGGGGCTCACGACTGGCGGCAATATTGGCGCGGACACGGCACTAAAGCTAGCGGACTGCGTACCTTTAATTAATGAGTGGGCCGCCGCCGCCAAAGCAGTACGTGAAGATGTGATTGTGCTGTGCCACGGTGGGCCTATCTCTACGCCTGACGATGCCCAATATATTATGGATAACTGCCCGCAATGTGACGGTTTCTATGGTGCCAGTTCGATGGAACGGTTACCGACAGAAATTGCACTGACGGACACGACCAGACAGTTTAAAAAAATAAAACGTTGATATTCTTGCCAATACTTAAGGGAAAGCCTGTTTGTGAGTTTTGCTAAGTGATTGGCTAAATGAAGATGCAGGATACGTAAAACCGAAGTCAATTCTGGCTTCGGTTTTTTTTGATCACGATTTAACTAAAAAACATTGATGCGGTTATATCAGATATATGCGTATAGTTTTCATCGTAATCTGTTGAGGATCAATAAATTTAGCCTCGGAATTTACTGTTAAATATTGATTTACGCTATTTTTCACGGAAGTTAATACATATGACTTTTATTCTTGTGAGGAATATATGATTAGAGTGATTAAGAAAGCACAAGGTGATGACAAAACATTATTCAATATAGCCACCAGTTTATATTTATATCCAACAGCCATACTCGCACATCACTTCGGTATTTTTGAATTTATTGCTAAAGATAATAAAAATGCTTCTGAAATCTGCGCATTTATTGGCATTGAGCTGAGATCGGTTGAGGTCGTGATGGCGGTAGTGCTGGCGCTGGAATTGGTCGAGTTAGACAAGGGAGGCTATAAACTCACCAAGGTCACTGAGGAGTTTTTACTTAAAAAAAGCCCTAATTATTGTGGCGACTATTGGGATCTGATTTATAGCACGGGGGATAATTTCTCTCTCGCAAATTTAGAAAGTGTGATGAGAAAACATGACACGCAGGATGAGGCACAAGAAACCTTATTCGAAGAGAGTATCTATCACACTGAGAAAGCAGAGGCTTTTATTAAAGCCATGCATGGTGTCAGTATTGGTGCGGCGAGCATATGGCCCAACAAACTGAATTTAATGGATAACCACTGTATGCTCGATATTGGCGGTGGCTCGGGGGCGCACTCTGTGGGCGTGGTGACTCGCTGGCCCAATCTTCGCGGAATTATTTATGATATTGCGACGGTGGGCCGCATCACGACCGATTTTATAAAATCCTATGGCTTAGAAGAGAGAATCTCAATTCAAATCGGCGATATGTGGTCTGATCCTTTTCCTGCTGCCGACATTCACTTCTATTCCAATGTACTTCATGATTGGCCTATGCCGGAAAATCTATTTCTGACCCAGAAAAGCTATGATGTTTTACCCCGTGGTGGCCGAATTATTATTCATGAAACGCTATTTAATGATGAAACACCGGGGCCATTAGCCGTCGCGGGTTTTAACGTGACTATGTTAATTTGGAGCCAAGGCAAGCAGTATTCTCATTCAGAAATGAGACAGATGCTTCACGCGGCGGGATTCTGTGATATTGAGATATTACCGGCGTTTGGCTATTTCAGTATCATTACCGGCGTTAAGCCTTAATCGGGCGGTTTTACCCATCAACCCTCCATGAAATTTTTGTTACCGCTGTGCCAGCCACTCTCAAGCTGAGGGTCTCCTATTCTGCTGGAATGGGGCCAGAGGGTAGGAAGTCCTGCATTATCATCATGAACAGGGGACAGAATTCTGAACGCTCTGTTGACAGTCTTTTTCTTCTCGGCGTAACATGCGCGCACTATTCTTTATGAGGACATTCGCCTTGGACACACCCAGTAGATACTGGCTCAATAACCTGTTCATAGGGTGCAACTTCTAAGGCTATCCTCCTATTTGCTGATAGCCTTCGTGGTTGTCAGCGGCCCCGCTAAACCGTCGCTGTGAGTCAGATCTCCTTATGGTCTGAAACATAGAGTATTTCTCAATACTTATCTGTTTCTGTGCTTCAATGCGTTATCCCTATCCATCACCGCGAGGGAGTTTTGGCACATGCTAAGCGCATTTAAATTAAGCAACAATCGCTTATCCCGTTTGGAGCTGGATGAATCAGATGACCTGACCACCTCAATTTGGGTCGACTTAGTCGAGCCGGAAGAGGGCGAGCGGGAACGCGTCCAGTGTGAATTAGGGCAGAGCCTGGCGACCCGGCCAGAGCTGGACGATATCGAAGCCTCCGCCCGTTTCTTCGAAGATGAAGATGGTTTGCATATCCACTCCTTTTTCTATTATGAAGATGCAGAAGACCACGCCGGTAACTCAACCGTGGCATTTACCATCCGTGATGGCCGCCTTTACACCCTGCGTGAGCGGGAACTCCCGGCCTTCCGCTTGTATCGGATGCGCGCCCGTAATCAGACACTGGTTGACGGCAATGCTTACGAGCTGCTGCTGGATCTGTTCGAAACCAAAATTGAGCAGTTGGCGGATGAAATCGAAAACATCTACAGCGATCTGGAAGCCTTAAGCCGCGTCATCATGGAGGGCCAGCAGGGCGATGAGTATGATGCTGCGCTCTCTACCTTGGCAGAACAGGAGGATATCGGCTGGAAAGTGCGGCTGTGTTTGATGGATACCCAGCGAGCGCTGAATTTTCTGGTGCGTAAGGCGCGGTTACCCAGTGGTCAGTTGGAGCAGGCTCGTGAGGTGCTGCGCGATATCGAATCCCTGCTGCCACACAATGAATCCCTGTTCCAGAAAGTTAACTTCCTGATGCAGGCGGCGATGGGCTTTATCAATATTGAGCAGAACCGCATCATCAAGATCTTCTCGGTGGTCTCGGTGGTCTTTCTGCCGCCAACGCTAGTGGCCTCCAGCTACGGGATGAACTTTGAGTTTATGCCAGAGCTACGTTGGTCGTTTGGTTATCCGGCGGCGATTGGCTTGATGATTGTTGCGGGTTTAGCGCCGTATCTCTATTTCAAGCGCAAAAATTGGCTATAGCCTTCGTATTTGAAGTTGAAGTTGAAGTTGAAGTTGAAGTTGAAGTTGAAGTTGCAGGTGCAGGTGCCATCTGCAACTTCAATAACGTTGGGCCTAACTTTTAGGCACGTCTTTTGCGTTGAGTGTAGAGCGCATCCAGTGTGAACAGCAGCAGGGCGGCCCAGATAAAGACGAAGGTCACTATTCTATCGCTGCCAATGGTCTCACCATAGAAGGTCACCGCCAGAATAAACATCAGTGTCGGGCCGAGATACTGGAAGAAGCCGAGTGTCGATAGCTTTAAGCGCGAGGCGGCGGCGGTGAAGAACAGCAGCGGGATAGTGGTAATCACCCCAGCAGCGGCCAACAGCACATTAAGCGACCAAGCATTGGCGCTCATGTGGCTGGTTGGGCTATCGGCGATAAAGAACAGATAGATCGCTGCAATAGGTAACAGCCACATAGTCTCAACCAGCATACCGGTTTGGGCATCAATCCCCAGTTTTTTGCGGATCAGACCATATAGAGCGAAGGTGATCGCCAGACTCAGCCCAATCACCGGCAGCGAACCAAACTGCCACAACTGAATCAAGACGCCCGCAAAGGCCAATGATACCGCCACCCACTGCATACGACGAAAGCGCTCGCCAAGAAAAATCATACCAAACAGCACATTCACCAGCGGATTGATGAAATAACCCAAGCTGGCTTCCAGCATATGGTTATGGTTCACCGCCCAGATAAAGATGAGCCAGTTACTGGCGATTAGCACCGCCGTTACTGCCAGCAATAACAGGCGCTTACCATTTCGACAAGCACTGCGAACTTGCGGCCAATTCCGGCTGACCGTGAGCAGAATCAACATAAAGAAAAATGACCAGATAATTCGATGGGTCAGAATTTCATCAGCCGGCACCTGTTGGATGAGCTTGAAATAAGCGGGGGCGATACCCCAAATAAAATAGGCAGCCAGAGCAAAAAAAATGCCCTGACGGGTTCGTTGTTTATCCATGGTGTGGCTCAGAACAAGAGAGGAGATGCGGTGAGTGTACTTAACTTCGGGCTACGAATCATCACCGCTGAAGATCAAATCAGCCCACCAGATAGGTTGCGGTCGCGCTGGCGATATGCATTTGTTGGTCATTATGCAGCTCGACGCGGGCGACAGACACCTTATTGCCACTGCGCAAAATACTACTACTGGCGATAAAATGCTCGCCACGGCCGGGGCGTAGATAGTCTACACGCAGGTCGATAGTGCCCATTTTGGCTAACTTCATTTGCAGTTGTTCTTTAATCAGCGGCTCATGGCGAACCAGACTGTTACCGACACAAACTAACCCCGCAGCAACATCCAATACGGCGGCGATCACTCCGCCATGCAGAATGCGTTGCGCGATATTGCCAACCAATTTGTCATTATTGTCGAAAGTGATTTCGGCATAATCTTGCTCGAACCGTGTTAATTTCAGCCCTAACTCACGGTTAAAGGGCATGTGATACACAAAAACTTCGCCGATCATGCGGCGAGCATCGTCTAGTGTTAAGGGGGTTACTGACATTGCGCTCTATTCTCTCAATATTACCTACGGGTAATAAGGCTGCGAGTTAATGGATTGTTTATTTTATGCTTCTGTTTTGTTGTTTTCCAGTCGTTAAATCATAAATATAAACAACACTGAACCAAGAATACATTTGTGTGTAGAATGAGCTGTTTTCATTACAAATAGAAATAATTCGTAAGGTGATGGGGGAATGATGGGAAGATTTTGGCGGATACTGATAGCGTTATTACTGGTGCCAACACTGGCACAGGCAGAACCGGCAACGGTTGAGAAGATTCATGACGCACCTGCGGTGCGTGGCAGCATTATCGCGGCAATGTTGCAGGACCACGATAATCCGTTTCTGCTTTATCCGTATGAAACGAACTATCTGTTATATACCTATACCAGCGATATCAATAAGGACGCGATAAGTTCTTACGATTGGGCGCAAAATGCCAAGCGAGATGAAGTTAAGTTTCAGCTGAGTTTAGGTTTCCCTATTTGGCGCGGTATTGCTGGCGAGAACTCATTGCTGGGTGCGTCCTATACTCAGCGTTCTTGGTGGCAGGCATCCAATAGCGACGAATCCTCGCCATTCCGTGAAACCAACTACGAACCGCAACTGTTCTTGGCATGGGCAACGGATTACGAGCTGGCTGGCTGGACATTCCGTGAAGTGGAGTTTGGTTACAATCACCAATCCAACGGGAAAGCCGATCCCACTTCACGTAGCTGGGATCGTGTTTATACCCGTGTGATGGCACAACGCGGCAATTTGGAAATTGACCTGAAACCTTGGTATCGTCTGCCGGAAAATGATGCCAAAGATGACAACCCAGATATCAATAAATACATGGGTTATTATCGCCTGAAGGTCGGTTATGCCTTGGGTGATAGCGTGTTCAGTATTGATGGTCACTATAACTGGAATACCGGTTTCGGTGGTGCGGAGATGGGCTGGAGCTACCCAATCACCCGTCATGTTCGTTTCTACACGCAAGTGTTCAGCGGCTATGGTGAGTCAATGATTGACTATAACTTTAGGCAAACACGGGTGGGTGTGGGTATCATGTTGAATGATGTCCTTTAACGTCATCCGGCGTTAGAAAAGTTTCAGACACAGGCCGGTTAACCGGCCTGTGTCGATCTCATAGTTGGGGAGCAGTGTGTCGACCGCAGCAGTCATAAATAGGGAATCACTGGCAGTGCAAGTATTGCGAGATACTTTCGGCTATCAGCAGTTCCGGCCCGGACAACAGGAAATTATCAACGCCACCCTATCAGGGCAAGACTGTCTGGTCGTGATGCCCACAGGTGGGGGTAAATCCTTGTGTTATCAGATCCCTGCACTGGTGACCGACGGGTTGACGCTGGTGGTTTCCCCCTTAATTTCCCTGATGAAAGACCAAGTTGACCAACTGCTGGCCTATGGCGTGGGGGCGGGGTGCTTAAACTCGTCACAAACGCGTGAACAGCAATTGGCAGTGATGGACGGGTGCCGCAGTGGTCAGATTAAGCTGCTGTATATCGCGCCAGAACGGCTGGTGATGGAGAGCTTCCTAGACCAACTGCATCAATGGCGTCCTGCGCTGTTAGCGGTGGATGAAGCCCACTGTATCTCCCAATGGGGCCACGACTTCCGCCCGGAATATCGCGCCCTTGGGCAGCTAAAGCAGCGTTTCCCCAATCTGCCTGTCATTGCCCTGACCGCCACGGCTGATGAAGCCACGCGGGGCGATATTGTGCGTCTGCTCAATTTGGATCAGCCACTGATTCAGGTCAGCAGTTTTGACCGCCCGAATATCCGCTACACCTTGGTGGAGAAGTTCAAACCGCTCGATCAGTTGTGGCGTTTTGTCCAAGACCAGCGCGGAAAAAGTGGCATTATTTACTGCAACAGCCGCGCCAAAGTGGAAGACACCACCGCCCGCTTACAGAGCCGAGGTTTGAGTGTCGCCGCTTACCACGCGGGGTTGGATAACGAACGGCGTGCGCAGGTGCAGGAAGCCTTCCAGCGCGATGACTTGCAAGTGGTGGTCGCCACTGTGGCTTTCGGCATGGGGATTAATAAGCCCAACGTCCGCTTTGTGGTCCATTTTGATATCCCGCGTACCATCGAATCTTATTATCAGGAGACGGGGCGTGCTGGGCGTGATGGTCTGCCCGCCGAAGCCGTGCTGCTGTATGACCCGGCGGATATGGCGTGGTTGCGCCGCTGTCTGGAAGAGAAACCCGCAGGCGCGCAGCAAGATATCGAGCGGCATAAGTTAAATGCCATGGGCGCATTTGCAGAAGCGCAAACCTGCCGTCGATTAGTGTTGCTCAACTATTTTGGTGAGGGCAAACAGCAGTCGTGCGGCAACTGCGATATCTGTCTTGATCCGCCAAAACGTTACGATGGCTTGGCTGATGCACAAAAAGCCCTCTCCTGCGTTTATCGCGTCGGGCAGCGCTTTGGTTTGGGCTATATCGTCGAAGTGCTACGCGGGGCTAATAACCAGCGCATCCGCGAGTTTGGTCATGACAAACTTTCCGTGTACGGCTTGGGTCGCGAGCAGAGCCATGAGCACTGGGTCAGTGTCTTGCGCCAACTGATTCATCTGGGGTTACTGAGCCAAAATATTGCCCAGTTTTCGGCCTTACAACTGACGGAGGCCGCGCGTCCGGTCTTGCGCGCTGAATTGCCGCTGCAACTGGCGGTGCCGCGTATTCAAAGCCTGAAAGTGCGTAGCAGCGCCAATCAAAAATCCTATGGCGGCAATTACGATCGCAAGTTGTTTGCCAAATTACGCAAACTGCGTAAATCTATCGCCGATGAAGGCAACATTCCGCCTTATGTGGTGTTTAACGATACGACCTTGCTGGAGATGGCGGAACAGATGCCCATTACTGCCAGCGAACTGTTGAGTGTCACGGGGGTGGGTCAGCGCAAACTCGAGCGCTTTGGTGCGCCGTTTATGGCGATGATCCGCGACCATGTTGACAACAACGATGATTAACCTGCCGCTTTTCCGGTAAAGAGAACATTCTCATGCTAATGCTATTTCTGACCGTTGCCTTCGTTCACTTGATCGCGCTGATGAGTCCGGGGCCGGACTTCTTTTTTGTCTCACAAACTGCTGCCAGCCGTTCGCGCAGTGAGGCGATGAAAGGCGTCATCGGGATCTCTCTCGGTATTGTGGTCTGGGCCGGAGTCGCCCTGATGGGGCTGAACCTGATCTTGCAGAAAATGGCGTGGCTGCACCAAATTATCATGGTCGGTGGCGGGTTATATCTCTGCTGGATGGGCTGGCAATTACTGAAATCCGCCCGTGCCAAACGCCATGGCATTGAGGGTGAGGCGCAAGTGGCGCTGCCTGCTCGTGGCCGGACTTTCTTGCGCGGCTTCCTGACCAATCTCTCGAACCCGAAAGCGGTTATCTATTTCGGCAGTGTGTTCTCACTGTTTGTTGGCGATGATGTCAGTGCCAGTGTGCGCTGGGGTTTGTTTGTCCTGATCGTGGCTGAAACCTTCGTGTGGTTCAGCGTGGTGGCCTGTGTCTTTGCCCTGCCAGTGATGCGCCGTGGCTATCAGCGTTTATCCAAATGGATTGATGGTTTGGCTGGCGTCTTGTTCACCGGTTTTGGTATCCACCTGATTTTGTCCCGCTAACCGCATTTTGTTCCGCTAACCGCTATGGCGATCTGAATGAGGCTCCAATCGGTGGGTTTACCCAGTTGGGGCCTCATTTTTTGCTCGCCGTATTACACTTTTCTGGCGGTGGCCAACAGTGCACCGATGAGCATGAATAAGCCACCAAAGATTCGGTTCAGCAATTTCATTTGATGTGGTGAGCGAATCCAGCCCGCAATACGCGTGGCGAGGGTGGCGTAACCTATCATTACGATGATATCGACAATCACGCTGGTGCTGCCGAGAATCAAGTATTGCGCCACCTGCGGCTGATGCGGCAGCACAAATTGCGGGAACAATGCGGCCAGAAATACAATACTTTTTGGGTTGGTGAGATTCACAAATACCGCACGTTTAAACAGTTTTCGTCGTGGCATACTGTTGGCAAGGGCATGTAAATCCAGTGCCCCCGCCGCCCGCCATTGCTGAATGCCTAGCCAAATTAAGTAAGCCGCACCGAGCCATTTTAATATTTCGAATGCCAGTAGGGACTGTGAAATGAGTGCGCCAAGTCCCACGCCAACCAATACAATATGGACAGCCAGACCCAGTTGTAAGCCGCAAATCGAGGCGATAACCCCGCGTGTGCCGTGACTGATGGTGGTGCTCATGGTGTTAATGGCACCCGAGCCGGGGGAGAGACTGAGGATCAGTGTTGTCAGCAGATAGGTTAACCACCAGTCTAAGGTCATCGGCAAAGTTCCCTGAACGTGTCATTTTATGTCACAATACGCTATTGCTAATCGTTGCGCTATGGCTCACCTAATCGCAGTTTCCATCGGCTTAAGGATGCAATCAATCACACTATGCCGTTAGATAATCAGATGAATAATTGGCTCAATCGCGAAGCGCAGTTTGCCGCTTTTGTGAACGGCCCATTATTGGATTTCTGGCAACAGCGAGATGAAGATGAGTTTATCGGCGTCGATAACATCCCCATCCGCTACGTCCGCTTTTGCGCGCCGCAGCATACTCGTGTGGTGGTGGTAGTGCCTGGCCGCATTGAAAGCTACGTCAAATATCCTGAAGTCGCCTATGATCTGTTCCAGCAGGGCTATGATGTGATTGTACTGGATCATCGCGGGCAGGGTCGATCCGGGCGGATGCTCGCCGATCACCACCGGGGTCATGTGATCAAATTTGATGATTATATTGAGGATTTCGCGCAACTGGTGTCGCGCGAAATCACTGGCAGCCATTACCAGCAGCGTTTTGCACTCGCCCACTCTATGGGGGGGGCAATTCTGACGCGTTTTCTGGCCCGAGAGCCGGATGCATTTGATGCTGTGGCCTTATGCGCGCCGATGTTTGGTATCCACTTGCCGATGCCGGGCTGGCTGGCTCACCGGATTGTGGATTGGACCGAGCGGCACCAGAAACTGCGGGATTATTACGCGATGGGTACTGGGCAGTGGCGACCGCTGCCCTATTTGGTCAATATGCTGACCCACAGCCGTGAGCGCTATCGCCGCTATTTGCGCCAATATGCGGATACCCCCGAAATTCGTGTTGGTGGCCCCACGTATCACTGGATTCGTGAAAGCCTGCGGGTGGGTGAACAAATTATCGCCGAAGCAGATAAAATTACGACGCCGGTCCTGTTGTTGCAGGCCAGCGAGGATCGGGTGGTCCATAACCCGGCCCATAACGCATTTTCTCAGGCAATGACGCTGGCGGGGCACCCTTGCGAAGGGGGGCAGCCTAAGGTCATTCAAGGCGCACGCCATGAGATCCTGTTCGAGCGGGACACACTGCGTGCCGAGGCGCTTAGCGCCATATTGCGCTTTTTTGCGCAACATCAATCATCAGTCGGCCATGAAGGCCCCGACGCCACCAGAGGTTAGAACATACCGTTATGTATCATGTCGTTGCTTCCGATTTAGATGGCACGCTGCTATCACCTGATCACATCCTGACGCCTTATGCCAAAGAGACACTGAAGTTGCTGACTCAGCGTGATGTGCACTTTGTGTTCGCCACTGGCCGTCACCATATCGATGTGGCGCAAATCCGTGACAGTCTGGAGATCAGCGCCTTTATGATCACCTCCAACGGCGCACGGGTGCACAACACAGCGGGGGAGCTGATTTTCAGTCATAACCTCGATGCGGATATTGCGCGTGATTTGTACAACATCGAACACCACAATACGGATATCTTGACCAACGTGTATCTGAACGATGAATGGTACATGAACCGTGAAAGCCCGGCGCAGAGAGAGTTCTTCCGCGAATCGGTATTCAACTATCAGGTGTTTGAACCGGCATTGCTGCCAACTGAAGGGGTCTGCAAGGTCTACTTTACCTGCGAAGATCATGACAAGTTATTGATTTTGGAAGAGGCCATCAACGCGCGTTGGGGCGATCGTGTCAATGTCAGTTTCTCCTTCCCTACCTGTTTGGAAGTGATGGGCGGTGGGGTATCCAAAGGCCACGCCCTCGAGCAAGTCGCCAAAATCATCGGCTATTCACTGAAAGAGTGCATCGCGTTTGGCGATGGCATGAATGATTTGGAGATGCTTTCCATGTCCGGCAAAGGCTGCATTATGCGCGATGCGCATCAGCGCCTGAAAGATATGCTGCCGAATCTGGAAGTGATTGGTTCGAATGCGGATGATGCCGTACCACACTATCTGCGTAAGATGTTTTTAGGTACCGATAAGTAACTGATTCATTGCAGTAAAAAAATGGCGCACTGTAGATGAGTGCGCCATTTCTTATATTAAGTTATCTCAGATAAGTCACTTACTGGTGTTGCCCCTGCTTTTGCAGGAACTGCACGCCCTTATCGGGGAAGTCGGTAAACACCCCATCCACTTGCGCTTGGTTGTAGATAATATCAAATAGCTGATTTACGTCAGTGGCGTATTTAGGCAGCTTATCCGCGCGGATAGTGAAGGGATGAACCATCATGTTGTTGGCATGGGCTTCCTTGACCATATCCGTCAGCTTGATGTTATCGGGTGTGGAGCTTTCAACCACCAGCATATGGTAGTCAGGGCCGATGCCGTCAGCATACTGTGCCACTTGCTTCATTGCGCCGGGCTTGAACATCCAGTCGTAGCTATAATTCACCCACTTGCCATCTGGCTTCTGCTCGTAGGTTTCATTCCAATCGGTATAAGCCACCAACTGAATCAGTTTCAGATCCATGCCCATCTTCGGTTCCAGCTCATTTTTAATGCGTTTTAACTCATTCGCATCAAAGCATTGCAGGTAAACGTTATCGGCTTTGCTGGTGTAGCCATACTGCTTCAGCACGTCCAACACTTTGGTTGAGATATCTTTGCCTTCTTGCTGATGGAACCATGGCGCTTTGATCTCAGGGTAGATACCAATGTTCTTACCGGTCGAATGATTCAGCCCCTGAACAAATTCAATCTCTTCCTGGAAGGTATGCACGCGGAAGTCAGATTTGCCCATCGGGAAACGGCCCGGATAGCTCTGCACCTTTTTGCCGTTTTTATCGATATCAAAACCTTCGGTAAATTTCAGCGACTTAATTTCGGGCAGGGTAAAGTCAATGGCGTAATAGCGGCCATCTTTGCGAGCGCGATCCGGGAAGCGATCGGCGACATCTGTCACCCGATCCAGATAATGGTCGTGCAGCACCACCAACTCATTATCTTTGGTCATCACCAAATCTTGCTCAAGATAATCAGCGCCTTGCGCGTAAGCCATCGCTTTCGCGGGCAGGGAGTGCTCAGGCAAATAGCCACTGGCACCGCGATGCGCGATAACCACTTTGTCGGCTGATTTATCTTTACTTAGGGGTTCTACTGCATGTGCCATACCGGCGACTGATGATGCCAGAATCATACTCGCTACCAGCGATTTTATGTGAGTTTGCATTGATATTGCTCCTTTAATCAATTTCAGGGTATGAAAAAGGCCGCGGCGCTATTAATCCATAAATAACGGCACAGCCTCTATTTAGCTCAACTCGCTAAACTTATAAATCCTGCTTTCTTGCCAGCTCTTCGTGATGCTTCTTCTCGCTGAACATCACGACAATCAGTAAGATCACGGCCAGAATGCTGCCGCCGATCATGACCATAAAGCCGCCATCCCAACCGAAGTAGTCCACGGTGTAACCGACGATAGCACTCGCCGCGACCGAACCGCCCAGATAACCGAACAGGCCAGTGAAGCCTGCCGCCGTACCTGCTGCTTTTTTCGGTGCTAATTCAAGCGCATGCAAGCCAATCAACATCACCGGACCATAGATCAGGAAGCCGATGGTGATCATACACGCCATATCGATACCAGGGTTACCGACCGGGTTCAGCCAGTAAATGATGGTCGCGATAGTCACCAGCGTCATAAAGAACACACCAGTGGCACCACGGTTACCTTTGAACACTTTATCGGACATCCAACCGCACAGCAGTGTCCCCGGAATACCCGCGTATTCGTACAGGAAATAAGCCCATGACGACTTATCCAGCGCGAAGTGTTTCACCTCTTTCAGGTAGGTCGGAGACCAGTCGAGGATGCCGTAACGCAGTAAATAGACAAAAACGTTAGCAATCGCGATGTACCACAACAGCTTGTTAGGCAGGATGTACTGCATGAAGATCTGCTTCGCCGTCAGCTCTTCTTCTGCCTCTTTACTGTAGTCGTCTGGATAGTCGTTTTTGTACTCTTCAATCGGCGGCAAGCCCACGGATTGAGGAGTATCTCGCATCAGCCCAAAGACAATTAATGCCACCAAAATGGCACCGAAAGCCGGCATATAGAGTGCTGCTTTCCAGTCGTTAAACCACGCCATCCCCAGCAGGAACAGCAATGGCGGCAAACCACCCCCTACGTTATGGGCGCAGTTCCAGACCGACACAATACTGCCGCGCTCTTTCTTCGACCACCAGTGCACCATGGTTCGGCCACATGGCGGCCAACCCATCCCTTGGAACCAGCCACACAAGAACAGCAGCACGAACATTACGGCGATGCTGGATGTTGCCCAAGGCACGAAGCCCATAAACAGCATCACGGCGGCGGAGAGGATCAAACCGGCCGAGAGGAATACCCGTGGATTCGAGCGGTCAGAGACCGACCCCATGATGAATTTTGAGAAACCATAAGCGATAGAAATACCGGATAGTGCGAACCCCAGATCCCCGCGAGAGAATCCCTGTTCGATCAAATACGGCATAGCCAACGTAAAGTTTTTACGCACAAGATAGTAGGCAGCGTAACCGAAGAAAATGCCCATGAAAATTTGCCAGCGTAAGCGGCGGTAGATGGGGTCGACCTGGTCTGTAGGAAGCCGTGCCACATGTGGCGCGGGCTTAAAAATACTCAACATGAGTGCCTCCGATGGCTTTTTTGTTGTTTTTTACCCCGGTGTTTCAACCCGGTGGTTAAACGGCTAACGTGCTCTCGTTTATGTTCTATAACGAACGCCATGCTAGATAAATTCGCGCTACTTATCTGTGAGTGATGGCGCATTTGTTACAGTTATATGAAAGCGGGGGCAATTTTGAGCGATTGGTTAACATTTTGAAACCAGTAATGAGGAAATACCTGTGACTTTGATCACAATCATGGTTTTAAAGCACCATAACGGTTTCGTTTTTAGTTCGTTTTTGTTCCTTATCAAACAATACCCATAAAGAGTGTGGCTCAATAGACGCATAATTAGCCGCCACGCGGCTGTCTGATAATGCGGGGTCTTTCATGACGAACAGTTCTCCTTACACAGAAACGGATGTCATCATCATTGGTGGCGGCGCGACCGGCGCAGGGATCGCGCGCGACTGCGCCCGACGGGGTTTGGCGTGTACGCTGTTGGAGCGGCATGACATTGCCACTGGCGCGACGGGTCGCAACCACGGCTTATTGCACAGTGGCGCACGTTATGCGGTGACTGACGGCGAATCGGCCCGTGAATGCATTGAAGAAAACCGGATTCTAAAACGTATTGCTCGCCACTGTATTGAGCAAACGGATGGGCTGTTTATCACCTTGCCGGAAGACTCTCTGGACTATCAGCAGCAATTTATCGCCCGCTGTCAGGAAGCGGGGATCGACGCGCAAGCCATTGATCCCAAGCAGGCACTGCGGCTGGAACCCGCCGTCAATCCCTCATTGATTGCTGCCGTCCGCGTCCCCGATGGTACCGTGGACCCCTTCCGCTTAACCGCCGCCAATATGCTGGATGCCCGCGAGCACGGGGCGAATGTGCTGACTTATCACGAGGTTATCGGGCTGTTACGCCAAGGTGACCGCGTGAGCGGCGTGCGCGTTTTCGATCATAAAAATCACCGCCAGTATGAAATCCATGCGCAAATTGTGGTGAATGCGGCGGGGATCTGGGGGCAACACATTGCCGAGTATGCCGATCTGCGCATCCGCATGTTCCCTGCCAAAGGTGCACTGCTGATCCTCGGCCATCGGATCAACAACATGGTGATCAACCGCTGTCGTAAACCGGCGGATGCGGATATTTTGGTCCCCGGCGACACCATCTCATTGATCGGCACCACCTCCACACATATCGAATATGACCAAATCGACAATATGGTGGTCACCGCGCAAGAGGTGGACACCTTAATCCGCGAAGGGTCAAAACTTTCGCCGCAACTGGCGCAAACCCGCATTCTACGGGCTTACGCCGGTGTTAGGCCGCTGGTGGCCAGTGATGATGACCCGTCAGGGCGCAATGTCAGTCGTGGCATCGTGCTACTGGATCATGCCAGTCGGGATGGGCTGGAGGGCTTTATCACCATCACCGGCGGCAAACTGATGACCTACCGTCTGATGGCGGAGTGGGCTACGGATAAAGTGTGTGAAAAACTGGGGGTGAGTGCGGGCTGCACCACGGCGCAAGAGCCACTGCCCGGTTCGCAACAATCGGCGGAACAGACACTCAGCAAAGTGATTTCGCTGCCCGCTAGCATTCGCGGTTCTGCGGTTTATCGCCATGGCGACCGCGCGACCCAGCTCTTGGCGGGGAACCGACTCGACAACAGTTTGGTCTGCGAATGTGAAGCGGTCACGGCGGGTGAAGTGCGCTATGCCGTTGAGTCGCTCTCGGTGAACAACCTGCTGGATTTACGCCGTCGCACTCGTGTCGGCATGGGCACCTGTCAGGGGGAACTCTGCGCCTGTCGCGCCGCTGGTTTACTCAGCCGCTTTAAGGTGACGACGCCGCAACAATCCCGCGAACAGCTTAGGCAGTTTTTGAATGAGCGCTGGAAAGGGGTGCGCCCAATCGCTTGGGGCGACGCATTGCGGGAGAGTGAATTTACCCATTGGGTCTATCAGGGATTGTGTGGTCTGGATGACACCCCGCCCGTGACCCCTGTTCAGGAGAAACACGATGAAATTTGATGTCATTATCATCGGCGGTGGGCTAGCGGGCTTGGCTTGTGGGATTCGTCTGGCCGAGCAAGGAAAATATTGTGCGATTGTCAGCGCGGGCCAAAATGCGCTGCACTTCTCCTCCGGCTCTTTGGATCTATTGGCAAAATTACCTGACGGGCGGGCAGTCAGCCAGCCGCTATCCGCCCTTGACGCATTAGCGGAATTGGCCCCTGAACACCCCTACAGCAAGATGCGCCAAGCGGGGCCAGCGGGCGAATTGAGTGAATTGGCACCCCAAGCTGAAGCACTCTTGCAGCGCTGTGGCCTGAAACTGGTGGGGAGCGCGGCAAAAAATCACCTGCGTTTGACGCCGTTAGGCGGCTGCCGACCCACTTGGCTCAGCTCGGCGGATATTCCGGTTGCACCACTGGAAGGCCCGCTGCCTTGGCAAAATGTCGCAGTGATTGGCATCGAAGGTTTCCTCGATTTTCAGCCGCAGATGGTTGCCAGTGCTTTGCAGGAGCAGGGCGTCGCAGCCACGGCGGACTATCTGCACTTACCTGCACTCGATCGCTTGCGCGATAACCCCAGCGAATTCCGGGCGGTGAATATTGCCCGCCTGCTGGACCTGCCGGAAAATCGGCAACCGTTGGCGGACGAACTCGCGCGCTTATCATCGGCGGCGGAAATGATTTTACTGCCAGCCTGCATCGGGCTGGATGAGTCGGCACCGCTGGAGGCTCTGCGCGCGGCGGTCGGCAAACCCATTCAACTGCTGCCGACACTGCCGCCTTCGTTACTCGGCATCCGCTTACATCAGGCGTTGCGTCAGCGCTTCCAGCAATTGGGCGGCATCACCATGCCGGGCGACGCGGTATTACGCGCTGAGCTGGTGGGCAACCGAATTACCGGACTTTACAGCCGCAATCATGGTGATATTCCGTTGCGAGCGGCCCAGATGGTGCTCGCCAGCGGCAGTTTCTTCAGCAATGGGCTGGTCGCCACCTTCGAGCAGGTCTACGAGCCAATACTGGATCTGGATATTTTATCGCTGCCAAACCGTGCCGACTGGAGCCGCAGTAATATGTTTGCCCCGCAGCCTTACCTGCAATTTGGTGTCAACACGGATAACCGATTACGGGCGCTGCGTGGTGGGGTTGCATTGGATAATCTGCATGTGATCGGCGCGGTGTTGGGGGGGTACGATCCGCTGCAACAGGGCTGTGGCGCAGGGGTATCACTGACCAGCGCCCTATTCGTCGCAGAGCAGATTGTCAGCGCCATGGAGGTGACATTATGACAAGGTTGCCACAGAACAAAGAGAGCGGCACTTTTTCTCAGGATCTACCGCAGGATAAGCATTTGGCACGAGATAACAGTTTTGAAAGTTGCATCAAATGCACGGTGTGCACCACCTATTGCCCGGTGGCGAAGGTCAATCCACTCTATCCGGGGCCTAAGCAAGCTGGCCCGGATGGTGAGCGGCTACGCCTCAAAGATCCGGCGCTGTATGATGATGCATTGAAGTATTGCACCAACTGCAAACGCTGCGAAGTCGCCTGCCCGTCAGATGTCAAAATCGGTGACATCATCCAGCGTGCTAAAGCGAGTTATAGTAGCCACAAACCGAAACTGCGCGATGCGATCCTCAGTCATACCGACATCATGGGGACACTCTCGACACCATTCGCGCCGGTGATCAATGCCGTCACCGGTTTGAAACCGGTGCGGACCTTGCTGGATAAAGCGCTGAAGATAGACCACCGCCGTGAATTGCCGAAATATTCGTTCGGCACCTTTCGCCGTTGGTATCACAAACAGGCCGAAAAACAGCAGCAATATGCGGAGCAGGTCGCGTTTTTCCATGGCTGCTTTGTTAACTACAACCACCCACAGTTGGGGAAAGATTTAATCAGCGTATTCAATGCGATGAACATTGGTGTGCAACTGCTTAAGCGGGAGAAGTGCTGCGGCGTGCCGCTGATCGCCAATGGGTTCATTGAGCAGGCGAAAAAACAGGCGCGAGTCAATCTGGAATCACTGACTGACGCCGTGATTGGGCGAGATATCCCGGTGGTCGCCACCTCTTCTAGCTGTACCTTCACACTGCGCGATGAGTATCCCCATTTACTGGATGTCGATACCGCGCCCGTGCGCGACAAAGTGGAGTTGGCCACCCGCTATCTCTACCGCTTATTAGATCAGGGGCGCGAATTACCGCTGAAACCGCTTTTTTCCTCAGAAAACAAACCACTGCGCATCGCCTATCACACGCCATGCCACATGGAGAAAATGGGCTGGACCGCGTATACCTTGGCGTTATTGCAGCGCATTCCCAATATTGAGCTGATAGTGCTGGACTCTCAGTGTTGCGGCATCGCTGGGACTTACGGTTTTAAATCAGAGAATTACGCCACAGCACAAGGGATCGGCGCATCGCTATTTCAGCAAATTGAGGAGAGCGGTGTCGATCTGGTGATTACCGACTGCGAAACCTGTAAATGGCAGATTGAGATGTCGACCAGTAAGAAGTGTGAACATCCGATAACTTTACTGGCGCGTGCTTTAGCCTAGCACTATAGAGACAGAGCGCGATTGACCGCGCTCTGTTGAGGAAGGTTATTTCAGCTTCAAGGTGCTGATGATGGACTCCGCTTCAGCTTGTGCCTGCTGCTGATTTTCAGCCGGCAGGGTAATTTGCAATGTCATCAAATGGTTATCAACTTTCCCCATCAACACGGATGAGTAGGCTTTCTGGCCGCCGCTGGTAATAATGCTGTCCAACTGCTGGAAAGGTTGCCCGTCGATTTTGATCGCTTTATTGGTCACGACTTGCAGATTGGCATCGCGCGCCCGCTGTTGATCGGCTAAACGGCCCGTTAGCACCTCCAGCGCCTCATCGGTGCTATCGCCCAAAATCACGATCACAGCTTTATCGCCGGTTTTATTGGCGAAAACGTACATGTTATTGGCTTGATTGCCCATCTTCCCGCTCTGGTCCGATAAATCGGCGGGCAAGCTCAACGCCACTTTACCTTCTAGCAGGCTGACGGGTTGGCCCACATTATTATCGCTGCCGCTATCACAGGCGCTTAGTCCGATAACCAGCAGGCCGATGGCGAGAAATTGGATCATTTTATGCATGGGGGTTGTTCCTTATGGATGCTGAGCGCGTATCAAATGCGATGACTCACCGTCATCAATAACTTATCAGTAATTAATGATTAATCAGTATATCGCACCCTATTCAGTCGCTAAAAGCAACCTATTGTTCAGCGGGTCACGAAAAGGTGGGCAGTTTTAGGAACAATCCATAAGCTGTGGTGGGCAGAGTGCGGCAACCACAATGATGTGGCTGCCTGAACAGACATTATCGTGCCGTAGAGCTGGCGGTGGCTAATGCTTGCTGGTCGGTTTTGCGGGCAAAATATTTCAGCAATACATTGAGCATCACGCCATAAGCGGGCAGGAAGAACAACATGCAAATCATCAGCTTGAAGCTGTAATCCACCAAAGCGATCTCCACCCAGTTTGCGGCCATAAAGGGATCACTACTGCGGTAAAACGCAATAAAGAAGAACGCCATAGTATCGCTGATATTGCCGAAGAACATGGCCGCTGTCGGGGCAACCCACCAAGCACTGCGCTGACGCAGGCGGTTAAACACCTGCACATCCAGAATTTGCCCAAGCACATAGGCCATAAAACTGGCGGCGGCGATACGCGCCACGAACAGATTAAAATGGGTTAGCGCCGGGAATCCTTGCCAGCTCCCCTGATAAAACAGGGCTGAAATCAGGTAGGAAATCAGCAGTGCGGGCACCATCACAGAGAGAATAATCCGGCGCGCCAAAGGGGCACCAAAGATCCGCACTGTCAGGTCGGTGGCTAAGAAGATAAACGGAAAGGTAAATGCCCCCCAAGTGGTGTGAAAACCGAAGATAGCGATCGGCAATTGCACCAGATAGTTACTGGAGGTAATGATGACAATATGGAATAGCGACAGCCATACCAAAGCGGTCATCCGCTGTTGAGGCGTAAACGAAAACATAAATGTGACCTTTTTGGTTATTGGGGTGAGGGAACCCAAACAAAATGCACCGTAATTTTACGACGCGGCGGCATGATACCCGTTTGCGCAACGAATGCAATGGTTAATTTTAACGCAAACGTTAGCGCCACTTGCGCCTAAAAATCGTCGGGGTAAACTATGCGCCTTTATAGACTAGCCCACTTCATAAGCAAGTTTATAAATCCCGATATTTTTGCGCCACAGCATACTGACCCATAAGAGAACCGCCATGACCGATATTTTTGCTCATCCAGATAAAACACTTGATGCATTGGGCCTGCGCTGCCCAGAGCCGGTGATGATGGTACGTAAAACGGTCCGGCACATGGAAGAGGGCCAGACACTGCTGATCATTGCTGACGATCCGGCAACCACCCGCGATATCCCCGGTTTTTGTCGTTTTATGGATCACCAGTTACTGGCCCAAGATACCGAACAAACGCCCTATCGGTACCTGGTGAAAAAAGGGGCAAAAGCGGGATAACCCGCTTGAGGTTATTGACAAAGTGCTAGCGGCGGAGAGAACAGGCGGATCGTAAAGACGCCGTCAATCCGTCCTTGGAGGCTCGAGCCGCGCCCTCCCTGGCGCGGACGCTTTACTCTTCCGACTGTCCTCACCGTTTCAGATCGAGTCGTCGAGGTTTGTCATCAGTCTGAAGCGGGATAACCCGCTTTGACTCAAACATCCCGCTTGCGTAACAACCTCAACGCGTTAGCTGTCACCAATGCGGTGGCACCTGAATCCGCTAATACCGCCAACCACAAGCCGGTTAAGCCCAGCAGGGTTGTCACCAGAAAAATCCCTTTTAGCCCTAATGAGATAGTGATGTTCTGGCGAATATTGGCGTTAGCCGCGCGTGATAACAGAATGATCTCTGCCAGCCCGGTAAGCCGATTATGGGTCAGCGCGGCATCGGCGGTTTCCAGCGCCACATCAGTACCACTGCCCATGGCAATGCCGATACTGGCCGCCTTCATAGCAGGTGCATCATTGATGCCGTCCCCGACCATCACGGTCGGCTGGGCTTCATTCAGCGCCATCACCGCCTGAACTTTATCGGCGGGCAGTAACCCAGCGCGGTAATCAATCCCCAATTCACTGGCAATGGCCGCCGCAGCCCGTGGGTTATCACCGGTCAACATTACCCCTTGAATGCCCAGTTTTTTCAGCGAATCAATGGCTTGCTTAGCATCGCTGCGCAATGTGTCGCGCAGTGCCAATAAACCAACAAACTGCTCATCTTCCAGCACGGCGACGGCAGTTTTGCCGCTACTCTCCAATTGATCGAGTTGCGTTTGCCACTCATCGGTCAATAACCCAGCAGGTAATTTACCGGGGGCACTGACACGTACTGCCAGCCCATTCACTCGACCTTCAACGCCAATCCCCGCCAGTGCGCGACGCTCTTCAGCTAACGGTAGCAGTGGGGTATTTTGTTGCGCTCGCTGCATAATCGCCACCGCCAGCGGATGGTGTGATCCGGCTTCGACGGCCGCCGCCAAAGCCAGCAGGCGGGTTTCACTGACGCCAGCAGCGGGCAGAATATCGGTCACTTTGGGTTTACCCTCGGTCAGCGTACCGGTTTTGTCGAAGGCCACGGTTTGAATACGGCCAAGTTGTTCCAGCGCCGCGCCGCCTTTGATCAGTGCGCCGCGCCGTGTTGCCGCCGCCAGCGCAGAGGTGATTGCCGCCGGGGTGGAGATGACCAGTGCGCACGGACAACCAATCAACAGCAACGTCAGACCACGGTAGATCCAATTTTCCCAAGGTTCGGCGAAAGCCAACGGCGGTACTAACATCACCAGCACCGAGAGCAACATAATCGCCGGGGTATAAATACGGCTAAAACGGTCAATAAAGCGTTCAATAGGTGCGCGACGTTCTTCGGCTAATTCAATAAGTTGCAAAATTCGGTCGATGGCATTATTACCCGGTTCTGAAATAACCCTCATCTCGGTGGCGCGATCGACGGATAAGCACCCCGCCGCGACTTTTTCACCTTGCAGCCGCTCAACTGGGATTGATTCTCCGGTGAGGGCGCTTTCATCAAAACTGGCGAACGGAGTCATTAATTCGGCATCTGCGGGCAGGCGGCCTCCCGGTGCAATCTCAATGATATCGCCGGGGCGCAAGCTGGCGACGGGTACTGAGGTTCGCACGCCATTTTTCAATAACAATGCCTCTTCTGGCACCAGCGCCATGAGCGCTTTTACCCCACGGCGAGCGCGGTTCGCAGCATAGGACTCCAGCAACTCACCTATCATAAACAGCAGCAATACCATCGCGGCTTCAGCCGTTGCGCCAATAAACATCGCCCCGATAGCGGCGACACTCATCAAGGTTTCAATGGCAAAAGGTGTGCCTGAGCGAATGAGCTTCCAAGCTTTGGTTGTCACGGGGATCAGCCCGACAATGGTGGTCGCGGCGAAGGCGAACTCAGCCAATTCAGTGCTGAATAAAGAGATGCTCCAACTGATCAGCATCAGTAGGGTTAATAATGCGATTGGCAGATATTCACGAAGGCGCGACTCGGACTCAGCGACCTTGTTTTCAGCGGATAATTGGGTATCCACCAGAGTGAATCCGGCGTGCTTAACCGCCTGCTCTACTTGAAGACGAATATCCGTGCGAGCATCAACCACCAGTTTTTCCGTGGCAAACAGCACTTTGATATTTTCAATTTCTACCTGACTGCTGACGGCATTCTCAATCTTTCTGGCACAACTTGGGCAGTCCATCCCTTTGACTTGCCAGCTAAAGCGCTGACTCCCCGCAGGCATAGCCGCCGCAAGTATGTCACTTTCGTCATCACCTTCATCGGCATGGCTTTGACTACAGCAACCTCCATTGCTATGTGAATGCTCACTCACTGATTCGGCCGTGTCATGGCTGGTATTAACTGTCTGTTGACTGCTGCAACCGACCTGTTTTTTTGCATGAGTATGACCGCAGCCACAGTTACCCTGTGTCTCAGTTGAGTGCTTATGTTCAGAATGTGAATGCATAGTAGTGACCCCTTAACAGGATTTGAGCAGGTATAACGGCACTCTACACCTTGGAGTCAACTCCAGAGTCAAGAGGCAAATGAGAGTCATTGTTAAATAGGGATTTTGCTGTCAGGAAGGGGCGATTAAGGGGGAATGCATCCCGCGCTTAGATCAAGATAATAAGAGGCTTAGCTCCTTCCTTGGAGCGATAAATCACATCAATCTGCTTAATTATGTGTTGCTGTACTGACTCAATTATAGATACAGCGACCTGACAATCAGAAAGTGTCCGACAAAATAGCATCCAGCGACGATGGCGTCTGAAGCCCGGAAAGAAAAACGATAGCGGCTCAGCAGCCAAATGCTATGTGAAATCAACAGCAACACTGTACCTGCCAGCAATGAGAAGCTCAGGTCGGTACTGCGGGCAAAGTACTGCTCGCCAGCCATCCAAACCATCAACAAGGTCATGCCGACCAAGGCAACGACAGGCCAGCGCATCTCGTCCAGTTTTGTCCAGATAGTGGTTAGCAGCAACACACCGATGATGATCAAAACCAAGGGCAACGGCCAGAACAGTGTGAAGGTCATCTGGCTGGCAAAGCTGATGGTATACAGCAAATGAGAGAGGAAGAATGCCCCTAGCGCATAAAGTAAGCGCTCACTGGGTAGCAGCAATAAGGCATCGGCGGCTAAGGTCGCGAGCAAGCCTAATACAATCAGATACCCCACAGGGCCAAGTGTGGGTGCTTGCCACGCAAGTAAGAGTAGCAGCAACAGAGTGACGGGTTTGAACACCCAACGTTGCCAACGCGGGCCACGATAAGTCGCATCGACAAACAACCAACCAGAAAAGAATACGGCAAGGAATGGCCAGCTCATTATTTATCCTTTTTTCTATGCAGGTTTCAGCGAGATACCTGAGTTGTAATAAAAAGACGTAACACCAATATCTTTAGGTATATACCTGAATAAGTGTAAAGGATGGAAGGCCAGAGTGATAGCGATGGGCGAGGGATTTGTATGTTTTATGACACTTAATGCGCGGCAGTGCGCATAATCAGATTTAGCGGCAGAATCAACCTGTGCAGGCCTTGGTCTTGTATGGCCCACATGGTATGTTAACGCCGATTTCCTTTCGCTAAATCAAGGGATAGAGGCAGATAACGTCATGGTTAATGAACAGTTACTTTATCGGATCCAATTTATCAATAACGGTAAAAATTATCAGCTCTATGTCCGCGAGGTGGTGCCAAGCACCCTGTTTGGATTTATTGAAATTGCTGATTTTGTCTTCGATAGCCAATCAACATTGCTGGTTGACCCCTCAACGGAAAAGCTGAAAACAGAGTTTTCAGGTGTTAACCGCAGCTATATCCCTCTGCATTCGGTGATTCGTATTGATGCTGTCACCGAAAAGGGCAGTGCTCGGATCTCTGAGTTGGGCAGTAACGTAATGAGTTTCCCTTATTTACCGGGCAATAAACCTTAAATGTTGGGTCATAAGCCTAACTATTGATATTGAGTGAGATTTTTCAGGTCATACCTTATGAGCAAACCTCCGTTATTATTGATTGCCGTGGTGGTCTTGATAGCTGTTCTGGCGACGCGTCAGTACTGGCAGAAAAAACGGCAGGATGCAGAAAACGACCGCTCGCCGGTGCGCAGTTTGCAAGTTGAAGTGGCTGAAAAACGGGAAGTATTGGCCCCTAATCGCCGCTCGCGCCAGCGCGAAGAGATTGTTGCCGAAGAGAAGCGCTATGAAGTCTACTTCCAACCACTCATCAGCGGGTTAGAGGTGAAAAGTGACAGTAAAATCAAAATGATATTGCCACAGCAGGAATATAACCGAATAGAGCAAGGCGCACAGGGAACATTGCGCCTACAAGGCACCCGCTATATTGGGTTTACCCCAAATTCAGTCGCCAAATAAACCTGTGCTGCCATAACCGTTCATCAATGGCAGCCTAGGCGAATGAGGATAGCGGCAGAAGCCCTATTTTTTAGGCAGTGGCGGTTGTTTTTTCTGCCAAGCCAATAATTCGAACACCCCGAAGACAAAAATTTTAAATTGTTGTAAGCCACTGATGGGTTGGTCTTTCGGTTGGGTGGATTTAAGCAAGACCAGTTGCAGGCCATGCATCAACACCATAAATATCATGGCAACATTAATAAAATATTTTAAGGGTGTAGGGAACGGCTTGAACAGATTCAGCAGCAAGAAGAACCACACCCCTAACATCAATAATCGACCAAGATTAATCCACATGGTGTTGCTCCTGTTGTCCTGCTAATTCAGTGTCTTGGTGAGCCTCTTTTGGCGAATGTACAACATTGCGAATGTACAAACGATAGGCGACCTGCCCGGCAATTTTCTCGCGATGCAACTGCCAACTGGCAGGGACATCGGTGGCGGCACTCTCTGCCTCGGCTTCGACATAAATCCAGGCATCGGGCGTCAGCCAGTTAAATTGCTCCAGTAAATTGATGGTTTCCGCTAACAAACCTTTGCGGAACGGAGGATCAAGGAAGACCAGATCAAAAGGCTGCCCCGATTGAGCTAACCACTGTAGAGAGTTGGTATTCACCACTTGCCCATTTTCGGCGCTCAATAGCGTCAGATTGTTGCTCAGCTGTTTAGCAACATGCCGATCCGCCTCCAGTAATACGGCCTCACCCGCGTAACGGGATAGCGCCTCCAACCCCAAGGCACCGCTACCGGCAAAGCAATCCAGACAACGAACGCCCTGAATCATCGGGGCTAGCCAGTTAAACAGCGTCTCTCTAACTCGATCCGTTGTGGGGCGCAGCCCTGGGCTATTTGGCACTGGCAATTTCCGCCCTCGCCATTTGCCACCAATGATCCTGATTTGCCCCGCAGACTGCTGTGGTGCTTGTTTTTCTTTTACTATCGGTCGCTTTGCCATAGATCGCTTTGCTTGAGAATCGGCCAGTATTACAGCACTGAATAAGAGAGTTAGCGTCTATTCTACCTACAGCGGCCCTGTGGGGGAAACGTTAAACCTTTGTTGATTGAATTCACAATAGAAAGCAGCATCGTGCGCGTGTTGCTGTTCAGGGGAAAGTGATAGACTTGAGAACTATTATCTTATTTTACGCAAACCCAAAGTAATTAGAGTCCAAAATGGCAAAAGAAAAAAAACGTGGATTTTTTTCCTGGCTGGGTCTTGGCCGTCAGAGTGAAGAACAAACAGCAGAGCCATTGGCTACTGAGAAAGAAGGTGTTGCTGAGCAAGCTGAAGGGCAAGCTATCAGCGAAAAGTCGGCTGAAATTGCACCTGAAGTGATATCTGAAAGTACGTCTGATGAAGCAGACGTGCATGAAGAACGGGCTGAGCATACTGCGGTAACGCCAGGTGAGTGGGATAGCGCGGCTATTAGTGAAGTGGCGGCTGAAACTCTGCCGGAGGTGGGGGCAGACCTTACTGATCAGGTCATTGATGAACCTATCAATTTCTCGTCAGACCCCGAGTATTTACAGCATCATTTCTCTCAACCTCAGAGTGATACTAACAATGCTGCTGAATGGGATGAAGGTACTGTCAGCGCGCCAGAACTGCCGATCACGGAAGAGAACATCGTTATTGATGTGCCAGAACCACAGACCATTGTGCCAGCACAACAGATTATTGTGGAAGAGCCGCTGATTGAGGCTATCGAGCAAGCGGTTGCCGTTGAAGAAGAGGTTGTCGTTGAAGAAGAGGCGATAGCTGAAAACGAGATTGTCGCTGACGACGAAATTGAACCAGAAGAAGAGCCTGAAGAGGTCATTGTTCCGGTCGCGGCGCAGGAACAAGAGCGGCCAACCAAAGAGGGCTTTTTCGCGCGACTAAAGCGCAGCTTACTCAAAACCAAGCAGAATCTTGGCTCTGGTTTTATGGGGCTGTTCAGCGGTAAGAAAATCGACGACGATCTGTTTGAAGAGTTGGAAGAACAGCTCCTGATCGCCGACGTTGGCGTAGAAACGACCCGCAAAATCATTACCTCATTGACAGAACATGCCAGCCGTAAGCAGTTAAAAGATGCCGAAGCGTTATATGGCAAGCTCAAAGAGGAGATGTCTGAAATTCTGTCTACAGTAGACAAACCACTGGATGTCAGTGGTAAAAACCCATTTGTTATTTTAATGGTTGGCGTCAATGGTGTGGGTAAAACCACCACCATCGGTAAACTGGCGCGTCAATTCCAAGCTGAAGGTAAGTCCGTCATGCTGGCTGCGGGGGATACTTTCCGTGCCGCAGCAGTAGAACAGCTGCAAGTTTGGGGTGAACGCAACAAGATCGCTGTGGTGGCCCAACATACCGGAGCCGACTCTGCCTCGGTGATTTTCGATGCCATTCAAGCAGCTAAAGCCCGTGGTATTGATGTGCTGTTGGCCGACACTGCCGGGCGTTTGCAAAATAAAGCCCACCTGATGGAAGAGCTGAAGAAGATTGTCCGGGTGATGAAAAAACTGGACGGCGATGCCCCCCATGAGGTTATGCTGACGTTAGATGCCAGTACCGGACAAAATGCGGTGAGTCAGGCGAAACTCTTCAATGAAGCAGTGGGTCTGACTGGGATTACCCTGACTAAACTGGATGGTACCGCCAAAGGCGGGGTGATTTTCGCCATCGCCGACCAGTTCGGTATCCCAATCCGCTATATCGGTGTTGGGGAAGGTATAGAAGATTTGCGGCCATTCAAGGCTGACGATTTTATTGAGGCTCTTTTTGCCCGAGAGGATTAATACGGATGATTCGCTTTGAACAGGTCAGTAAAGCTTATCTCGGCGGACGACAAGCGCTGCAAGGGGTGGATTTTCATCTGCGCCCAGCAGAAATGGCGTTTCTCACCGGCCATTCTGGCGCAGGGAAAAGTACGCTGCTGAAGCTGATTTGTGGTATCGAGCGCCCGAGTGCTGGCCATATTTGGTTTGGTGGTCACGATATCAGCCGCTTGAAAAACCGTGAAGTGCCATTCCTGCGTCGCCAGATCGGCATGATCTTCCAAGATCACCATCTGCTGCTGGACAGGACGGTATATGACAACGTCGCCATGCCATTGATAATCGCCGGTGCCAGCACCGAAGATATCCGCCGCCGAGTGTCAGCGGCATTGGATAAAGTGGGGCTGCTGGACAAGGCGAAGAACTTCCCGATTCAGCTTTCCGGTGGTGAACAACAGCGCGTTGGCATTGCCCGAGCGGTGGTGAATAAGCCTGCGGTATTACTGGCGGATGAACCCACGGGTAACTTGGATGACGCCTTATCCGAAGGCATTCTGCGCTTATTTGAAGAGTTTAACCGTGTGGGCGTGACTGTCTTGATGGCGACCCACGATACGTCGTTGATTGCCCGGCGGCGCTACCCGATTCTGACATTAAGTCAGGGGCGGATGTCAGGAGCGCATCATGGCGAATAATGCACAGAAAGCAAAAAGCAAGGCGCTGAAAGGCGGTTGGCGTGAGCAGTGGCGCTATTCGTGGGTCAATGCGATCGCCGATATGATGCGCCAACCACTGGCAACACTCTTAACGGTGATGGTGATTGCCATCTCGCTGACGCTGCCAAGTGTCTGTTATATCGTATGGAAAAACGTCAGTCAGGCGGCAGACCAATGGTATCCAACGCCGCAACTGACGGTTTATCTGGATAAGGCATTGGATGACAACGCGGCTGAAAATGTGGTCACCACGCTGAAAGCGGAAGCCGGTGTCGAGAAAGTGAATTATCTGTCGCGGGAAGAGGCGATGGGTGAGTTCCGCAACTGGTCCGGTTTTGGTGGCGCGTTGGATATGTTGGAAGAGAACCCGCTGCCAGCTGTGGCTATCATCACACCCAAGTTAGATTTCCAAAGCTCAGGGACACTGGATACCTTGCGTGATCGGGTCAGCAAAGTGGAAGGGGTCGCTGAAGTTCGCATGGATGATAGCTGGTTTGCCCGCTTGGCCGCCCTCACAGGTCTGGTCGGGCAGGTTGCGGCCATGATTGGTGTGTTGATGGTGGTCGCGGTATTCTTGGTCATTGGTAACAGCGTGCGCCTCAGTATTTTCAGCCGTCGCGATACCATTAATGTCATGAAGCTGATTGGTGCTACCGATGGATTTATTCTACGGCCGTTCCTGAACGGTGGCGCGATGTTAGGTTTCGGTGGCGCGGTTCTGTCGCTGATTCTATCTGAAGCACTCGTTTGGAAGTTGGGATCGGTTGTGACTCAGGTGGCGACCGTGTTCGGCACGAGCTTTACGCTGCATGGTTTAAGCTGGGATGAGTGTCTGCTATTGGTGTTGATCTCCGCCATGATTGGCTGGATCGCCGCTTGGCTGGCGACGGTGCAACATTTACGCCGATTTACACCGCAGTAAAGAATGTTTGTTATACTCTTTCCCTGCGGTGTTCAGTTAAGGCAGGGAAAGAGGCGCAGTTTTCCCATTAATCCTATCGACGCTTCCTGCTCTGTATTGCTAGTTATCTGCTATGATCCACTGCAAAAAATGTGATCCAGCGTGAACTTTTATGGCAATATCCGGTCGAACAACACAGTGAAATGATAAGGTGCCCAGCGCTTGAATCTGCTTAAGCAAATGCTAAAATATCGGCGCTGAGAGAAATTTGCACTATAGCCAATGCAATGAGAGGGTTTTGAATGACCAAAGAAATGCAAACTTTAGCCTTAGTACCCCAAGGTAGTCTGGAAGCCTATATTCGGGCTGCCAACGCCTATCCAATGCTAACAGCAGAGGAAGAGCGGGAGCTGGCTGAACGGCTGCATTACCAGGGCGATCTGGGAGCGGCTAAACAGCTTATCCTGTCTCACCTGCGCTTTGTCGCTCATGTTGCCCGTAATTATTCTGGGTATGGTTTGCCACAGGCTGACCTTATCCAAGAAGGTAATATTGGCTTGATGAAAGCAGTTCGCCGCTTCAACCCTGAAGTTGGGGTGCGTCTGGTCTCCTTTGCGGTGCACTGGATCAAAGCAGAAATTCATGAATATGTTCTGCGTAACTGGCGAATTGTGAAAGTTGCGACCACCAAAGCGCAGCGTAAATTGTTCTTTAATCTGCGCAAAACCAAGCAGCGTCTGGGCTGGTTTAACCAGGATGAAGTCGAGTTGGTTGCCAAAGAGCTGGGTGTGACCAGTAAAGACGTTCGCGAGATGGAATCACGCATGTCCGCACAGGATATGACGTTCGATCCCTCTCCAGATGACGAAGCGCGTGATGGCCAATCTATGGCTCCAGTTCTGTATTTGCAGGATAAAACCTCTGATTTTGCTGATAGCATTGAAGAGGATAACTGGGATGGTCACGCAGCAGATAAACTGGCTTATGCGTTGGAAGGATTGGACGAGCGGAGCCAGCATATTATCCGCGCCCGTTGGCTGGACGATGACAACAAATCTACGTTGCAGGAGCTGGCTGATCAGTACGGCGTATCGGCTGAACGTGTTCGTCAGCTCGAAAAGAATGCGATGAAAAAACTGCGTATGGCAATTGAAGCCTGATAGGGCGATTCAGAGATTGTGATACGACTAAAAGGGCGATATTAATATCGCCCTTTTGCTTTTCTGGTACTCAAGACGTCTGGCTGATTTAGTGAGCACAACCTGACATCGTGCAATGGCGGAGTATGAATAACGCCAGCGCTATTATTGCTGCGAGTTATCGCTGCCAACCCTTCGCGCCACGACTAAAACCACAGGCGTGCATAAAACCCTCCATAGCCTCGCGATTTTCAGCTGTGACCTGCTCATGGCTCAGCGACCAGTGCTGAACCGCGGGTAGCTGACGCAGCGTCTCTTCAATCAGATACAACCCTACACCACGCCGACGCGTGACCTCTCGGACACACAAATCCTGAAGCTCGGCATCTTGACCCTCCACGGCAACTTTCACCGCACCTAACAGACGCTCATTAAAGCGCGCCGCAAAGAGTGGCTTACCGTCGATAACCCATTGTTGCCAGCTAGTTTGTTGTTGCTCAGGCCAAATCTTCGCTAAATCGATAAGATCTTGATGAGTCAGGGTGGTTAATCGTTCAATAGTCAGTTTCATCGTCGATAGACCATAAAAAAGTAAAGGGTATTGTGCTGTGGTTTATTGTACTAGATCACAGACCAGAGCGTTGTGTAAGTTTTTCTGTACGTACGTGGGGGAAAATGTTTTTTCGATACTGCATTTTCCGAGTTTTAACTGAGTAAATGATCACAGAACCAGCATAACCCACTATCATTTGAGTAAAACCCATTCAATTTAATCCTAATTTTATGCTGTTTACACCGCTTGTTTCTGCTTGTCTCAGTTGATTTACAGCATAAAACTCCTGTTTAATGACATGAAAAATAAAGTCTTATTAGAAAAAAGCGTTACTTTTGAGACTAAATCATTATTACATATGAATAAAACGTAGCGGCACGATAAAACGTTAAGACCAACACAACAAGCACGTTCACAATGACAGATGGGGAATTCGCGGATGAAATTAACGAAAGGTAAAGTGTTGCTGGCTGGGTGTATCGCGATGGCGATGAGCCATTCTGTACTGGCGAAAGACATTAAAGTTGCCATTGTTGGCGCGATGTCCGGTCCGGTTGCCCAATATGGTGACATGGAATTTACCGGTGCACGTCAGGCTATTGCTGATATCAATGCCAAAGGTGGAATTAAAGGCGATAAACTGGTCGGCGTGGAATACGATGATGCCTGCGACCCGAAACAAGCCGTGGCTGTTGCCAACAAAGTGATTAACGACGGTATCCGCTACGTTATTGGTCACCTCTGCTCCTCCTCAACTCAGCCTGCTTCAGATATTTATGAAGATGAAGGCGTGATTATGATCACCCCTGCCGCGACAAACGCTGATCTGACCACTCGTGGCTACAAAATGATTATGCGCACTACCGGTCTGGACTCTGATCAAGGCCCAACCGCCGCGAAATATATCCTGGAGACCATCAAACCTAAACGTATCGCTGTAGTGCACGATAAGCAGCAATATGGTGAAGGTTTGGCGCGTTCCGTGCGTGACAGTTTGAAAAAGCAAGGTACAGAACCTGTGTTGTTTGAAGGTGTGACTGCGGGTGATAAAGATTTCTCTACACTGGTGGCACGTCTGAAGAAAGAGAACGTCGATTTCGTCTACTTCGGCGGTTACTACCCAGAGATGGGCCAAATTCTGCGTCAGGCTAAGCAAGCAGGGCTGACAGCACGCTTTATGGGCCCTGAGGGCGTGGGTAACTCCTCACTCTCTAATATCGCGGGTGATGCTTCTGAAGGCATGCTGGTGACATTACCGAAACGTTATGATCAGGTGCCAACTAACCAACCTATCGTCGATGCGCTGAAAGCGAAGAAATTGGACCCAACTGGCCCATTCGTCTGGACCACCTATGCCGCACTGCAATCGCTGACCACGGCGATGGAGCGTACTGGCAGTCAGGAGCCCGCCGATTTGGTCAAAGATCTGAAAACCGGCAAGCCGGTTGAAACAGTGATGGGGCCATTGAGCTGGGATGACAAAGGCGATCTGAAAGGGTTTGAATTCGGTATTTTTGAATGGCATGCGGATGGTTCATCTACCGCAGTCAAATAACAAGAATAGTAGAATCATCAAGTTGTAGGGTTGCTCCCGCAGCAACCCGGCCCCTTTTACCAATTGCATCCCCCAGTTCCGGGGGATTTTTCTCTCTGCACACAGTAGATCAGAGGCAGTTGGCTAGGGCAGCCAGGCAAGTGAATCAAAGGGTTAGTGTATGTCAGAGCAGTTTCTGTATTTTCTGCAACAAATGTTCAACGGCGTTACGTTGGGCAGCACCTATGCGCTGATCGCCATCGGTTACACCATGGTGTACGGCATTATTGGCATGATCAACTTTGCTCACGGCGAAGTCTATATGATCAGCAGCTACGTCTCATTTATCGTGATCGCCGCATTAATGATGATAGGGATCGATGCCAGCTGGTTATTGATCGGCTGTGCTTTCCTCGTCTCCATTGTGATCGCCAGTGCTTATGGTTGGAGTATTGAACGAGTGGCGTATAAGCCAGTTCGTAGCTCTAAGCGTTTGATTGCATTGATCTCAGCGATCGGGATGTCGATCTTCCTACAAAATTACGTCAGCCTCACACAAGGCTCACGGGATTTGGCGCTGCCGAGT